>JBBTCJ010000192.1:0-21229 GCA_038043285.1 Planctomycetota bacterium | reverse complement strand
CTCGGCCCCTTACGGGGCCACAAAAGATCCCGCCGGAAGTGTCACGGACCCCAACCCGCACGGGAGGCGACGCAGACTTGCAGGATGTTGTGGTAGATCGTAGCCTTCGCGGCTTCGCATTCTGGAAACACGGAGGAACCTTCGTTGGACTGCCTGGGAATCCGCCGACTGCCGTACCTTTCTCGGCGGAATTTCTTTTACGAGTATCGACACCTTCTTTTCTGGGGCGTGTTTGCTGGGGTGATCGAGGGGGATTTTGCCGGGGTGGTTATTTCCAAGACCTTTCACGGCGGTGATTGGTTGATCGCCATCGTCGCTTCCACGCCCTTTGCCGCGAATCTCCTGAGTCTGGCGTGGGGAATGCTTTGCGCGGGGCGGCGGAAGATTCCACTCATGGCGCGTTTCGGCGTCGCGGCGGCGACCTTCGCGGCTGCCGCGGGGCTGGCGCCCGCGACCGACCTGGGCGCCATCTGGTTTCTGGTCTGCGTGGCGGGGGCCCAGGCGCTGCTTTCGGGCGTGGTCACCGTCCGCACGGCGGTCTGGCGAGCCAACTATCCGACGCAGCAGCGGGGCCGCATTACCGCTCGGCTGCAACGAGTACGGGCGGTCGTCGGCGTCATCATGGTGCAAATGTGCGCCGCGTACAGCGACCGCGACCCCAATGCGTACACGCTGGTCTACCCCGCCGCCGCGGTGGTGGGATTGATCGCCATGGGGCTTCTGTCCCCGATTCGTATTCGGGGAGAAGCCGCCGGCTTGCGGGCCTCGCGCATCGACAACGATTCGCCGGCGGACGAGTCGCTGGTGGAGCCGTTCAGTCTGGCCGCGGTGCTGTCACCCGGGCGATCGCTTCGGCGGATGTCGGAGATCCTCCGCGACGACCGTCGCTACGCGAGGTATTGCCTGGCCCAGTCCATTCACGGGATATCCAACCTCATTACGCTCCCGGTGGTCGTGGCCATCGTGACGCGGGAGATCGACTTCGGGTATGCCGGCGGTTTCTGGGTCAGCACCGTGCTTGTCGTGGCCTTGCCGACGATGGCGTTGTTGGGCAGTCTGGATCGGTGGGGGAGATTGTTCGACGCGATCGGCGTATTGCGTTTCCGGATGGTGAACATCGGCAGTTGGGCGGCCTCGTACGCCTTCGGTCTGGCGGGGACTCTCTTGGCGTTCGGCGGCCGGGGGTCGGAGGCGGCGATGTTCGGGGCCGTCGTTGGGTTGTTCGCATGTCGGGCGTTCTTCTACGGACTCGCCCAGGGTGGAGGAAGAATCGCGTGGAACATCGGGCACCTGCACTTCTCGTCGAAAGATGAGGCTGAGGAATACATGGGGATCCACGTGTTCCTTACCGGTGTGCGCGGGCTGGCGGCGCCGCTGCTGGGCATGTGGTTGTGGCATGTCGCGGGGTGGGGAGTGTGGTTGGTGTCACTGACGCTGGCCGCGGTGAGCATGGGGATGTTTGCATCCCTGGCCAGGGAAGAGCAGAAAACGCCAGGCACAACGTGACCGATGACGGAGGCGGGGCTGTGAATGTCAGGGCGGCGCGATGCAGTGACCAGCGACACCGGCTGTGCGCTCGGACGGCCCCGCGGAAGCGTTTGAAGACCAAGAAGGAAGGCGCGGTAGGGCGGCACTGCCGCAGGCGATCGGACGGTAAACCGGCTTCGATCGTTGAGGCAGGGCCGACTGTACCACGCCTTCCGTGAGCTACGTCCTGTCCTAAAGCCCTCACCCTTACAGGGGGAAAGGGGTTTTCAGAAAGAGCCTGGCAGTCGCCGGTCGAAATCAGCCGCCGGGCTTCGGCTTGGGCTTTTCCTCGTTGCCGGGGAGCATCTTTGCTTCCTCGCTCCGGCCGGCCTTACCCGCGCTGTCCACATCAACCTTCATAATCTTGTCGCCTACGAGGCAGTAGACGTTCATCGTCAACGCCTCTCCCTTCAACGAGGACACGACCGCCATGGCCTTGCCCTTCGACGAAGTTTCCGCAGCGGACATCGCCGACGCCAGCGTCAGCTTGCCGGTCTCCATGGCCTTGACCATCTTTTCGGAGGTTGCGGCGTCCGAACCCAGGGCTGACTTTTCATCCTTTCCCTGGCCTGCCTTGCCCGCGGCATCGACGGGGACGCCTTGAAGCTTTCCGCCGGAGCTGCAGTACACGTTGTAGGTCAGCTTGCCATCCTTCAAACCGGCGCTCGCGGCGACGGCCTTCCCCTTGGACGCGGTCTCGGCCGCGCCGACCGCCGACGCCAGCGACGACTTGCCGGCATCCATCTCCTTGGCCATCGTCGCGCAGTCGCCCGCGCACTTTCCGCAATGTGCCCAGACCGGCGACGCGACGAACGCCAGAAGCCCAAGCCCCGCCAAAGACAGGGCAAATCCGTTCAACCGACGCATTGTTTGTTCTCCAAGAAAGAGCCGTTTCGCCTGTCGCGGTGGCCACGCGCCCGCCGTGACGAGCAGAATACACAGCCCGGCGGAAGAGCGTACCCTCACCTTCTTGCCTGTCAACGGATCGTGGTCGAGCGCGCCGCGGCGCGAGTACGAGGTTGTGACCAGGTTGTTCGGCTTGGCTCTGCGCTCCACCACTCCTACAATGGGCCGCGCAGCGGATGTCCGGGCAGCACGGAACCGGCGCCGTGCCGGAGTCGATACGCGCTGCTTACGCGTGGCGACCCGCGTTCGGCGTGCCGAACGAACCCGGTGGAGGTTTCTGAATGAATTGCGTGGTTTCCATTCTTGGTTTCCGGCTGGTGGCTGCGGCAGCCTTAGCACAACTGCCGCCCGCGCCGCAGCCGATTCCCGCCGATGCCCAGCGCCGCCCCCAGCTCGTTGTCGAGCAACGGTCGCTGGACATCGGGATGGTCGTGGAGGGCGAAAAGCGAACCATCACCTGGAGATTGGAGAACCGAGGATCGGCCAATCTGGTGATCGACCGAACGCGGGCGACCTGCGGATGCACGATCGTGCAGCTCAAGGACGAGGAGAAGATCATTCCGCCGGGCGGATCGTTGGACCTCAAGGCGGAGTTCGACAGCACCAGCCGGGTTGGCGACCAGAACAAGCGCATCACCGTGCACACCAACGACCCCGTGGAGCCGGATGTCACGTTGGAGTTTCACGCCAAGGTCGAAGCCATTTACGAAATCGAACCACCGGGCATGTTGAACATTCGTGCCGTCCAGCGTGGGACGCCGGTTTCCAAGACCATCGATCTACGGCCAGCGGGCGGAAGAAAGTCCGTCAAGGTCAAGGAGGTTCGCGTGAAGGGTTTCCCCCTCGACTACGCGGTCGAACCTCTGGACGGCGAAACCGGTCCGGGGCAACGGATTCGCTTCACGGTTTCCGAATCGGCCAGTCTCGGACCGTTGATCGCCACTGCGGAACTGGTTCTGGACGCCGACGGCGAAGAGCAAGTACGCACCGTCCCCATCCGCGGGGACGTGATCGGAGAACTTACCTGGACGCCCTTGGTGCTCGACGTGACCCGGCAGACCGTGGTGCCCGGGCGGACGCTGGCCCCGGTGACCGTTCGATCGGCGGAACGTACGACCTTCGACGTCCTGTCCGCGTCAGCCGGGCCGATGTTTGACGTCGCGTTTGAATCGGTGAACGGCGTCCCGCCCACGTCGGCTTTCAATGTCGAACTCACTCTGCGCGACGGCGCGGCGCCGGGTCCATTCGCCACGATCCTGGAAATCCGAACGACCTCCCTGGATCAGCCGTGGATCGGCGTTCCGGTTTTCGGCATGATCGCACCGCCCTTGGCTGTGGAGCCACCGGTCGTGCTGTTCCGTGCCGACGGCACGCCGGCCGGCCGGGAGCGGCGGATCAAGCTCCAGGCGGCGTTGAACACCGCCCTGGAAGTTCAAAGCGTGACGGCTGACATTCCCGCGATCCGAGCGTCCGACGACACGCCGCCGCGAACGCCCAGCCACATCCGGTTCCTCAACGTACTGCTGGCCGACAAGCTCCTACCGGGGCGATACGAAGCCAAGCTTACCGTCCGGACCAACGTCGCCGCCCAACCCACGCTCGAGATCCCCGTCACGATCGACGTACCGGGCGGAAAATGATACCCTCTCGGGCGTGGCGTCGCGCGCGGGCAGGGGCGCACGGCAATCAAAGAAATGGTCGATCGACGAAACCAACCGGACCCACCCGATCACAAACCGGGCGCGAATGCGCGCGCCGCGGACGCTGACCATCTGGTCGGCAACGCTCCGTCCGCTTCCCGCTGGCCCTTGTTCATTGCCGGGGCGGGGTGGATCGTTGGCCTGGCGTTTCTGGTGTGGATGGCTCTGGAGAAAACGGGCGTCATCGGTCGGTGACGCGCGCGAGCCTGATTCCCCCGGTCCCCTGGGGAAGCCGGTGGCGCGACGGATTCACAAGGACGGTTCATCGGTGAACGGACTCACCGCAGCATCACGCCCGGCGGAACAGTTCGCGCGGAACCTTGCGGCTCTGCGGTCCATCCTTCCTCAAATCGCTGATCGGATCGAGCGCGCGTCCCTTCCCGCCGCCGCGACCCCCGTCATGGGTCGAGACGGGACGGAAACCTATCAGCTTGCCGACGAGAATGGTTCCATCCACTGGCTCGGAGGTACCTCTATGCCCCGAGCGAGTGCGGAGGAGCTGTTCGCGTCGGTCGGCCCCGACGGCGGCAACGTGCTGCTGCCCGGGATCTTCAGCGGAGTGGAGCCGCTGGTCGTCGCCGAACGCTTGGCGAGCCATCAGGCGGTCTTCGCGTGGGATGCGTCGCCGGAGCTGGTCAAGCTGGCGTTGACGCTGCACGAGTTCTCGCCGCCACTGCGTGCCGGGCGCATTGTGCTTCTCTGCGGCGGAGAGCTGGAGGAGACCCTGGAAGGGTTTTTCGCGCAGAACCCCGGATACGAGTTCCCGACCCGGCTCCTGACCATGCCCCAGTGTTCGATCGCTCAGATCGGCGAGTGGCAGCGGCGACTGGTAGCGTGCGCGACGCGGGTTTCGGTCAAGCAAATGGAGTTGGCGGCCGAGGTTCGAGAGCGCCTGCGCGACGCCTTCGCCACAGATGCCCGAGGCAGAGCCTGGCCTGGTGACCGGTCGCCCCGAATCGTGGTGATGGGGAGCGACAATTCGGCGAACACTGCGGCCCATGCCCCCCGAATTCAGAGCGCTTTGCAATCATTGGGCTGGCCGCACAAGGTCAGCATGGTGGACGCCCCGAATAAGTGTCATCTTGTGGCACGTCTTGGCGACGTGGAAGCCGCCTCGCCCGACCTAGCCTTGTGGGTGGATGGGGTTCCCGGCGCCATCCGGGCCATGTTGCCCGATGCCTTGCCGGTCGCGGCGTGGTTTTTTCCCGGAACGGACGTGCCACGATCGGGGACTATCGCGTGCGGACCGTTCGACGTGTTCGTGGCGACCACCGCGAAACAGCAGGCGGACCTGGCCTTGCTCGGGGTCCCCTTGGACCGGATCACCCGACGCCCTCCGGCATTCGACGCAACTCTGTTCCATCGGCCGCCCGTCCGGCAATCCCCTCAGCCGGACCCCTCTCCCACGGTCGGCGCAGCGTCTTGGGGTCAGGCCCGCGCCGGCGCTCCTCCGATCGGCGTCATCGTCGCCGCCGATCTACCGGACGATTCCCCCGAGGCGGCCAACGTGAACCTTCCCAGTCACCTGGCGCTTTGGAAGGCCATGCGTGAGGCGGTTGCCGCCGCCGCAGATGACGGGACGGAGGCTGCACCGGAGCGATGCTTCGACGCCGCCGAGAGATCGAGCGGGACGTCGCTGCGGGATGCCGCGATTCGCAAGGTTTTCCTGAGATTCCTCGGCGAGCGAATTGCTCCCGCGGTGGTCGCGCGGGAGACCGTCTCGACGTTGAAACGAACCGGCTGTCGGGTGGGTGTTTATGGGAGCCATTGGAACCTCGACGACGTGGAATGCGACCTTTTGTCGCGGGAACTTCCTCAGGATGCACAGCGTGCGGAGTTGTTCCGCACCGTGGAGTGGGTGGTCCTGCCGATGGCCTCACCGACCGCGCTGGAGCTTGCGCTCGAGGCTCTCGCCTGCGGCGCGAAAGTTGCCCTGCGCGCGGGTCGGGTCCCGATCTCCGAGGAGCACCCGGCGCTGGCCGCGGTCGCGCCGGCGATTCACGTCTATGGTCGCCTTGCCGAATTGCGGCGCCTGGTGCTGGGCAACCGCGGGGGCGGAGCGCGCGACGGCGGGGCGGGACGAACGACCGAAGTGATTCACGGCGCCCTGGTCAGTGAGCACAGCGTGACGGCGCGCATCAGGTCGATCGTCGCCGAGATCACTTGCGGGCGAGGAGCAGGGGTAACGGAGAGCGCGGCATGTGGTCGATTTTGAGCGGGACGATCGTAAACGTCGCGACGGTGTTGGTCGGCAGCCTCGTCGGGTTGTTCATTTCCGGATCGTTGCCGGAGCGATATCGGATCATCGTTCTTCAATCGCTGGGGTTGGTGACGTTGACCCTCGGAGTGGATGCCGGCGTGCTACGGTTCTCGTCGGCGGTTCAGCAATTCGCCCCCGCCGGCGAAGCCGGCAAAACTTTCGGCGCCCGCCTGGCCATGGTGATGATCGGATCGCTGCTTCTCGGCGCGGTACTGGGCACCTGGCTCCGATTGCAGGAACGGATTGAAGGCGTCGGCGCCTGGGTCCACCGGCGGTTTTCCAGCGGCGATTCCCACACCTTTGCGGAGGGATTCCTCACCGCCAGCGTGTTGTTTTGCGTGGGACCGCTGACGCTCGTGGGATGCCTGGAGAATGGGGCCCACGGCAATCCCAGCTACCTGTACATCAAATCATTCCTCGATGCGTTCGCGTCTGTGGCCCTCGCGTCAACGCTGGGTTGGGGCGTCTTTGCCAGCATCCTCACCGTCGCGGGATTTCAGGGTGGATTGTCCCTGCTGGCGTTCTATGTGGCTGAGCCGTTGGACGCACTGTCGATCGCGCTCATGACCGTCGTCGGGGGGATCGTCTTGCTGGCCGTCGCCTTGGGGCTTCTGGACATCAAGCGGATACCGGTTGCCAACATGTTGCCCGGAATATTCCTACCCCCGCTGCTGGTATGGCTTTGCCAGCGGTTCGCACCCGGACTGCTCCTGCCCTAGGTCGGGCTTCTGCGCACCACTTCGCCGCTCGGACAATTTCCGACGAACACCGACTTAGTGGCATTGGCCGCTGCAATGTGCTACGATCAGTAGGCAGGTATGGCGGAAGCTCGGTGGTGGTGTGCCCATGGCCGATGATGGCGTACCGCCGAGGGTGCCCCGAACGCCGTAGCGGATGTCCATTCGTCTCGTCCGGCGAGAGGCCGCCTCGTCGCGGCCACAACGAGAGCGTCCCACCATGACCACGACGATCAGTTCCCCCGCCCCGTCGTCCGTCGCCCCGGCCAAGAGTTCACCTTCGCGGCGCAACCCCGGGCGGACGACAGCATCGCAAACTTGGATGAGGATTGGGTTTGCCTTGGTTGGAATCGGAATCCTCGCCTTGGCGGGCTGGGGACTGAGTTTGCTGACCGCGGGGCCGTCCGCGGAGGTTGCCGACCGCGCCCTTGTCGCCAACCGGGCGTTCAACGTCGTGCTCAAGGAAAAGGGCGAGTTGCGCGCCGCCAAGTCCACCGACATCAGCTGCGAGGTGGAAGGACGCTCGACGATCATCAAACTGATTCCGGAAGGCACGGCCGTCAAGGAAGGCGACGTTCTCGTCGAGCTGGCCAGCGCCGAAATCGAGGACAAGATTCGCCAGTCGGAACTGAAGGAGGCCAACTCGATCGCGGCGCTCGAAGCCGCACAAGCCGACCTCCAGATCCAACAAGACAAGAACAACAGCGACATCCGCAAAGCATCCCTCGAAGTCACCCTCAAGAGCATCGACCTGGAGAAGTACAGGGAAGGCGAATGGATGCAGAAACTCCGCGACGCGGAGATCGCCATCGAACAGGCTGAAGTTGATTTGGAGCGGCGCCAGGAGGACTTTCTGGCCTCGCAAAAACTGTTTGAAAAGGGATACACGACCAGGGCCGAGAACGAAGACGCTGAGTTCCGAAAGCGGAAGGCTGCCTGGGACATTGAAAAAGCGAAAATGGCGAAGGTGGTTCTCGAGAATTACACCGACAAGGCCGATCGTGCCAAGCGAGAATCCGACGTTGAAGAGGCCAAGAAGGATCTGGATCGGGTAGCGGCAAGCGCCAAGGCCCAGGAAGCCCAGAAAACCGCGGCGGCGGAGGGAAAAACCAAGGAGCTGGAGCTGATTCAGGCTGAACTCGCCAAGCTGCGCACCCAGCATGAAAAGTGCCGCATCGTTGCGCCGACCCAGGGTTTCGTGGTGTACGCCGGAAGCGGCGGCAGCGGACGGAGGTTTTTCATGTCCGCCGAGGAGCAGATCAAGGAGGGGGCGACGGTCTTCGAACGTCAAATGCTCATGCAGTTGCCCGACACATCGGTCATGAACGCCGTCGTCCGCGTGCACGAAGCCAAGACGGACAAGCTCCGCAGCGGTCAAAAAGCGGTCGTCACCATTGAGGGCATTCCCGGCCGAACGTTTCCAGGAGAGGTCACCAAGATCGCCGTTCTCGCCGACAGCCAGTCGAGTTGGCTCAACCCTGACCTCAAGGAATACGAGACGGAGATTACGCTCGACGCCACCGACGTTCCGCTTAAACCGGGCGTGACGGCTCACGCGGAGATTCACGTCCAGACCGTCGAAGACGTGGTCACCATCCCTGTCCAATCCGTGTATTCCAAGGGCGGCAAGCGCTACGTTTTCCGCGACACGAAGCGTGGACCTGAGTACGTCGAGGTATCGCTGGGCGCGGTCGGAACCGAGTGGGCTGAGGTGAAGTCCGGCGTTGAGGCCGGCGATCAGGTTCTGCTGGCGCTCAACGAAGACCTCAAACGAACCCTCCCCGAGGCCCAGGCGGGTGAGCGGGGTCCAGGTGGAACGCAACGAGGAAGGGGCGGTCCGCGCGGCGGACAGGCGGGCGGTCCAGGCATGAACGCCCCGGCACGAGGGCCGGCAGGAGGAAAGGGCGACGTGCGCGGCGGCCCGCCGGGCGCAATCGTGCAAGTCGTCAGCCCTAAGCCGGAGGCGGGCGAGAAGGACAAGACCACCACGGATGGCGCGGCTGCCTCCGACGAAAACAAGAAGCCCGAAGGTCAGCCGCCCAAGGAAAAGGCCGCGTCCCCGTCCTCATCGGGAACGACACCCTAACCCGCGCTACCGTGCCCATCGCATCCGTTCACGAGCTGGCGAAGGTCTACTCCAAGCCCGGCAGCGCCGTGCACGTTCACGCCCTGCGAGGCATCGACGTCGAGTTCGTCGAAGGCGAGTCGGTGGCCATTTGCGGGCAGAGCGGTTCCGGCAAGAGCACGCTGATGAACCTGCTTGGCTGCCTGGATCGTCCGACGTCGGGCAGTTACCTGCTGGGCGGAGTCAACGTGGCCGAACTGGATGACGACGAACTCTCCGAAATCCGCGGGCAACGCATCGGATTCGTTTTCCAGAACTTCAACCTCATCCCGCAGTTGACGATCCTGGAAAACCTCGAGGTGCCGCTCTTCTACCAGGGCGTGTCGCCGCAGCGGCGCGAGCAGCGATCGCGGGAGCTGGCGTCCATGGTTGGGCTCGAAGACCGCGCCCACCACCGCCCCAACGAGCTTTCCGGCGGGCAGCAGCAACGCGCCGCCATTGCCCGCGCCCTGATCAACGATCCGCTGATCATTCTGGCCGACGAGCCGACGGGAAACCTCGACACCGCCACCGGACAGATGATCCTGGAAATCTTCAATCAGCTTCACCGCGACGGGAAGACCATCCTGATGGTGACGCACGAACCGGACGTCGCCGCCTGCTGCCAGCGAATCATCACCCTGCGCGACGGCCGGATCGTCAGCGACCAACGCCCGACCGTCGAAATCGGCTGATACTCGTTGTCGTAAGGGTTGGCTGATAGGCGAGCCGCACTCCCAAAACGGTTCCCGAATCCGAGAAATGCGTGTGGCGGCAGGTCACGTCCCATTCCCGCCATTTCCACTGTAACTTGTTGTTTGACAACAAGTAATGCACGTTCCCGTCGTTTGCGGCCCGGCGTGAACAGCCCATAAGCCTCGCGTGGTACGGTACTTGCCCACCGTTTCCGTTTGGAGTGGCGGAGTGTACCGGTTTCGGGCGCTGTTCTTTGGACCCAAGCGCCAGACCGTCGGCGAAACGAATCGAAAAGGAGGCCGAAGATGACTGTTGTATCACTCATAGCGATCGCGACCGCAACCGCGACGCTGGGACAAACGTCTAGTGTGTCGTATGTCGGCACGTGGGCGACAGGGATCGACTATCCGGCCCGACTGGCGCCGGCACCCGGGGGAGGAGTCTATGTCACCGACCCGCCCATGAAAAACGTGGTCTCCTACGACGGGACGGGGGCGGTGGTCGCGACCTACGCGGTTGCAGAGAAGCCGATCGGCATCGCCGTTCATTCCGACGGGCGCGTTTTCATTTCGCGGGCCAACGGGACGATCGGGGTGTATTCATCGGCCTTTGTATTCCAAAGCGCCGTGAATCCCGCGCCGATGGCGTTCTCATCGCCGAATGATCTGGCCTTCGACGACGTGGCGGCTGAGCTGTACGCCGTGGACAGCGGATCGGCCAAGATCATGGTCTTCCGCGAAACGGCGCCGAACGTTTGGACGCTCAATCGCTCGTGGGGCATGGTGGGGACCGGGATGGGCAACTTCGAGACTCCGCAGGCCATCGCCCTGGACACGGTCAACGGGTTGGTGCTGGTTACCGACGCCGACAACTTCCGCGTGCAGGTCTTCGACACCGCGGGCATCCTGCAGTTCAAGTTCGGCTATCGTATTCTGTTCACCACGTCGAGCGAGACGGCCTGGTTCGCCCGCGGCGAGGGCATCGCGGTCGATGATTGCGGCAATATTTACATCGCCGACGCGCTCATGGGCACGGTGCGATCATTCAGCGACACCGGCACTGAGCTTAGCTCGACGCACACGCCGCTGGTGGGCTACGGCACGGGCACGGGGCAACTCCGCGTACCCGGGGACATGGCCATCGACGCCGCGGGAACGATGTTTATCGCCAACACCAACAACGGCGCGGTCGAGGTCTTCGACGTGACCTGCACCAGCGGCGGTCCGTCGTCGGTGGGTGCGCCGACCGTCCGCGATGACGAACTGATGGCCAAGCATCACCGCATGGTCTCGGAGCGATTCGGAGCGGTTGGACGACGTCATGCCGTTCCACTGGCGCCAGACAATCCCGAGGACATCGTGGCTGCTATGGTCGGCGGTGAGTATCGCGACGAGCTTGACCTGAACCAGAACAAGTTCGTCGATCAGGGCGACTTGGACATTGCCGTGGCGGCCTTCGGCATGGGCACGACGGCGGACTTCCTCAGCACCGACGGCGGGGTTGCGGCCCACCCGGCGCTGAATCCGCCGCACATCATCGACATTCCGAACCGTTGCGGGCGTTGCCACGACATGGACAACGCGCCAGGCGGGATGTTAAGCGCGAGCGGACAAGAGAATCTCTGCGAATCGTGCCACTCGGCCGGCAAGATCGCGGGCAAGATGCCGGTGGCTGCCGGCGATACGTCCATGTCGCATCCGTGGGGCATCGTGCCCACGGACCTGGACCCGGCAAGCGACCTGGCGCTTCACCTCGACGCGGGCAAGATGCGTTGCGGAACGTGCCATGATCCGCACGAATCCTTCCAGGGGATCTGCGAGGGCGAGAACATCAGTGGTTCGACGCCGGTAACCGGCATTTGCGTTGACGGACCGTTCGACGCCAAGCCATGCTGGAAGGATGAACAGTGTAAACTGTCGTTCGTCCGAACTGAAGGCGAACCCAGCCGCTTGTGCGCCGAATGCCACGAAGAGTATGACCAGTGGCTGCACGCAGGGCACGCCGATGAACACGCCGACCCGTTCGCGCACTACAACTGGACGCAATCGAGTCGGGCCGCGTGTCGCATGTGCCACTCAGGAAACGGATACGTCGATTTCTCCAATGGCGTGCCAGAGGCTCAGCGGCGCGGAACGTTCCGCGTCCTGGACTGCCTGGTGTGCCATGCGACGCACGGGAAGGCGCAGGAAGACGAGTTGCTGCGGATCTATGACACGGTGACGTTGCCCGGTCAGCCGGCGATTACCGACGCCGGCTCGTCAGCGACATGTATGACCTGTCACAACGGGCGGACCCCACCTCCGGTTACTGGTCCCGGAATCTCCACGCCGCACTATCTATCAGGCGGCGTCATGCTGGAGGGGGTCAACGGGGTGACGTGGGGGAATACGTCGATACACAGCTCCGAGCACAAGAACTTGTTGAAGTGCGCCGACTGCCATATGGCGCCGACACCGACATCTGGGCCGGGAGCGGGAACCGTTGGCGGTCACTCCTTTAACCTTGTGGACCATGATTCGGGTTTCGAGAACGCTCCCAACGCCTGCGGCGGATGTCACACAGGACTGACCACAATCAACCGGATGGCTCGCGGCGACTACGACGGCGACGCGGCAGTCGAAGGTGTCCAGGATGAGACACAGGGATTGCTGGACCTGGTCAAAGGCCGGATCACCGGTATGGGAGCGCTGAACTTCCCCGGATACCCGTACTGGCAGATCGGGGTTTGCATAGGCGGTACCCGGAATGGGCAGTCGTGCACGCCCAACGTGGCCTCCGATTCCTGCGTAACGAGCGGCGGCGTCTGCAACTCCTTCCTCACACCGTCCGATCTAGCTACGCAGTTGATCGTCGAAGACGCCATCTGGAACTGGGAGTTCGTGGACAATAGCGGCGACCTGGGCGTGAAGAACACCGCGTATGCGGTTGGACTTCTGCAGCTGACCTATGAGAAGTTGACTGGAACGGTCCTGAACGCGTACCTGCGCTACGTGCCTGCGGGGCAGACGGCGTCCGTGCAGTACACCGGGACGGACGCGTGCCTGACTTGCCACGGAGCGATGGCCGTCACGGGGACGGACTATCGCTCGTTCCTCCGAAGCGGTCACCCGTACAAACTGACGGAGATCGTCAATGGGCAGATGCCGACGTTCCCGTTCAGTTCGATCGCTGGGGCGCTCGGGTTGGTCACGGACAACGACGCCCTTCCGGGCGATCCAAAACCCGGAACCGACAACACGTTGGGTACTCCGTTCAGTTATGCTGACATCAGCTACGTCATCGGCGGCTTCGCGTGGAAGGCGCGGTGGATCGACTTGGCCGGCTACATCATCACGGGGACGGCCACCCAGTACAACCTCGCAACGGGCGGGATGGCCGCGTACAACGACAACCAGGTGGACAAGAAATACGACTGCGGTGCGTGTCATACGACGGGCTGGAAGGATTACACGTCGGCGACCGGGGATACGCGGAACCTCAACCGCCAGAAGAACCTGCCGGGTATGGCGGGCACGTGGGTTGACGAAGGCGTCCAGTGCGAGGCATGCCACGGTGGCGGGTCGTTGCACGCCGACGCCCCAAGTGCGTCCAATATCACGAAGATCGCCACGCCGCGTACAACGGCGGACCTTACCGCAGCGGACATGGGCTACGGCAAGGCGATCGCGTGCAGGGAATGCCATACGCGGGACGGCGAGAAGCTCTACCCGGCGTACGTACCGGCAGGCAATCGGATCAAAGCGAGTGCAGGGTTTATTCAGCACCATGAGCAGTACGATGAGATGGTCGGGATCAACCCGGATAATGTCGCCGCGGGCGCGAAGGGACCGCACGCGAACTTGCTGTGCGTGGCATGCCACAACCCGCATACGACCACCGTTTATATGGGCGTGAGCGGCGATCCGCCGGGAATGGACAAGGCTTGCGCAGTTTGCCATAACCCGACCGGGATTGGCGGGAAGGAGTATAGCTTGACGGGCGACATGGCGGCCGTAGGTTGCGCCGAATGCCACATGCCGTACCTTGTCAAGTCGGCGGTCTCCTACCCGGCGGTCGGAACGGGCCCGTCCGAGGGCGACATTCGGACCCATATTGGGCAGATAGACCTCACGACGACGACGCAGTTTACGGCAACCGGATCGTTTGCCTATCCGTGGATAACGGGGCAGTATGCCTGCAACCATTGCCACAACGGCGTGGATCGGTTCGGGCTGTCTTTCCCCGACCTGACGACCACAATTCACGGCGGTTCTCCGGCGGGCGCGGACGCCCGGCGTGGCGGTCTGCTGTATGACAAATGGTGGGTCGTCAACGGCGCGCCAACTCCGACGGGCAAACACCCGCTGTATCCTCCCATCGGGCAGAAGACGGGCAACACGACTTACCGGTGCAAGGAGTGTCACGGCTGGGACTACATCGGCAAGGATGGGCGGTATGAGAGCGGCGGCAACTACACCGGCATCAAGGGCGTGCTCGACGCCGTGACGACCATGACCGAGGCGGAAATCTTCGCCATCATCAAGAACCCCAACGGCGATGGAACCGGTGGGACGACGGTCAACGGGCACAACTTTGCCGCCTACGGGCTGAGCGATGGCGACATCGACGACCTCGTGGCGTTCATCAAAAACGCCGGCGTCATCGACACCAGCCCGTACATCAATCGGGTGGGTTCGCCGGGCAGCTATACCTACTCGTTCAATGGCAATAGCGTGGCCGGCGCGACCCTGTACTCGGGCGGCGTGAATCCCGCCGTGGATTGCGGAATGTGCCATGGCCCCGATGGGACGGCGATCGTGTTCGGAGGCGTGGATTTTGTCGGCTCGCTGGCCAACGACAACCCGCAGGAGACCTTCCACAAGATCCGCTTCGGACATGCCGGCGCGCGCATGACGAGCTACTACGAGTTGGGGATGACCAACGCCCAGGGCGCCGACGTCGGGGCGTACTGCGCGACGCTTCCGCAGTAGTTGAGTGCGGAGGTGCCGGGGGTTAGGTGCACGCGGTGCCCCATCCTTTCCATCAGGAAAGGATGGGGCACCATCTTTGCGGGAATGACCATAGGATTCGCCGACCGGCTCGTCCCCCGCCCTTCGTCTCGCTCAGGATGAGGCACCCATCAAAAGCCCCCTGGGCGTTGGATGCCACGAGCGACCTGTCCGATCGGTCCACACGGCAGGCAAGCTGCCAGTGGCGCCCTGGTGCATCGGGATCGGAACCGCGACAGAATGGAGCGGTCCTGTCGCTTCGACGCCCCGCGAAACAGGCGACCGCTCGTTGGCATTCGCGGTTCTGATCGCGGCGCTCCTGCGCCGACTGAAGCGCTCCCTCGCCGACCGAGGCGCTACGCGTTGTTCGGGTTCCGCGTCGACAGGAACGCCTGCAACCGGTCCATGCCCTCGGAGAGATTCTCCAGCGAGTTGGCGTAGGAAATACGCAGGTATCCCTCACCGCCCGGTCCGAAATCGACGCCGGGAGTCATGGCCACGCCGGCGTCTTCAAGCAATTCGAAGGCGAATGCGTACACGTCGGTGGTGTAGGCGCGGACGTTGACGAAAACGTAGAAGGCGCCGACCGGCTCGGTGATGACCGATAGCCCGATCTCCGATAGTCGCCTCAACACCAGCCTGCGGCGGTGGTCGTATTCCTGCCGCATCCGCTCGACGTCCGCGTCGGCGTGCCTGAGGGCGGCGACGGCGGCGAACTGCGGAAAGTCCGGGGCCGAGATGAACAGGTTCTGCTGGAGCTTCTGCACCGGGCGAACCAGGTGCTGCGGGAGAATTGCGTACCCCAAACGCCAGCCGGTCATGGCAAAGAGCTTGGAGAACCCGTTGATGACCACCGCGTCCGGACAAAACTCAAGGATCGAGTGGGCGGCGCCGGCATACACGAGTCCGTGATAGACCTCGTCGGACACGATGGTGAGGCGATCGCCGAGGACGTTGACCAGTTCCCTCATTCGCTGCGGCGAGGTGATCGTTCCCGTGGGATTGGCCGGCGAGTTGAGCACCAAGGCCCGGGTGTTCGTCGTGATCCGATCCATCGCAGCCGAGGGATCCCACTGGTATCCGTCGGCTTCCCGCACCGGAACACGAACGGGGACGCCGTCGAAGGCGGTCACGAAGTTCGGGTAGCAGGCGTAGTGCGGATCGGTGAGCAGCACTTGGGAGCCGGGGTCAAGAATAGCGGCGAAGGCAAGCAGCATCGCGGCGGAGCTGCCCATGGTCACCACGACGCGATCGGGCGAGACCTCGACGTTGTATTGTTTCTTCTGCCATTCGGCGATCGCTTCACGAAGCTCCGGGTGGCCCAGGGAGTGCGTGTAATGCGTTCGACCGTCGCGCAGCGCGCGCTGCCCGGCCTCGACGACAACCTGTGGCGTGGCGAAGTCCGGCTCGCCCACCTCGAGATGAATGACGGAACGCCCTTGTCGTTGCAGCACCGCGGCGCGCTCCAGGACTTCCATGGCCAGAAAGGGCGGCATGGACGCGGCGCGACGACTGACCACCATTTCGGCACGGGCAGCGTTCACGAGGGCGAGCATACTGGACGGAAAGGGTGCCGCCAACGCCGGCATCGCGGGTGGCCGTTCAGGGAAGCGCTGCCTACCGAAGTCGCCGCGACTTGGGAAGGCGAAACGGCTCATGGTGGGCAGTGCCCGCCCTACGAGCTACGGCATGGGGATTGCCACCGCCGGGGAGGAACGGCGCGGAGCCGGACCGCAGCCTTCCGCGCAGTTCACCTTGATGACTCTTGGAAACACCAGTTCCGACTCACGGAGCGGGAAGGTTTTGGCCGAGGTCCCCGTGGCCGGTTCCAGATACGCCCGCACCAGGACGGCTAGCCATTCGTCCGTGGCGATATGCTCCTCGGTAACCTCGTAACAGAATGGTTCCCCCCGGCAGTCGCGCGAAAACTTCGTCTGCCAGAGATTGTTTCGGTCCGGGTGGTGGGGAAGATAGACGTCCGCGCTGCTGACCAGATCCCGCATGACCACCGAGTGGAAGGCGATCCCACCCAGGACTCGAGTCGCGGTGACGTTCACGTAGGCGGCCTTCCCACTGGTTTCGTGATTGCGGCCCGCGACGATAATCGCTTCGGGTGCATCACCCAGCTTGAACATCGCGCCCATGTACGGCGTATCGCGACAGTCGCCGTTGCAGGGCGTCAGGTTCTCCAGGCAGAAATCCCCGTCCGCCATTGGACTGGGAAACGCGACGCGCGTTTCGCTCGGTAACTCGGCGTGGGCGTCCTGGATACGCCGGACAAGCTCCAACAGCGAGGACTCCTCTTCGGATTCGCCAGTTCCAGGCGTTCTGCGCGGTGGAAGTGGGAACGGATCCAGGGGAACGTCCAACATGGGACGAACGCGAAACACGCGTGAGCCGGTGTTCGCCAGCCATGCCCGAATCGTCGTCCCCTCCACCGGCGCGTCCGGGTGGGCGATCCGCATCAGAAGCCTCAGCACGTCGCCTTCAGGATCATAGCCCAAGCGTACTTTCGGCGTGATGCCATCGGCTTGGAACCGGGGAAAAGGTAGCGTGTTAACGATGGATCCCGGAAACCCCGCATCCTCCAGCGCGCTGCGAATGACGCCGTCAACGCCGCGATCCGGGGTGGCGATGACGACGCATTCTCTCCCGAAGGGCGACTCGCCTGGATGGGCGCTGGTCCTCAACGTCACTTGGTTCTCGGATTCCCCCAGACTCGCAAATACGATCGTTTGCCCGCTGAACGGCGGACCACCCTCCGAATCCGGTTCGGTGCGGATGAAGACGTAGTTGGTGAAGGAAAAGTATGGGCACTCCGGAGGGGTCGTCCCAATCCAAACGATGGCTTCATCAGGGCGAAGCCGGTACACCGGGTTCAGGTGCTCCATCCCTGGCGGGCGAGGGAGCCAGTTGCCCGGGTCGGGGTGAGGCTCCCCGGGACCGGGAGGAACCAGAGGAATGCCGTACGGCGAGGTCGGATTGTTGTAGAAACAGCGGACCACGTCCGCGCAATCCTCGGCCTCGAAAATGTCGAACGCCCCGACGTCAACCGCGAAGGAGCGTGAAGCGAGCAGCGCCGCGAAGTAGTCGGCTCGGTGATCAAGCGTTTGGCAGTCCCGCGGGCAGTTGCCAAAGTTCTCGCCCCGCTCGCCGCCACAGACGCCGTCGCCGCAGGTCAGGGGGATCGCCAATTCCGGTGCGGAGGGCACCACCTCCGAACCTGCGGGTTTTTGGGGCCGACCACCCACCCGGGCGGTAATCCGCACTCCGGAGTCTCCCGTGTCCTGGGCGAGATCGGGGCCGCTTCCCATGGAACAAGCGAAAGCTGCCGGGAGAGCGGCCCACACCATGAGACACGGCCTAGCATACATGACTTTGCACCGTACCTGCCGAACGAGCGGCATGCTACCCGTTTTCCACACTCCGATCAAGGTGAGACCGTCCCAAGACTCAGCGCGGACGGCATCGGGCGGGCGTCCGCCCTGCGGCGCGGACCGAGTGCGCTAGGGCACCCTGATTCTGGACTGCGAGCTGCACTCCCGCGCACGCCCTCTGCCGCGTCGTTGCGGGCCGCGTCGGGTGGTGGTATAGAAGCATCCACCGAAACATCGGGGCGATTAGCTCAGTTGGTTAGAGCGTTCGGATCACACCCGAGAGGTCACAGGTTCGAGTCCTGTATCGCCCATCTTCCCGCTCCGTCGTCGGCGATTGCGCGGGCGGTCGGGCCCCGCGGCAGGCGGAGCAACCGAGCAGTTGTCTCTCGCCTGGGTTCTAGTGGTCCGTCACGCCTCATTTGACGGGCCGATTCGAATCTAATGGGTTGATCCGAGCCGCGGCATTCATACCGCGAGGGTGACTGAGTCCGTCGATTGACAATCGTCAAGCGACCTCCACCGCAGCGCCAGGTAGGAACGACAGATGACTTGCGTAGTTTCGACAGATTTCCTGGCTCGCGCCGGGCCCAATGGACTTCGTTTCCGGGCGAAGGTTCGCGGCACGGCGATGGTGGGCGTGGTCATGGTCGCGTGGGCGGCAGGGTGTACGACGCCGCTGGACAGCATCGAAGTCATTCTTCGTCGGCACGCCCGGGCCGTGGCGCGCCTTCCGGAGGAGCAGCAGACCCAATTGATGCCGTTTGGGCAGGCGGTCGTCACACAGGACGCCGCGAACCTGCTTCCTGATGATGTCTTGAGCCTGGAGACGGCCCGGTCGATCGCCGTTCGCGCCAACCCCGACGTGCACGCGGCGCAGGCGAGGCTTCAGTCGGCGACGGCGCGGATCGCGGAGGCTCGTGCCCGGTACTTTCCGAATCTGGTGCTGACCCACAACTCGGTGCGCACCCTCCACACGCCGGCGAGCCGTAACCGGTTAAGCACCGCGTTGCAGCCCACGCCCTTTGTGCCCACGGACTCCGACACCCAGAACATCGCCGTGACCAGTTTACTCAACGCGCTGCGCCGTCCGCTGTTTGGAATGGGCAAGCCGCAGGGGAACACCAACCCGTTCAGCGAACATTCGACGGGCTTGACCACGACCTGGACGTTGTTCGACGGTTTCGTGCGCGAAGCCCAAATCCTGGTGGCCAAGCACGTGCAGCGGGCGTCGGTCCATTCACTGATGGACGTGCAACGGTTGATCGTGCGTGCCGTCGATGAGGCCTATTTTCAGGTGCAGTTTGCCGAGGAGCAGGTGCGGATCGCCCGGGCGGACGAGGCGTTCAGTCGGGAGCAGTATGAGGAGACCAAGAAGCTCCACGCCGCCGGGCGGGCGGCACAGACCGACGTCGAGAACTTCCACGTCCGGGTGTTGGCGGCGCAGGCCAAGGTTACGGCCGCCGTCGGTATCCGCGAAACGGGTCGAGTCGTACTCGCGGAGCTTCTCGGTCAACCGGATGCGGTGTTGCCAGAGGCCCTGGCTTTGTCTCCGCTCGGCGAGGAAACGCCGGAAGACCTGGCCCCGGTTGAGGCGGAGCCGTGGCTTGGGCGGGCGACGGCGAGCCGGCCCGACCTGGTGCAGTTCGACGAATTGCTCAAGGGCGAGGGAGAGGGGGTCCGGGCGGCCAAGGGCGTGTTCCTTCCCATCGTGACCGCAAGCGGGTCATGGGGGTTCGATCGAACCTCGAATCTTGCGTACAACGACGACGACCAGTCGTCGGCGGGGGGGGTGGAGCTGCGCTGGGAGCTGGTGGAGGGGGGACGGCGTGACGCGCTGGTGCGGATCGCGGAGAGCAACCGGGCTGAGGCCGCCGCAAGGCTTAACCGGCAGCGCCTTGCGGTCCAATCGGAGGTCCGTCGGGCGGTCGTTGATCTGACCAACGCCCAGGAGCAGATCCGCTTGCAACGCGAGAACGTGGCGATTTCCATGGAAAACCGCCGCATTGTGCTGGCGGGATACCTTGCCGGGAAGGAAACGCTGACGCGACTCAACGAAGCCCAGCGCGACGTGATCGCCGCGGATGCGGAACTGGCCAGCGCGAGAATCCAGTTGCGCCGGGCGTGGAGCGATCTTCGCTCGGCGGC
Organism: Planctomycetota bacterium; assembly: GCA_038043285.1. Classification (GTDB taxonomy): domain Bacteria; phylum Planctomycetota; class Phycisphaerae; order UBA1845; family UBA1845; genus JBBTCJ01. Next base: position 789 of record JBBTCJ010000192.1, on the reverse strand, counting down.
CGGCGGCGACATCGGCGAAACCACGGAACCTCCCGCTCCGACGTCGGCTCACGACGGCGCCGTTCGTTAAGAACATTCACAAGGCGAACCGGAACGAAATAAGACGCGCACCGCCGTGTTGGAGCGGTGCGCGTCATGTTGTTCATGGCTGCAAGTTTGCCGGCAAGATTCCTAGGACGCCGGGGCCGACTTCTTCTTCGTTTTGATTTTCCGGTCCTCGGTCCGCGTTTTTCTCTCGCTCGTTTCCTCTTCGACTTCCTGGCGCTCTTTGCGGGGCGCGTCGGATGCCGTTTCCTCCCGCTCGTCCCGGGCTTCGCGCGTGGTGGCCTTCTTCTTCGGCTCCTCTTTCCTTACCTCGCGGACCTTCTTCTCGGTGGTCGCGCCGGTGTTGTTGACCATCGCTGCGTTTTTGCCCCCGGTTCCGAGGACAAAATACGATCCGGCGCCCAAGGCAAGGATTGCCAGGGCGGCCAAGAGAAGCTTTTTCTGTTGCTGGTTCATATCGCGTACCTCCGTCAAAAGACTCCATGCGCCCTATCGAGCACCGCGGTAGCCTACTTCAGTATCTTCCTACAACCCGGCGATGTCAACCGAGGTCGTGCGGAAAACTGCCTCACGGAGCCAATATCATTGGGGCCATGGATCGTCTCCACATACGCCCAACCCGGCCCGACTGCCCCGGCCAACGCCAAAGCCAAGGGCGCGGACGCCCAGTCTGTGCGGCTCACGACGCGGCCTTGTGCTTCTTCTCGCGGATGATGCGATCGTCCGGGCGGCGCACGCTGGTGA
>JBBTCJ010000191.1:0-8291 GCA_038043285.1 Planctomycetota bacterium | reverse complement strand
CGCGGGATGCTGCTTTTATGTCCGGCATTGTCGCGTGGGGAATCGACGTTGGCGGAACATGGACTCGCGTCGGCGGCATCGACGACGGCGAGGCCATCGTGGTTGCGCGGCGGGTGCTGACTTTCGCGGAAGGCGGGGTGGGCCCTGATGGGGACGAATTCGTCGCCCATCTGGCCCAACACGTCAGGGAGCTGACTGGCGCACCATGGTCCTCGGACCATTCCGCCGGCGCGCGGGTCGGTGATCCGCCTCCCGTTGCGGCGCCCGTCGGTGTCGCACTCGCGGGCATTGTGGATCGATCCGCGGGACGGCTGATTCGGTCGGTCAATCTTCCCTTCCTCGAAGGGTTTCCGGTTGTCGATGCGCTTGGCGAATCGCTCCATGGCCCGGTGGCTTTGTGCAGCGATGCCGAGGCAGCCGCGTGGGCGGAGTACCAGGCGTGCCGGGAACGCCCAGACAGGTTTGTTCACCTTCGCATCGGCACGGGAATCGCCTGCGGCCTGGTCCTCGACGGGGAACTACAGGACATCGTGCAGGGCCGCACTACGCATTGGCCCCTGTTGATCGTCGACCCAAGCGTTACGGCGCCGGTATGTCCATGCGGACTGCACGGCTGCCTGGAAGCCGTGGCTTCGGGACGAGCGCTCCGGGAACAGGCTCTGCGGTCTTCCGATTCGATGAGCCTCATGTCGCTGAACACGGCGTGTGAGAAGGGCGATCCGGCTGCGGCTCGGATCGTGCAGCGCGCCGCTGAAGGCCTGTCCATCGCCCTTCGGCGAATCGTGGAGGAATTCGCCCCGTCCGTTGTTGTACTGGGCGGGGGAGTGGTTGAGCAACTTCCATGCCTGGTCCGCGAGGCTCGGCGGCTCACCGGCGACGCGGGGGCGCGGATCGAACTCGCCCGCGCCGGGGATGACGCGGGCTGGCTCGGTGCAGCCGGAATGGCACTCCAAGCCCAGGGCATGACCGACCGCTCCCGGGGTCCAGGGCCATCGCGGTCCGGCTGAGGAAACCGCCCGTCCTGCGGACGCAATGTCCGCTAACCACGGGTCGCTCATCCGCAGCGGTCGCTTCACCGATCCTACGGATGGAACCTCACCCCGACTCCCGCAACGAAAGGGCCGACCATGACGATCGCCGTACCGCCGATTCGGATCAAGACCCCCGCGCGGGCTGAGAACCAGCCGTCCGCATCCTCCGCGCACATGGACTTCAATCGTATCACCGACGAGCAGTTCCAAATCGCCGCCGATCACATGGGCCTCGAATCGGAAATCCAGATGCTCCTGCGAACGCCGTACCGCGAACTGGTGGTTCAGGTTCCGGTGCGCATGGACGACGGTCGCCTGGAGATGTTCCACGGCTTCCGCGTCCAGCACAGCGGCGTACGCGGACCCTACAAGGGCGGAATCCGCTATCATCACGAAGTGGACCTCAACGAGGTTCGCGCCCTGGCGGCGCTGATGACCTGGAAGACCGCCCTGGTGGACATTCCCTTCGGGGGAGCGAAAGGCGGCGTGGCCTGCGACCCGACGTGCATGAGCCGCAAGGAACTTCAGGCGCTCACCCGCGGCTTCACCCAGAAGCTCGACATGGCTCTCGGCGTCTACCGCGACATCCCCGCGCCCGACGCCGGAACCAACGCCCAGGTGATGGCGTGGATCATGGACGAGTATGGAAAGAAACACGGATACACTCCGGCGATCGTAACCGGAAAACCCATCAACCTCGGCGGATCGCTGGGCCGGGAAGAAGCCACCGGTCGCGGGGTTACGATCATCACCGCCGAGGCCTGCAAGGCGTACGGAATCGATCTCCGCAAGGCCCGCATCGCCGTCCAGGGATTCGGCAACGTGGGATCCTGGACCACCCAGTTGCTGAGCGAGCGGGGCGCCAAGATCGTCGCCGTCTCCGACGTACACGGAGCGATCTTCCGCGCCGAAGGATTGGACGTCCCCAAGGTGCTCGAGCATTTCAAGACCACCGGGTCGGTCGTCGGATTCTGCGGAGCCAGTGCGATCTCCAACGACGAACTCCTCGTCCTGGACGTGGACGTGTTGATCCCGGCGGCGCTTGGCGGCGCGATCACCCGCGAAAACGCCGATGCAGTCCGCGCCAAGTTGATCGTGGAGGCCGCCAACTCTCCGCTGACCCCGCGGGCCGACGAAATCCTCCGTTCGCGGAACGTGCCGGTCATTCCCGACATTCTCGCCAATGCCGGCGGCGTGACGGTATCCTATTTCGAGTGGGTGCAAAACTTGCAGCAATTCCGCTGGAGCCTGGAGAAGGTCAACAGCGAATTGGAGGCTCGAATGCTTGCCGCCTGGCGTGCCGTTTACGGGCGAAGCGTCGAGGATGGGGTGCCGGTTCGCATTGCCGCGTACGTTGAAGCGCTCTTCAAAGTCGCGGAGGCGACCCGGCAGCGTTTCTAGACTGCGCAAGCGACAAGCCCGGATGACCTCGTCGAAGTAGGGACGCAGAGTAGTCTGCCCTGAGCCGCGGGCTTTAGCCCGTGCGATGCTGCACCCATCGCAATGGAACCGACGTTCGTGTTCTCGCGCACGCTGACCCTTGACACTCGGTGTCAGGGGGAGCAGCCTGGGGCTCAGAAAGCGTAAGTCTTTCCGCGTTCCTACTTGGTTTCGATGGCCGCGCCCAGGCTCGTGAATGGGTGGCCGGCGGCGATTCGCCTTCCCCTCGCAACCCGCGCTGCCCCCCGGATATGGACCCCGTTTAGTCCGCGTTCAGAGGACCGTGGGTGGGTGCGTAAGCGGGGTTTCTTGCAGCTTCCATCGGGGTGTTGACGCCGGCGGAGCTTCCGCTAAATATCCGGGGCATGGCGGCAACGACCGACCAACCCACGCCGCAGACGAACCTGTCGACGCGAACGTGCGACGCGATCCAAAGCGAGGTCCGTCGCCGGCCGCACTACCATGTCGTCCTTCTCGATGACGACGACCACACCTACGAATACGTGATCGGCATGTTGCGGAAACTCTTTGCCCTGCCGACGGAACAGGGGTATCGCCTCGCTTGCGAAGTGGATAATGCCGGTCGGGTTATTGTGGACACGACGACCCTCGAACGGGCCGAGCTGAAACGCGATCAAATCCACGACTTTGGCCGTGACTGGCGCATCCTGCGGTGCAGCGGGAGCATGCGATCAATCCTTGAACCTGTCGAGACGAAGTAGCCCCACGCGGGATGAGGAACGGCCTAAGCGTGGTGCGGCGCGGGTCTCCAGCCCGTGGCCCGGTCGGCAGGCTTGCGGTGTCACACAGGATGCAGCGCGTCCCCCTTTCCTCCATGATCGACCTTGAACACTTCGGATCTGCCGCCTTGCCGTTGTCATGGTGGAACGCCACATGTCGCCCCATGGCGTTGTCGGCGCACCTCTGCCCGGACGGATACAGGCGTTTGCCAAGGGGATCCGGAAGCGAACGCCCGGCGCCAAGGCTTTCGACCCTCGTTCGAGAACAAACTGCACTACGTGCTCGATGTGAGCTTCGCCGAGGACCAGTGCCGCATTCGCAAAGGCCATGCCGCCGAAAACTTCCGCCGCATCCGCCGCATGGCCCTCAACCTCCTCCGCCGGGAAACCGCCTAAAAACGCGGCATCAAGGGAAAACGACTCCTCGCCGGATGGGACCACGATTGCCTGCTCAAACTCCTTAGCGGCTAGAATGCGGTCGCCCTGCAAAGACTCCGACGCGGTGCCGGCCAACGTGGACACTTCAAGCAGGTTGCGGTAAGCTGACGGAAGGGAGTGGTCGCATCCGAGGTCCGAGGTCGAGCGGGGCAGGTTTCGCGTAGTCACGGCAACGCGCCGTTGACGGGCCATTGGTCGGGATATCTCTCGACGTCAAAACCGAGCGGAACACCATCCGATGCCATGTCTTACGCCGGCTGAACTGGAAGGATATGACAGCGGACGACTCGCCGACCCGGCGCTCTCCGACGCCCGAACCCACTTGAGCGGGTGCGACGTCTGCCGGACGGCCCTTCAAGAGCACCAGCTCCGCACGCCGGCCTCCTCGGCGGCGACCGTGGAACTCCGGGTCGCCGATCCGAATGCGACCCTGGCCTCCACCGACCGACCTGCATCCTTTGATCCCAACGCGACTCTGGACGATGCGCGCGGATCCGCGCCGGCCGATCCCAACGCGACGATCGCCGCGGGGTCCGGCCCACCGCATACAGGGACTGCGGCGGCGACCCCGCGCTATCCCAGGATCGACGGGTATCACATCACCGGAGTGCTGGGACAAGGCGGAATGGGCATCGTCTACAAAGCGGTGCAGGCCAAGCTGAATCGCGCCGTGGCCTTGAAGGTGCTGCCGGCGATGATCGGATCGGCCAACCCGGCCGCGGTCCAACGGTTCCGCCGAGAGGCGACGGCGGCCGCGCGGCTGCACCACACCAACATCATCCCCATCTATGACTTCGGCGAATCCATTGACGCCCATTACTACGCCATGGAACTCGTCGTCGGCGAGGCGCTTAACGACATCATTGATCGCTTCGCCGGTGACGGCGTGCCCAACCCGACCGGCGCGCAGATGGACCAGTTGTACAGTCGGCTCTCGCTCAGCTCCGCTGGGATGCTGCTGTCCATGGATGCGGCTGACGTCACCGCGACCGAACCGGGAACCACCACCGCGGTGGGCTTGCGAGGACGCTCCTATTTTCGTCAGGTCGCGCGGTGGGTCAGCGACGCCGCCGAGGCTTTGCATTACGCCCATTCCCAGGGAATCATCCATCGCGACATCAAGCCCGCCAACCTGATGCTCGCCGCCGACGGAAGGATCATGGTCGCGGACTTCGGACTGGCGAAAAGCGCCGACGAACACTCGGTCACCAAAACCGGCGCGGTGGTCGGTACGCTGCGTTACCTCAGCCCGGAACAGGCGATGGCCAAGCGGGTGAAGGTCGATCATCGGACCGATATCTACTCGCTCGGCGTCACCATGTACGAGCTACTGTGCTTCCGCCCCGCCTACCCCATGACCGACGACAAGGAAATCCTCAGCGCCGTGCTCACGCGCGATCCCGTTGCGCCGCGCAAGATCAACCACCACGTCCCCGCGGAACTTGACACCATCTGCATGAAGTGCTTGGAGAAGATGCCGGTGGCGCGGTACGAGACCGCCAAGACCCTCGCCGACGATTTGCGCCGCTACATCGCCGATTTGCCCATCGCCGCCAAGCGTCCCGGCCCGCTCCGGCGGGTGGTGAAGTTCGTCCGCCGTCACAAGGCCCCTGTGGCGGCGGTTTCGGCGGTCATGCTCCTCACCGCGTCGGCGATCTTCTGGCAGCGCGAAACCGTCGCCCGGCGCAAGGCGCAGATCGAACAGCGCAAGGCCAGAGTTCTGCAACTCAACGAAAGCGCCACCACCTTTGCGATGACCAACAGGTGGGACAACGCGGAGGCCGAATTGCAGTCCGCCCTGCGATTGGACGTGCGGAACGTCACCACGCTGTTGAACATCGCCTGGCTGAAGGTGGAGTACCACAAGGCCTTCCCGGAACAGGCGGGCACGAAGTCCCTGGAGGACGCGGTCACCACCTGCCGCACGATCCTGGCGGCCGAACCCAAGAACATCCGCGCACTGAACTTCATGGGAATTGCCCTTCGAAGGCTGGAGCGATACGGCGAAGCCACCACCGTCTTTGAACAGGCGCTCGAGCTTCAGCCCGAGGCCTATCCCTCCTGGACCAACCTTGGATCCCTCTACGCCGTCACCGGACATTTGGACCGATCGCTGGAGTGCCTGAGCAAGGGAGTGGAACTCGCCGGAGTCGCCCAGGACCGCTGGCACGCGGCCACTTGGCGGAACCTCGCGGCCCTGGAGCAGTTCCTGGGAAAACCCGAAGCGGCGGACCATATTGCCAATGCCGTCCATTGCGACTCCACCGACGTCGAAAGCTGGATCGTGCGGGCCAAGTTGAACCTGCAAATTGGACAACCGGCGAATATCGAGGATGCCCTGGACGACGCGAAGCACGCCGATCGAACCGCCGAGTTCAAAAGCCCTCACGCGAAGCGAATCCGTGCCGCAGCCCACCTCGCCAAAGGCGAGTACGAAAACGCGGCCGAACACGCCAAAGCGGCGCTGGTACTGAACGACGAACCCACCGTCAATCAATTGATTCTTGCCGTGGCCGAGGCTCGACTCGGCCGCAAGGTTGCCGCCCGGCAGCACCTCGATGCGGCGGAGGCGAGCTGGCAGCCGGAGCTGCGACAGGCGGGGGGCTTCCGAGCCAGCGCCGGAACGGGCGATCTGTGGATCGACTCCGCCGACGAGCGACTGGCGCTGTTCGCCGAGGCGAAATCACTCGTAGCTCCCTGACCCTGCAAGCGGCCAGCGCTTGTCCTGCCGCGCCACGGCCCGCGATCCGCCGGAGTTCGAATGCTGGGTTCGTGTGGTACGCACCCCGAGTATCCGCAAACGCCGGATTGCCAATCGCCGTGAATGCTGCACAATCAGGTTCGCGAGTACCCCATGGACACACTGGCCGCCGGGTTGATCGGATTCATCTTTGGAGCCACGCTTGGGGCCACGGCAGGTTGGCTGCTTACGCGGCGCCGCGCCGGGCAAGCCGGCGTGCAAAACCTCGCCGAGGCGAGCGCGGAGTGCGCCCGCTTGACGGAACGCCTTGCCGCCCGAGACGAACAAATCAAAACCTTGATTGCGGATCGAGACGCGTCGGCATTGCGGGAGTCGAAACTCGCCGAGCAACTCGCGGAAATTCGCGCCGAGACGGCGCGATTAAGCACCGAACTACAGGCCGAGCGAGCCAAGGTGGCTGATAAGCTCGCCCTGTCCAATGACTTCAAGGTGGTCGCCGCCGACGCACTGAACAGCAACAATCAGGCGTTCCTTGAGCTTGCGAAGACCACGTTGGGTAGCTATCAGGAAGTCGCTAAGGGCGATCTTGAAGGTCGCCACAAGGCCATCGACGCCCTCGTCAAACCCCTCAAGGAATCGCTGGACAAGGTAGATGGGAAGATCGTGGAACTGGAGAAGGCTCGCGCCGGCGTGGATGCGAAATTCGATGAGCAACTCAGATCCTTGGCGATCACCCATGGCGATCTTTACGCGCAAACACGTAGTCTTGTCACGGCGCTGCGCCAGCCGAACATCCGAGGGCGCTGGGGGGAAATCCAACTCCAGCGCGTCGTCGAAATGGCCGGAATGGTCGAGTATTGCGACTACCGTCAGCAGGAGTCCACCCGGACGCCGGACGGCGACGTGCTTCGGGCGGACATGGTCATCAGGCTCCCGTCAAACAAGAACGTCGTTGTCGATTCCAAGGTCTCGCTGAAGGCATACCTCGAATCGATGGAAACACAGGACGATGCGTTACGCCTCGTGAAACTTCGGGAACACGCCGCCCAGGTTCGCGCTCACGTCGCCAAGCTTAGCGAGAAGAAATACTGGGATCAGTTCCAACCCGCGCCGGAGTTCGTGGTCCTGTTCCTTCCGGGCGAACCTTTTTTTAGCGCCGCGTTGGAGCACGACCCCGAGTTGATTGAGTTCGGCGCCATACAGCGGGTGATTCCGGCGACGCCGACGACTCTCATAGCGCTACTGCGGGCCGTTGCGTATGGCTGGCGACAGGAGCGCGTCCAGGAGAATGCCCAGGCCATCAGCAGCCTTGGCAAGCAGCTCTACGATCGACTTTGCGTGATGGCGGGGCATCTCGCCGATGCGGGAAGCAGTCTTGATGCCGCCGTGGAGAAGTACAACAACGCCGTCGGGTCGTTTGAAAGCCGTGTTCTTGTCGCCGCCCGAAGATTCAAGGAACTCGGGGCGGCCACGGGCGAGGACATTGTTCAACTTGGCGGCGTCGATGCCCGCACCCGCACGGTGAAATCCCTGGAAACGCCCGGCGACTGATACGCGCCGGTGCCTCATCCTTTGCGAAGCAGAGGTTGGGTGACGAAACCTAATCCCAATCCCAATTTCAGTCTGCAATTGGACGAGCCGCGGGCTTCAGCCCCGCGCGAACGTTCCAACGTTGTTTGATCCCGGTACGTCAGACTCCCAGCCCTCCTCTTCGTCGGCTTCGACCCGGAACCCATGCTTGCCTCGCTCCCTGCCCGCCGGAGATCGCTCCGCATCATCCGCGCGGCCTTCCTCGGGAGCGGTAGTACAGATTCGCCCCCCGACCTTCAAAGCCAACCGCGGACGCACGAAATCGGCCAGGTTGGGACGGATAGGCTGCGTGACCAGGGTCCGTGACAGTTTAGGCGGCAGCTTTCTGAGGCGGGTTGGGTGTCATCGCGG
>JBBTCJ010000190.1:0-16662 GCA_038043285.1 Planctomycetota bacterium | reverse complement strand
GGTTAGCCATCCTGACGCGGAAGGAACGGGAGGTCTTCTGCCTGATCGCCGAGGGACGCAACCTTACGGAGGCCGCCGAGTCCCTGAACCGAAGCGTCAAGACCCTCGAAGCGCACGCCGCCAAGATCAAGAAGAAGCTGGGGGTCAGGAACCGGGCCGAGCTGGTGCGCCTGGCCGTCCGTGCGGGCATCGTGGCGGTTTAGAGTGCATCCGAAACCCCCCGCATCCTGATACCACTTCCGACGTTCGTCACAGCATATCCACGGGTTCCGTCCGCTGATGGCGGACTCCACCGGTGGCTACATTCCTTGGCCCCTTACGGGGCCACAAAAGATCCCGCCGGAAGTGTCACGGACCCCGGAACACCCCCGCGAAAAATCCTTCCACCGACGCGCAGGTGTCTAACTTGGGGCAGCGCTGTCATACCCAGAGGGGCATCCAAGAGGCTGCATTTGTACCTTCGTCGATGAGGGCGACGAGACTCCGGCGGGGTCCGCGAAAACGTCGATGGGGACGGCGTTGCGTGCGCGACGCGCACAATCCGCCGGTCGCGCCGGTCGGCGAGGGGCGTATCGTAAATTGAGCTTCGGAGGGGAACGAAGTGCAGTCGGTCGCGGGGCGTCGCTGTACTGAGGCGCCGCAGACGAAGCGGGCCTGTCGCATTGACCCAAGCCCCGTGACCGAGGGAACCCAGACGGGTCGCCGCCGAGCCGGAGGTGCTGGATTCGGCGGGGAAAGAAGTCCCATCACCCTGGGGAGGGGGAAGCTGTGCTCGTTCAAGGAGTTTCACCGCGCCGGACCTTGCGCCCGGCCTACGGAGTCTTGGTCTGCGCCTTCGCCGGTTGCGGCACGGAGATCAGTCCCATCGGGGGGAGCGGATCGCGTCCACAGCTCGACGCGAACACGAGTTCCACGTACTACGAATCCAGTTCGAACGATCTGTTGGACTTGGCCGAACCGATCGCCTGGAACAACGACATCGAGGTCATCAGCGGAAAGATCAGCAGCAGCGACGACGTGGATGTGTACGATCTGGGTCCGGGGGGCGCCGGGGACCACGTGGTGGTGACCATGGCGCCGGACGCCGAGTTGAACGCCGCGGTCGCGTTGTTCGACGGATCGGGTGATACGTTGTTGGTCAACGATCATCGCAACGTGTACCTGGGTCGGCAGGGGCCATTCATCGACGTGGTGATCCGCAGACCGTCCGAGGCATGTTACGTGGCGGTGGCGACGACGCCGGGATTCTCGGGGGTGGGCGAGTACCTCCTGGGTACGTCGATCGACGTTCAAACTCCGCTTCCCGATCCCCGTCCGGACGTCGTGGTGCTCGACTTCGACGCGGAGCGGGGGGTGCGCGTGGGAAGCCGTCCGGTCATCGACGTGCCCGACTTCGACGCGGTGGACATTTCCGCGGACTACTCCGGCATGACCGATGAGATCGTACGGCTGGTGGTGGAGATGGTCCGCGAGGATTTCGAGGGGCTTGACGTTACGATCCTCTCTACGAGTGAGGGCGTGCGCCCGGAGAAGACCATGTCGCGGGTCCACTTCGGCGTGTTCGACGCGGCGTTGTTGGGCGTGGCGGAGGGCGTGGACGAATACAACGCCGCATCGGGTCAGGCGGCGATCGTTTTTACGGACACCTTTGAGGCGTTCATGCAGCTCCATCCGTCGGCCGAGGAGATCGCCAAGGCCATCGCGAACGTCGCGAGCCACGAAATCGGACATCTGCTGGGCCTGGTCCACACGGAGGATCCCGACGACCTGATGGACGTGACCGCCAGCCTGCGCGAGTTGATGGTCGATCAGGATTTCCGTCGGGCGCCGATCTACGAAGCGGTGTTTCCGATCGGGGACCAGGACTCATTGCAGATGCTGCTGGATTCGGTGGGCGGCGACGCGAGCGTCGCCCGTGGGATGCGGGAGAGCCGCGATCGAATGAAGGTCCGCGTCGAGGATGGCGGCGGTTCGCCGGCGCGGAAGGCGACGATGCTGGGGGGTTGTGGCTTGCCGGAGGTTGGACGATCAGGATCAAGCCCCACGAGCCGATAGATTGATCGGACGTTTGGCGGAACCCTAAAATGGTCCCACGGCGTTGGCGGGTGTCGAATCGGGCGTGGGACTATCGAACCCTCAATCAAGGAATCATCAAGGTGCTGAAACCCTATACCTTAGCAGGATCACTCTGGAGCCGCATCGCGGTGTCCATGGTTACGATGGTTTCGCTGACCGGCTGCCCGGTCGTGCCGCCCGACGGCGGCGGGGACGGCGGATCGGTGACCGACGGCAACGTCGATCCATCGGCGAGCAGCCCTCTGGGCAAGACCTCCGGCGAACCGAACGACGCGTTCGACGAGCCGATCATCGCCGTCTTCGGCGGCGACGGGGTGGCTCAGCTTCAAGGGACGGTGTCGGAGATTGGGGACATGGACGTGTACCAACTTGAGGCGTTGACGATCGGCGACCGGATCATCGTGGACGTGGCCACGACAAATTCGTCCCTGGACGTGTCGGTTGGGCTGTTCGACGCGGAGGGGCGGTTGGCCTACGACAGCGACGACCGCGACGGATCGAGCAGCCGGGGTCTGGATTCCTACGTCGACCTGATCGTGCGTCATTCGGGCAATCCGTACTATCTCGTGGTGACGCACTCCGGCTTCGCTGCGCCGGGGACCTTCAATGGAACCTATACGGTGGAGATCCAGATTGCGTCCGGCGCGGAGGTTCCGGCGCCCGCGGCGCAGGTGGTGCTGCTGGATTTCGACGGGGCGACGCTGGACTCACTGGTCTTGGGGACGGGGGAGTTGGCGGCCTTCGACGCGGGCAACATCTCCCCGGAGTATGAAGGTGAGACGGAGACGATCCAGGCCAAGATTGTCGAGGTCTTCAAGCAGAACTACGAACGATTCGACGTTGTCGTGTACACCTCGGACGATCCGCCGCCGGAGGGCACGGAACTGTCGGTCATCTTCTTTGGCGGATTCAGTCGCTCGACGTTCGGCATCGCCGAGAGCGTGGACTTGTACAACGCCGACTTCTGCGACGATGCGATCATCTACGCCGAGTCGTTCACGGCGTCGCAGTTTACCGGCACGCCGACCCCGAACGAACTGGGGATCGCCATCGGCAACGTGGCCGCCCACGAGGCCGGGCACCTGCTGGGACTCAACCATACGGACAACGATCTGGATCTCATGGACGACCGATCGCCGGCCGACGCGTTCATCGAGGATCAGGAGTTCATGGAGGCGGACTTGTCTTCGGACATCATCCCCATCGGCACGCAGGACGGCGTCCTGCTGTTGTCGGAGATCGTCGGGCTGGTGGAAGGAAGCTCCGTCAAGGCGCTGCTTGGGGCTGCGCGGTCGGCGCTGAACGCCGTGGCGGATGGTACATGGAAAACGAATGCGCCCAAAGGCGGCGGTAAGATGATCGTACGCCGCACGATGCGCTCGGCGAAACAGGGACGGTCAAACTGATATCATTGCGCGACGTGTGAATCAGAGCCGCGGGCGCCGGCCCGCGGGCATGTCACCGGGCTTGCCCTTGACGCTTCGCGTGAAGTGGAGCCGCCCGGTGCTCTGAAGCGCCCCGGAGGGCGAATCCAAGGCGTACTTGCAACAGTTCGCGTTAGGGTAGGGGAACCGTCAGCCGGTGGGGACCGGCTTACTATGGGGGGGCGGAAGTGGAACCACTCTACATACAATGCCCATACTGTGACTTTCCGGTCGTGGTCGTCGGGGTGGAGCGGACGTTTGCGCGCCATTGTCGGCAGTGCCGTGTGCAGTTCGTGCCGGGGCAGCCGATCCGCTCGAACCGCCGTGGGTCGTCGCTTGGTCGAGAGGCGCTGCGCCGCGTCCGGGCGATGGTTCGAACCCGTCTGCGCACCGGCGGCGCGTAATGTCGTGAGAACGGAACCGCGAGCGCGAGGGAGCGAATGGAGGGCGGCCTGGTCAACGCAGCGAGGTGACGTCGCGCGATCCTTCGGCGGTTGGAATCAGCTCGGCTTGCTGGATGTGAATCCAGCCGGAGTTGCCGTCGGCCAGCTCGATACGCTGCCAATCGCCCCGTTGTTCGCGGCGGACAAACTCGACGCCGGGCTGAAGAGGTTGCTCAAACTGACGCGGATACCCGGCGCCCGGGCCTTTGTAGACCGGCACGTCCATGGCGATGACCACGCCGGGCGGCGCCTTTCGATCTGTCCATTCGTCCCACGCGGCTGAGGCGCCCAAACTCAACGAGAGCAAGGCGCAGACCGCCGCGGCACCGGCCAACCAGCGGCGAGGCCGCCACGCGCGAAGGGCCAGCAGACCCCACAGCAGCAGGTACGAGATCAGTGACGCGGCCAGGCGCTGCGGGCGCGAGGTCTGGAAATGAATGAACAGAACGCTGCGAAGCAACTCTCCGCCGGCGGTGGGGCGGACGTTGGTGAGGCATTTCTGCCGGGCGATTGCGAGGTTCGCTTCGAGCAATCCGTCGTCGGGATTCAGGCGTTGGGCGCGGCGATAGTGGAGGATCGCCCGCCCGAGGTCGCCAAGCTGGAGATGACAGTTTCCGAGGTTGTATTCGAGCCGGCCATTCATCACCCCGGAGGAGATCACGCTCTGGAACCGTTGTGCGGCTGAGCGCAGGGATTGACGGGCTCGATCCTGGTCGGCGGCGCGGCTCAGCTGCGCTTGATCGTACTCCAGAAGCGCCTGCTCCAATTCACCTGGCAGGGACGCCGGCGTCGAAGCCCACGCAAGGCCCGCGGCGATTGCCGGCAAAAGCACAACCGCCCGTGCGGGCAGGCGAAGCCGATGGCGATGGGGACGGCGCCTGGTCATCGCAGTCGCTCGATCCGGGTCATCAGATTATTCACGAGTTTGCCGACGTCTGCGACGCGCGTGGCGTGAACGAGTCCCGGCGCGAAGCGCATGGTGTCGCATTCGCTTAATAAGGCGGCGGCCTCACGCGCCAGCGGATCCTCGGCTCCGTGCTGCAACAGGGCCGCTTCGGCGTCCGCGGGCGTCAATTCTCCCGGAGGAAGATTCAGATGGTCGGAGATGAACCGACCGAGCGCGGCTCCAAGCTGGATCATTCGACGCGACGGCTCCGGTTCACGCATGGCGGAGGCGGAGTTGGCCCGCGCGCGGCGCGACGCCTGGCGACGCCGCGCGAATCCCGCGTCGGACCGCAGTCGCCGCCGATGCCGTGCGGCCAGCGCCAATGCGACGTAGGCCAACGGCGGCAACGTGACCGCGGCGGCAAGTCGCGGGGAACTTGACCTCATGGAGCCGTTTGCCAGGAGACTTCCCACGTCGGTGTAATTGGGCGAGATGCCGCCGTGGAGCACGGTCAGTCCGCCCGCGCCGCGGAGCGTGGCGGCGTCCGTCGGTGCGGGGGTTGACGCATTCGCGGTGGCTGACGGCGGATCGACGACGATGGCAATGGGTTCGGTCGCCAGCGCGACGTACTGCTCGCGGGTGGGATCGAAGTACGCCCAACGAATCGGCGGGATGTTCTGTTCGCCCTGTTGCTTCGGAAAGATTGCCCGGCGAAAGATTTTGACGCGGTCACGCTCGACGTCGCCCGACCACTCGTCACCGGAGAAGTCAAATCGGGTGACGAGTTCGGGGACGGTGGAGAGGTTCGGGCCGGCCACGCCGTCGACGGGATCGCCGTGAATGGTGACCGTCAGGGTCACCGGCTGACCCTGTTCGACGCGAGCGGGTTGGGCGGCCGCGAGGATGGCGTAGCGTCCGATGGCGCCGGCGAACTCCGGCGGGCGACCGGCGGTCGGTGGTCCTTTGATTTCGACCTCGACGCCCTCGGCTCGAGCCGTGACCGGTTGGGTCCGCGAGGGCTCGAGTCCGCCCCCCCAGAACGATCGCCGCAGGGCGGTGGGATGTTCGGCCTTCACGAAGATCGGTCCGACGCGCTTGATTCCGACCTCCTCGGCTCGGACTTCCTGGGTGTCGCGATAAAGAACGTATTGATGCTTTTGGCCCGAGGAGTCGGCGAGCGTTTGTTCACTCATCGTAAACTGCGGGCCGAACACGTCGAGCGTCGAGGCCGAGGCGTCCACCGCGCGAAGAAGGCTACTGTACTCTACCACGCGATCCTGGATGTATACCTTGCGGAGTCCGATGGTCAACGTGGCCTTAAAGGCTTGCGTGACGTAGAGTGATTTCGGTGCGGCGTCGAGGCGCACGAAGACGAGACGGTCTCCTTCGGGCTGGGACGTCGAAGCCGGAGGCTTTACGGTGACGTTGACGCGATTGGAGGGGTAGGTCGCGCCGCCGGCGGTGACCTGGACCGGGCCGATCGCGTATGTTCCCTCCTTCAGCGCCGTCAGACGCAGGGCGTAGGTATAGGTGGTTCGCTGCGCTGCTCGCCCGTTGACGATGGACATCAGTGACGACTGCGACGGAGCGGGGTTGAGCAACTCCAACCGCAGCCCCGCGGGGGAACTGAACTGGGGCGAATCCGGTTGCGGGATGTTGGTGCATATCAGTTGCGCTTCGACGGCCTCGCCGACCTCGAGCACGTTCGATGCGACGCGAAGCTCTACGCCGGCGTCTTGGGCCGTGGCGACGCGCTGAACGGTGCACGCGAGTATGGCCGCACGGGCCCAAAAGGCGCGCCGTGTGACCTGCTTGCCGTGGGTCATTCCGAGCCGCGTCGGGCCCGCCTGGTCCACGCCGTTGGTTCTCGTCGCCATTGGGTCTACCAATCCTTGTCGTTCTTGGAGGTCGGCGCGGGGCGAACCTCCTGGCGGCGAACCTTACCGCGATCCCTAAGGGACTGCATCATCTCCCGCAGCCGCCGCTCCGCCTGCTCTCGGGGAACCTGTTCCTCGTCGGTCCCTGCGGGCTTGGCGTCGCCGGACTGTTCATCATGCTGATCGCCGGATTGGGCTTCGTTCTGCTCTTCCTGCTGGTTCTCGGAGGATTCGTCCTTGGAGGACTGCTGCCGATCCGACGCATTCTCCTGCTGCTCCGGTGAAGGTTCGTCCTGCGCTTGCTGCTTGGGCTGATCTTCCTGTTGCCGTGACGCATCGGTCTGCTGCTGATCCTTCGCCTGCTGTTGTTTCTGCTGGTCTTGCTCTTGGGATTTGTCCTGTTCCTGGTTTTCGTCGGACGGATCCTGCTGGTCCGACGGCTGCTGCGACTGTTGCTGTTCGAGCTGCTGTTTGATCTTCCGCCACATGGAGGCGGCCTTGAGATTCGCGTCGCGGGCGGCCTCATGCGTCCGATCGCGCTTCAACACGTCGTGGTACGCGCGCATGGCGTTTTCGAGCTTGCTCATGGCCAGCTTGGGATCCTGAGTGCTCGCGAGCGCCTCAGCGTGATCGCAGGTTCCCAGGCCGTACGCCGCGTCGTCGGCCAAGGCGTCCGCCCCCTCGCCCGCCCTGCGGAATGCCTCGCGGGCGGCATCGAACTCGCCTAAGCGATAATGGCTCAATCCTCGGTCAAAGGCGATCTCTCGTGCGTCGGGTTTGACTTCCTCCGCCTGTCGATAGCGATCCAGCGCCTCCTTGGGCTGGTTGTCGAGCAGGAGCTGGTTGGCTTCGCGCACCAGCGCCGGGGCGCTGCGCAGAGCTTTCTTCGGCGGGGAAGGTGGTCCATCCTGCACGAAAGCGGCAGCCGGGAGACTCCACGTCGCGACCGCAAGGACCAGTGCCGACATGGCATGGCGGGATCTGGTTGTGGATCGCGGATGGAAGGATGGGCGGCGAAGGTCCGCTCCCTCCCGGTCGCGGTACGGAAAGAAGAAATGGCATCCCCTACCTCGCGGTCGCGGTATGGAAAGAAGAAACAGCGTCCGCTCCCTCACGGTCGCGGTACGGATGAAGAAAAGACACCGCTCCATGCTGTCGCGGTTCTGATCAACGGCAAGGGGTGTCGGAAGGTCCGCTCCCTCGCGGTCGCGGCTCTGATCCAAGGCGGCGGACCGCCCGGGCGGGGCCGAGAACTTGTACGAGCGAGACGGTTCCCATCGGGCGACGGCGTGCGATCTGGCAGGAGTTGTGTGCACTACGCGGTCTCCTGCTGCCAGGTGCGGAGCGTTTGTCCGGAGTTCGCGGCCCGTCGTTCGCCGAGCAGCGTTTCGAGGTAGAGCAGGACGACGGCCGCCGCGAGAAACCATTGATACCGCGGCTGATGGTGCAGGCGCTCCTCGGTGGACAATTGCTCGCCCTTCATGGCCGCGATGCGGTTGATGATGTGGAAAAACTGGGAGACGGGTGCGTACTCCCCTGCGCCGGCGGCGGCGAGCTGCTGCAACGGCTCGACGCTGAGCTTCGAAAAAACGATCTGCCCCTGATGAAGAAGCGGCTTGTGATCGCGCTCGCTGGTCGGAACCTGCGCACCCGTCGTGGACGAAGGATCGCCGACGCCGATGGCGTACACGCGGATGCCGTGTTTTTCCCAGGCTTCCTTGGCCGCGTCCACCGGACCCCCCTCATGATCCTCGCCGTCGGTGAAGAGGAGGATCGCTCTGGTGGACTCCTTGGGCGATTTGGTGAAGAGGTCGGTCGCCGCCCGAATCGCCTCGCCGATGGCGGTCCCTCCGCGCGGAATGCTTCCTACGCCGAGCTGTTCGAGCTTGGTCCGAAACGCGAGGGTGTCGGTGGTCAGCGGCAAGCGAAGCGAGGTCGTCCCCGCGAACGCCAGCAACGCCAGGCGGTTGGATTGGGCGAACGTGCCTCGTTCGATGAGTTGCTGCCAAATTTCCCGTTTGGCGCGTTCCAGGCGGTTAGGCTCGACGTCGGCTGCAAGCATCGACCGCGAGACGTCCAGAGCCACCACCACGTCGCGACCGAAGACCTGCTGCTTCTCCCTATACAGACCCCATCGCGGTCCGACGAGGGCCATGCACAGCAGCGTCGCGGCGGTGACCAGCATCCCCATCCGCAGCGCCGGCCGCGTCGGCGACAATCGCATCGCCAGCAAACCGGCGAGGTTCGGCGAGGTGAGCGCATGCATCGCCCGGCGACGCTTGGTCAGCCCGTACCATGCTGCCAGCATGGCCGCCGGCACGGCGGCAAATGTCCACCAATAGTCCGTGGCGTCCAGTGCAAAGTCGTTCGCCCCCGCGGACGCGGCGCTCGCCAGCGCCGCCGCCAGCAGGACCACCGGCGGGGCGGCCGCGAACGCCAAGAACGCGGAGTTCGGATAGAGCCGCGCCGGTCTCATGGGATCCTCCGAAACCGCGTATTCACCAGGAGCATCTCGGCCATGAGCAATCCTAGTCCGACGAGCATCGCGGTCCGCGCCGCGGTGATGTTGTCGCGGAAACTTCGCTCGCCGGTGCGCGTGCGCTCGAGCTTGTCGATCTCATCATAGATGGTGACCAGAGAGTCCGTGTCCGTGGCCCGGAAGTACTTCGCCCCGGTGATCCGGGCGATCTCCTGCAGCGCCCCTTCATCGAACCCGGCCCGCTGCTGGAACAACAAAGCAGGTCCGCGCGGGAGAAGGTCGGTCCGTCCCACCGCGCCGATGGTGTAAACCTTGATTCCCAACGTGGCTGCCACGCGGGCCGCCTCGATCGGGTCGGGCGGAGTCGTGCCCGGAATCTGAGCCGGGTTGTTCGCACCATCGGTTAACAGGATCATCACTCGACTGCGCGCCGCCTCCGCGCCGGGTACGCCCTCCGCGGCCTGCTCGCCGGCGCGACGCAGGTCGTCGGTGGCCTGCACGATCGCGTCGCCGAGCGCGGTGAACCCGGCCTCTTCGTTCTCTCGAACCTGCTGTCCGTTGACCCAGCCGGGGATCTCCGTTTCCCGCAGCAGGTCGCGCAGACTGCCGTGATCGAGCGTCAGCGGACATGCGGTGTCGGCGTACTTGGCGAACTTGGTCATCCCGATGAGGTCGCCCTCGCGTCCGCGCAGGCTTCCGGTTCCGAGGATGAACTCTTCAAAGACCTTCTTGACCGCGTCGAGGCGCCGCGCGGGGCGACCGTCGATGACGAAATCGGGTTCCCTCATACTCCCCGAAACATCCAGCACCATCTGAATGGCGATGCCCTCGCCGCCGGCCTGGTACTCCCCGCCCGACTGGGGACGCAGCAGGGCGACGACCAAGGCGCTGATCGCCAGAGTCCGCAGCACCGGCACGATGAACCGGACCCGGACGGCCCAACTGGTTCCCGCCGCGCGAACCAGGGACGTGGCGCTGAACCGCACCGTTGGTCGCCGCCGCCGGGTCATGATCCATACCGCCGGGAGCAGGACGACAGCCGCCGCGCTCACCCAAAGGAACAGTGGTCCAGGGGCGAAGTGCTCGTTGAACCAGTGCGTCATGCGGCCCGCTCCCATGAGTCGCCCGCGGAATGCGCCGCGGCGTTGGTCGGCGCGGGGCGGGTCCGCTCGACGAACGCTCCCGCCGCTTTCAACAGCGCGTGCGTCTCGGCCGTCCCCGCTCGCTGACGAGCGTATTTCACCAGGTCGCACGCGGTCATAAAGGCCTCCAGCCCGCTCGTCGCATCCGATCCGAATCTTGCGTCACGCCGCGCCTGGACAAGGAACTCCTCCGTGGTCATCTCCCGAGCGGCAACCTCGAATCGTCGTTCGATGTAGCCGCGGAGAACGTCGCTGAGACGGTAATAAAACTCGTGAATCAACCCTTGTGGAACCAGCTCGTCGGCAAGCAAGGCCGCGATCTGCCGGCGATACCATTCGTCGGGCGACAAAGCCGGCTCGGCTCCGAACTTTCCGCGTGATCCGCGGGCAATCAGGACCGCCGCAAGGACCACACCCGTGGCGATCGCCGCGGCCGCCGCCCAGGTCCACACGGTCCAGGGTTCGCGCAGCTCGACCGGCGGCAGGGTCTTGATCTTCGCCAATTCCTCCGGCGACGGGGCGGCGCCGGGCGCGTCCGCGGCGATGATCTTCAACGGTTCGGTGGCCACGCGCTTCCCTTCCGTAGACGATGCGGATGAGTCCGCGCCGTCGGGCGTCCCGCTCTCGCCCTGGACAAAGTAGCGAACTTCCGCGGCGGGCAGCTCGTACTCCCCGGGCAGGAAGAACTCGATCCGGAATCGCCGTGACCACCGGAGCTTGCCGTCCGAGGTCGGCGCAGCCGACGCCTCGGCAATTCGGTGTAGACGGAACTCGAACTCGCGTCCGGTTTTCGCAACCGCTTGCTCGTAGTCATCCAGCACGATGGTGGTGTTCCGCTCTGCGGTCAGTTCGATCCATACTTCGGCCGAGTCGCTGAAGGGCAGCTCACCGCGGTCGGCGGAAAGGGTCAATGTGACCGGACCCTCGGATACTGTTCGAACGACGGCCGTGCTGTCCGTTGGCGTGCGCGGCGGCTCCTTTGGCGCGCATGCGACGTCATTCGCCACCAGAATGAACGGGATCATCGCGGAGAGCTGCCCCAGGGCCCACTTGAAGGGCCGTTCCTGGATCAGCCTTTGCCGGCTCAGGCCCGCTCCCTCACGGTCGCGGCTCTGTTCAAACGACCGGTCGCTTCTTATCAGAGCCGCGACCGTCAGGGAGCGGAGCCTTTTCCATTCTTGATCCGCGCCGCTCCAATGGGGCGTGGTACTGGCGTCCATCGTCAATCCCATCACCGCCTTCGCTCTCGTTTACGGAAGAATCGTACAAGCGGTTCGACATAGGGTTGATCGGTGCGGATTTCGATGGCTTCGGTGTCCATTCGGTGGAACATTCTTTGCCGGGCGTCCGCTCGTCGAAGTCCCTGCGCCGCGTACGCCTCGCGGACCGCCCGGCTTCCGGTGTCCACGATCACGACCTCGCCGGTCTCGGGATCCTCCAACTCGGCGAAGCCTACGTTGGGCAATGTCCACTCGCGCGGGTCGCTGATGACCATGGGAATCAGGTCGTGCCGCCGTCGCGCGATCCGCAGCGACGGCTCAAATCCGCTGGCCAGGAAGTCGCTGACCAGAAAGCATACCGACTTGCGGATGGTGACGCGGTTGAGGAACCCCAGCGCCCCGGCGATGTCCGTCCCTCGCCCCCGCGGTTGATGGTGCAGCAGTTCGCGGATGATCCGCAACACGTGCTGCGTGCCCTTTTTCGCGGGGACGTACTGTTCCACCCCGTCGGTGAACAGAATCAGCCCCACCTTGTCGTTGCTGCGAATGGCCGAGAACGCCAGCACGGCACAAAGCTCGGCGGCCACGTCGAGCTTGAACTGTTCGACGCTGCCGAACAACCCCGATCCGCTCGCGTCGACGACGAGCATCACGGTCAGTTCCCGCTCCTCGCGGAACTTCTTGATGAACGGCTCGCCGTACCGGGCCGACACGTTCCAGTCGATGAGCCGCACGTCGTCGCCGATCTGATAGGGGCTGACCTCCTCGAACTCCATCCCCCGCCCGCGAAACGCGGAGTGATACTGCCCCGCGAAGATGTCGTTGACCACCCGCGAGGTGCGGATCTGGACTTGGCGGACCTTCTTCAACAACTCGCGGGGAATCATGGTGCCGGCTACCTCCCGGATCGCCGATGGCCAATCCTCTACGGTACCGCCACGTGGTCCAGCACCGCCTTAACAACGTCCTCGGAGGTCTTCTCTTCCGCCTCCGCCTCGTAGGTCACGATGATGCGGTGGCGGAGCACGTCCATCGCCACGGTCTTGACGTCCTGCGGCGTCACGTACCCACGACCGGACAGAAACGCCGACGCCTTCGCCCCCACGGTCAGGGCCAGCGTCGCCCGCGGCGAAGCGCCGTACTGCACCCACTCCGCCGCGTCGATCCCGTAGGCCTTCGGATCGCGGGTGGCCATCGTCAGGTCCACGACGTAGTCCTTGATCCGATCGTCGATGTAAATCTCGTCGACCACCGCGCGGGCAGCCACGATGTCCGAGGGCGTCATCACCGGCGCGATGTCGAGGTCGGGTTTGGTGAACGCCATGCGGTCCAGAATCTTGCGCTCCTCGACCTTGGTCGGATAGTTGACGATCAGCTTCATCATGAAGCGATCGACCTGCGCTTCGGGGAGTGGGTACGTTCCCTCCTGCTCGATGGGGTTCTGGGTCGCGAGCACCAGGAATGGCTCCTCCAGCAGGAAGGTCTCCTTGCCGATGGTGATCTGCCGCTCCTGCATCGCCTCCAGCAGGGCGGACTGCACTTTCGCCGGCGCGCGGTTGATTTCGTCCGCAAGGATGATGTTGGAGAAGATCGGACCCTTTTGCACCACGAACGCGCCGTCGCTGACGCGGTAAATCAACGTGCCGATGAGGTCCGCGGGAAGCAAGTCGGGGGTGAACTGAATGCGCTGGAACCGGGTGTGAATGCCTCGCGCCAGGCACGCGACCGCCGTCGTCTTCGCCAGCCCGGGCACGCCCTCAATCAGCAAGTGCCCCCTTGAAAGCACCCCGATGAGCATGGATCGCAGCAGTTCGTCCTGCCCGACGATCACCCGGTGCATCTGGTCGAGCAACCGTCGGAACGGCTCGCTCTGGGAGGCGGCCTTTTCGCCGATGCGCTTCACATCTACGAAGTCCGTCGTCATCGTGACTCAGCTCCTGGGAAACTTAAAGGGTAGGGGCGAAAAAGTAGCAACGCATCGGTACGGACGCAACCGCCCACCCGCTCCTGTCATGATTTTCCGCGCGTTGCGCGGTTGTGGCGCGGGCAGCGGGTCCGGACCGCGACCGCGAGGGCACCGGGCGTTTTCGAAGGATCGGCGACCCGATGAGGCGCGGAAACGGAAACCCAAGCGGTCCTTGTTGCAGGGGGTCTGAGGATGGCCGGCAGGCACCACCCGCCCGACCGAAGATTGGGCCGTCACCGCGGTGTGGTCGTCGGCTTAATCGGTGGGAAGGGAGGGGTGGCAGCGGAGCATCGCGCCGATGTCCTCGCCGAGGCGGCGCACGGTTTCGTCGACGGTTTCGTCTGTATCGTAGGCGCCTCGGGACAGGGCCGAACGCACGGCCTGGACCTTGTCGTCCCGCACCGGCGGCAGTTCCTGGATCAGCCGCTTCCAACGGTCCAGGTTTCCGTGCGCCTGCTGCTCGGATGCGTCGGCGATGTTCCGAGTGAATTGTCGTTTGGCCATCCGTGGACCCTTTCAGGGAACCGTGTTCGCGCGGCTGATCCGATTGCGGCGGTTCAGGAGATCGCGGTCTTTGGGGGCATCGACGGCTCGACTGTCGCACTTGAGCAAGTTCCGATATTTCACGCCGCCGGAGGCGCTGCAGCCGCCCAACGCCGATTCGGCTCCGAATCCGCGCGGGACGATTCCCTTGACGCCGCGCAGGTACTTGACCGATAACTACGCTGCCGGAGCCGGCTTCTGGACCGTCGGAGGAGTCTGGTTTCTTCGCGTGACGCAAGGCGCCGCGTGTGGGGCATGGCGCGGGCCGAACTGTGCGGCTCGCGGACAGGGGTGCTTGGCGCTTTGGGGACAGGCCTGGGAGTTTGAGATCGTGGCACGTCGAATTGCGGGGTGGCTCTCCTTCTCATTGATAGCGGTGGCCTCGTGCACTCAGCCGGACCAGCGTCAGCCCGGTGTACCACCCGGTCCGCCGTATCGCCCGCTTCCCGGTCCGGCTCAGCCGCCGCCCGGTCATCGCCCCCAAGCAGCGGTGCCGCCGGGCGAACCGGGCTGGACGCCTCCTTCGGGACGCATCAGTCAACGCTGGACGACCGTTGTCGTGCATCACAGCGCGACAGACCGTGGATCCGCGTCGGCTTTCGATCGCGGCCATCGGGGCAAGGGCTGGGATGAACTCGGGTATCATTTCGTGATCGGCAACGGTCGTGGCTCCGGCGACGGGCAAATCGAGGTCGGTTCGCGGTGGTACAAACAGAAGCACGGCGCCCACTGCAAGACCCCGGACAACTATTTCAACGAACACGGCATCGGTGTCTGCCTGGTCGGCGACTTCACCAGATCCCGACCCACGCCGCGACAACTTGCGTCGCTCGACCGGTTGTTGAAGTTTCTCTGCAGCCGCACGGGCATCCCGGCGGAGCGGGTTGCCAGCCACGGCGAAGTCACTCACAAGACACAGTGCCCCGGTCGGAACTTCCCGATGCCCGCGCTTCGCCGGGGCTTGGCGGACGGCGCCGTCGGCGCGGACGACCATTGGGCCGGTGACGGGCCGGTTCCGGGGTTGGCTGAGGTCATGCCCTCGGCAACGCATCTTTTCGCGGCCCTGCCTGCCCGCCGTTACCCGAACCCATAGTCTTCCGCTTCTGACGTCTTGGATGGCATCGCCTCGGCAGCCTTGGAAGCCCTCTCCGCCTGGACGGTACGCCTTGCGCGGGGGAAAATACCGGGGGTTGCTAAACCGTGACCCCGACCGGTCCGATGGGTATACATGTGCCGATAAAGTCGGTGGGGCGGGTCGTCCAAGCCGTTGGAGGCGGAACAACCCATCGACGGCGATGGCGGCGGCCCGCGGCGGCGGCAAACGACGAACAGGATCCCAGGCCGGGAGTCCCGGACCAGCGTAGGAGCATGAGCATGACACGACATTCGTTACGGAAGCGGTGGCTACGGACGGCGATGGCCCTTGCGGTGGGCGGTTCCGCGTTTCAACTCAGCGGTTGCGATCCCGGCGTGCGGACCGTCCTGCTGGAGGGCTTGGAATCCACGACTTCCACGCTCAGCGGCGCGCTGATCTCGGCGTTCTTCCTGAGCCTTCAAGACGATGCGTCCACCACCGGCACGGTCACGACGACGCAGTAAGCCGCGCGATCACCGCAGTGTTGCAAGAAACCCTCGCGCTGTCGCGACGCCGGCGAACGGCGTCGCGGACAGCGCTTTTGTTTTCATCGGCCGGCCCGGTACATGCCACCTCCGCGGCACCTTTCGCCTTCCGGGCGGAATAGAAAGAAAACACTCGTTGCCCACCTATCGTGACGACTCAAAAATGCGGACTTAATTATGCACGCCTTCCTCGTGTAGCGCCGCGGTTTATCCAGCGGCGCCCTCTCCCTGCGTCAAGAGCCACGCCGCCCATGAAGGGCGACACTACGCAAAAACGGAGAACGCTCCAATCGTCACGGACAGCTCGACATCGTGAACGGATAAGCCTTGAACTTCACCGCGTCCACCGTGTTGGCGATGTCCAACACGTTGACGTTGGCCGTGGTCACCGGAACCGCCGGCTGAACCTGCGCTCGTGGCTTGATCACCGTTCCAGACGCCAGGTCCTTCACCTTGTTCACCACCGTGGTGATGTCGGTCACGTTCACGTCCGCGGCCGCGTTGGTTCCGCTGCCGTCCACGTTGCCCCAACGAGCCGTCTTCACCGCCAGCTCCACCGAAGCACCCGCACAACTCGCCTCCGTGCCCGCACAACTTGCCGCCAGGTGGGACACATCGTACGTCGAGTCCGGAACGATCTCCGCTCCGGTCACGTGCAGCGACTTGCCGGCAAGCAGCGTTGTCCAGTCGCGATACTCCGGGGTGCAGGACAGCACGCCGCACATCACGCTTGTTCCGCGAACCGCCGAGTCCGGACAGGTTCCCGTACCCAACAGATTGACGTAACGCAACTGCCCCTCGAAGGCCGCGAAGCTCGGTGTGCCCGGTGGAAGCGGGGAGCCCGGATGGTGCAACGATGTCAGCTTCACTCGCAGCCCGGTGTCCTTGCCCGCGTCGGCTATGTTCAAGCTGAAGGAGATGTAGCGCTCCTTCGTGCCCGACGCATTCGGGATCGGATCGTTGGGATCGGGGACTTCCGGCAACGG
>JBBTCJ010000189.1:0-7077 GCA_038043285.1 Planctomycetota bacterium | reverse complement strand
CCCGCAAAGAGAAAAACGCACACCGTCCCGACGACTGCACGAAATGTGGAAAGCAGTATACCCGTCACCACCAGCCGTGTCAACAAGAAAATAGTGCGGTGTCATACCAATTCTCATTTCAGTTTGCCGTTGGCTGAGCCGCGGGCGACGGGACGGCGCCCCATCCACCGCATAGCGATGGGTGGGGGACGAGGGCTTGTCGATTACCGATTGGACGACGCAACCACGTCGTCCGTATGGTCGCGGTTGATCCGCGGCGCCATGTTCGCGCATCAAGACCCGCGCCGCCCATGAAGGGCGACGCTACGCAAAAACGGAAAATGCTTTAGGAAGTTCGTCGGCGCGCAAATCGGTAACGAACATGTGGCCGGGGTCGTGGGTGATCGCCAGGTCGAGCTTGGCGCGAAGGATGGCCTCCATCGGCGTAACGCCGCAGGCCCAGAAGACCGGCACTTCGCCGGGTCGAACGGTCACCGGATCGCCGTAGTCGGGTCGGGAGAGATCGCGGACGCCGATCGCAGAGGGATCGCCGAGGTGAACGGGCGGGCCGTGAGCGCCGGGGAGACCAGCGGTGATTCCGGCGGCACGTTCCGCCTGGCTCGGCGTCATGGGGCGCATGGAGACGACCAGCGAACCGTGAAACACACCGGCGGACGTGCAGGCAATATTCGTCCGGTACATCGGCACGTTGCACCGTTGCTCGACGTGCCGCACGGGAACGCCGGCGGCGAGCAGCGCGTCCTCAAAGGTGAACGAACATCCGATCAGAAACGCGCGGAACGCGCCTTTGCCGTCGCCGGCGGCTTCATCCCAATACGACTCGACCGACGTGGGGCGCTCCACGCACTCCCCGAACCGAAGCACGCGGTATCGCGGCAGATCGGTGCGAAGGTCGGCCCCGGAGGCGATTCGCGCAGGCGCGGCCGAGCCAGTGGGCAAGGTCTCCAGGAGCGGGCAGGGGCCGGGATTGGCTCGACAGAAGGCCTCAAATTCGGCGGCGACGCTCTCACGCAGCACCACGAGATTGGCTTGGACGTACGCACGGCAGACGCCGGCGGTCGGGCCGGTGAAGACACCGGATCGACACCGGAGGCGGAACTCGCGCGGGTGGATGGAACCCTCGTCGACGTGCGTCATAAGGGTTCTCCAGGCAGCGGGTGATCGCTGAGGGCCGCCGCGATCCCTTCCGGGTCGAGTCCGTACAACCGAGCAACCACCACCGAGGCCAGGATGTTTTCGGCAAACGGGTAGCGCTTCGCTTCGCCGAGGGGGGCTTTCGGCTCGATGACCTCGACGGCCCCCTCGACGTTGACCAGGATGACGTCGCCGTCAAACCATGCTCCGCGATCGACAGTCTGACGAGCCGAAACGAAGAACGTCCGGCCATGATGTTTGCGGTTCAAGGAACGAAGGCGGAGGTCATCGAACGGCAGGATCAACACGTCGTCGGGATTCTGATTCATAAAGATGCGGCTCTTGATGCGGACGTATTCGCCAATCGAGCGGTGGCGGTCCAAGTGTGCTTCGTTGACATTGAGCATGACCGCGACGTGCGGGCGAAAGTGGACGACGGTCTCCAGTTGAAAGCTGGACACGGCCAACGCAATCGGATCGGAGACGTGGTCGTCGGTCAGCAGCGCGGAAAGCGGCCGGCCTCGATTGCCGCCGATGGAGAGTCGCCGGCCGCAGCGCTCGAACAAGCGTTGCAGCAACTCGACGGTGGTGCGCTTGCCGATGGTCGCGGTGACGGCCACGAGCTGCCGGTCGCAGAGTTGATAGGCCATCTCCATCTCGCTCATCAGCGGCACGCCGTGACGGTGCAGTTCGGCGATGATCGGGCTGTCGGCACGAACGCCGGGGCTGGCGACCACGAGATCGCAATCGTGCAGGAACTCGATGGAATGCCCGCCGGTTTCGACGCCGTCGACGACCAGGCCTGGTTCGAGCGTCACGCCGCGTTCGTCGGAGATGCGCAGGCGATGTCCGTGGCGGGCAAGAAGCGTCGCCGCGGCGCGACCGGCTTCGCCGTAGCCGAGAATGCCCGCGACAATCGGCCGGCCGCGGTCCAGCGGTGATGGCGTGATCAACCCACGGATGCTCTCCAACATGTGCAGCGTCTGAGACAGGGGCAGTCCGTCCACGGTAGACTCGCGGCGATGCGTGCGGCCGTCGACTGCGGCGCCGTCGCGGACGATTTGTTGGATGCCTTCCGCGCATTCGCCGGCCGAGGGAAGGAGATCCCTTCCGACGAGCACGGACAACGCGCCCGCCAAGCCGTAGGCGCCCCAGTTGGAAACGCCCGCGGCGATGCAGAAATCCGTGGGGACGGTGCTGGCAATGTCCTTGCCATTCGGAATCGCGGCGAGTGCGTCGGCGAAGACCTTTCCCATGCCGATTTCGTTTCCGCCGTCGCCGATGCCAATGGTGGTCAGCCCACGTCGCCCCGCTTGCAGGAACAACTCGTCGAGCGGCGCGGTGGTTGCGGTGATGTCCATGCCGCGCATATTGCGGTAGCGTCCGTCGCGTCCGCGCCCGGCGCGTTCGACGGAGACCAGGTGCGTGGGGCAGACGCGGTCGAGGTAGTCGGAGGTATCGATTTGGGGTTTGACCCCCAGCGCGGCAAACAACGGCGCGTTCCATCGATCGGTCAGGTAATCGACGTCGATGCCGAGTCTACCGAGGGCGTCGCCGAGGACTTTCGCGCCGGGTGGGCCGTCGGTTTCACCCGCGCCGGCGTCGGGAATGAAGAACCCGCTGACGATGGCGACCCGCCGGGCGAGGCGCAGCGACTGGGCGGCCAGGCGTAATTGATCGCTGACGACCAGGCTGAAGACGTTGCGTCCGCCGGGATCGGAAGCGATGAGGTTCTCCATGGACGTGATGCGCGGATTCATAACGGCAAACGTAGAATGAAGAATGTAGAATGCGGATTTGCGGATTCCGGGCTATGCTCTCGTTTGTCATTCACCTTTCCATATTCTCCATTTCTCATTCTCCATTCGCCATTCGCCTTTCTTCGTTCGCCTTCCCCATCCTCCTCCACCGGGAGTTTCAATGACCAGCCGATCGCCTCGTTCGACGCACACCGATCCGATCGGCGGAAGGATTTCTTCGGCGGCGTCGCGGCGGCGTAGACGGTTGATTCCCGCAGCCCCCGCATCTCCACCCGCAAGGCCGTACGGTGGAATCGTTCTCCGCTGACTGATGATCGACACTTCCAGGGGTTCCAGGAACTCGATCTCCCGAATCACGCCGCAGCCGCCGGGAAAAACGCCTGCCCCGCCGGAACCGAGGCGAATGGCGAACCGCACCAGGCGGACCGGGTAGCGCGACTCCAAGACCTCCGGGTCGGTCAGCCGGGTGTTGGTCATGTGCGTGTGCACGCCGTCGGTTCCGGCGAAGGTCGGACCGGCGCCGCTGCCGCCGCATAGGGTTTCATAGTACCCGAAATTCTCGTTGCCGATGAGCAGGTTGTTCATCGTACCCTGGCTGGCGGCGACGGTCCCGAAGGCGCCGAAGACGCAATCGACAATCCGTTGCGAGGTCTCCACGTTGCCGCCCGCCACGGCCGGGCAGCGGCGGGCGTCGGCGTCGCCGCGGGGGTTCAAAAAGCATTCGGGCAGCACGATTCGAATCGGCGCCAGCACGCCCGCGTTCAGGGGGATGTCCTCGTCGATCAGGCAGCGGATACAATACATGACCGCGCTGGTCACGATGGCCCGGTTGGCGTTGAGGTTGCCCGGCATGACCGGCGACGTGCCGGAGAAATCGAAGACCGCTTCGTCGCCGCGTTTCACAATGCGGAGCCGGATGGTCGTGCCGTCGTCCATGCGGTCTTCGAATGCGTGAACTCCGTCGGCAATCCGCCGCAGGGCGGATCGAGCTTTCTGCTCGGCGGCCGCCTGGATATGGTTCATGTAGGCGACCACCACCTCGTCGCCATAGCGGTCGATCATGGCCAGTAGATCGGCGGCGCCGGTGCGGTTGGCGGCCGCCTGGGCCGCGAGGTCGGCGAGGTTCTCTTCCGGCAGGCGCGAGGGGTACGGTCCGCCGGTCAACAACTTGCGCAGCGCGTCGATGTCGGCTTGACCGGCGTGAAGGTAGCGCCACGCGCGGATCAACACGCCCTCGTCGGCCAGGTATTTCGAGTCCGGCGGCATGGAACCAGGTTTTTTTCCGCCGATCTCGGCGTGGTGCGCGCGGCTGGCGACAAAGAAGAGCAGCTTGGCTCCGCTACGGTCATGAATCGGGGTGACGACGGTCACGTCGTTGAGATGCGATCCGCCGCGGAAGGGGTCGTTGGTGAGATAGACGTCGCCCGAGGACATGTCGGGGGCGTCCTCGATCAGCGATTTCACGCAGTCGCTCATGCCGCCGAGGTGCACCGGAATATGCGGGGCGTTGACCACCAAGTCACCGCCGGCGGTGAACACCGCGCAGGAGAAATCCAGGCGATCCTTGACGTTGACCGACATGGCCGTTCGTCGGAGCGTCGTGCCCATGCGCTCGGCGACGGAGGCGAAGCGGCGGTTGAACAACTCGAGTTGGATCGGATCGAGCTTCGTCGAAACCCGCGCCTCGCGCGGCGCGCCGGCGACGTCGGTCATCAGCAGGTCACCGGTCGGAAGGACTTCCACGCGAAAACCCTTGTCCACCACGATCGTGCTGATGGATTCGATGACCACGCATGGACCGTCGAAAACGTCTCCGGCGCGTAACTCGTCGCGGAGCCGAAGCGGCACGAACTGCCGCTCTCCATCGACGACCATGCGGGTCGATCGCTCGCCCGGTACGTGCGGCGGTCTCTGGACCGCGGAGCGCTCACCGGGCATTTCCGAAACCCATCGCGGTGACGCAACGATCCATTCGACGCGGACGGCGCGAACCTCCATCGCGCGTCCGTCATGTCGATAACCATACAGTTGCCGGTGCATGGCCTCGAAGTCGCGCTGCATCGTTTCCGCGGCATCCAGACGGACGGGAATCAGCGTCGATTGGCCGACATAGCAGACCTCCAGGGTCCGCGACGGCGGCGCGGTCGTTTCCTGGTCAATGCCCTCCGCCAGCAACGAGCCTCGCAACTCGTCGATCATCGCGGCGAGGATCGGCGTCAACGCCTCGATTCCCTCCTGCGTGAGCGGGGTCTGCACGCTGCGTTCGGCGATGCGCTTCACGTCGGCCATCCCGATGCCCACGGCACTGAGCACGCCGGCGTAGGGGCTGCATAGGATTCGGCTGACGCCAAGCATTCGAGCGATGGCGCAGGCGTGCTGCCCGCCGGCGCCGCCGAAGGTCGTCAGGGCGTACTCGCGAACGTCGTAGCCCTTGGACAGCGATATCCTGCGAATCGCGTCCGCCATGTTGGCGTTGGCAATTCGAACGTATCCGTCAGCCAGTTCGATCGGCGAGAACCGCTCGCCCGTCGCCGCGTGGACGGCGTCGGCGAGTCCGGCAAGCAGCGCATCCACGCGATCGGAATCCAAACGGAATGGGAAGCGCCCGGGCACGATTCGTCCCAGGGCGAGGTTCACATCGGTGATCGTCAGCGGTCCACCGCGACCGTAGCAAGCCGGACCAGGATCGGCGCCGGCGCTGCGCGGGCCGACGGTGAGCTTCTGCCCATCGAACGCGCAGAGGCTTCCTCCGCCGGCGGCGACGGTCTCGACGGCGAGCATCGGCGTCTGCAGTCGCACGCCGGCCTTTACCGTCTCATGCTGATACTCGAATGGGGCGGGAGGCGGCTCGATTCGGCAGACGTCTGTGCTTG
Source organism: Planctomycetota bacterium (assembly GCA_038043285.1). GTDB lineage: Bacteria > Planctomycetota > Phycisphaerae > UBA1845 > UBA1845 > JBBTCJ01. Next base: position 1,310 of record JBBTCJ010000189.1, on the reverse strand, counting down.
TACCGCCCATATCGAACCCGATGGCGCGATCCAGCCCGGCGGTCCGCGTAACGTAGGCGCAGCCGACGACGCCCCCCGCAGGCCCGCTGAGTACGGTGTCCTTGCCCGAGGCGAGCGAGGCGTCGATCAGTCCGCCGCTGCTGGTCATCAACCGGATCGCCGCGTGGGGCATCGAGCGGCGAAGCGAGTCCACGTAGCCGCGAATCACGCCGCCCAGGTAGGCATCGACCACCGTCGTGTCGCCGCGCGGGACGATCTTTTCCAATCGGGAGATTCGGGACGAGACGGAGACCTGCGCGAAACCAAGCGGCTCGGCGGCGGAGGCGATCTGTTCTTCGTGCGTGGGATTCAGGTGCGCGTGAAGCAAACAGATCGCAAGGGCGTCGATGCCGTCCGTTTTCGCCGCCTCAAGCTGCTCGCGAAGTCGCGCGAGGTCCGGTGATTTCAGCACCCGACCCCGGGCGTCCATCCGTTCGTCGATCTCGATGACGCGTTCGGCCAACTCGTCTCGTTTTCGAACCTGAAGCGCGAAAAGATCGGGCCGGTCCTGGTAACCGATCCTGAGGACGTCGCCGAAGCCGGCGGTGGTCACGAAGGCAACGCGAGCGCCTTTTCGTTCGAGCAGAGCGTTGGTCGCGCGGGTGGTTCCGAGGCGGATCTCCACCGGTCCGATCGCTCGATCGAGGCCCAGGCCCATCAGCCGCCGAATGGCCACGACCGGCGCTTCCTCCCCGCTGTGAAGCTCATAGGAAGTCACCTCGCCGGGCGGGAATTGGGCGACGACGTCCGCGCTGCCGTCGAGGGTGAACTCCCCCGTCAAGCCGTCGAAGGCGATGACGCGGAAAGAGCCGACACCGAGCGGGGCCATTTGCGTCTCGCCGTTCCCGGTCGGGCCGCTCCCTGACGGTCGCGGTACGGATTCGCCCGTTCCGCCGACCGGGTTCCTCCCTGACGGTCGCGGTACGGATTCGCCCGTTCCCACGACAGTCAGAGTCTCAGGGAAAAGAGGGGTGAACTGATATCCGACCCACAGGTGATCCGGATCGCCGACGCGGGCTAGATCACGGAATCGATGGGGCGAGGAACCGCACAAGGCTTCCCCGCGAATCGCGCCGCTGCTGAGCAGTTTGCACGTGGCGACCGCCCCGTCCGGACGTCGCGCGACGACGTCGGTGAAGGTGCCTCCGACATCGATGAAGAACTGCCAGGGGGTCGGACTCATTCCATGCCCAGCGACGATCGAATGAATTGTCGATTGACCCTGGACGATCGTCCATTCAAATTGCCGACGTCCATGCAACAGGCATCGG
>JBBTCJ010000188.1:0-26141 GCA_038043285.1 Planctomycetota bacterium | reverse complement strand
CACAGCTCGCGGGCATGATCGACGTCGACCGCCATGAGGGCGAAGGGTTTCTCTTCTCGGTCTTTCCGGTCACGCAGGCGGCGCACCGCCTCCTCGTTTTGCGCATCAACCACCAGTTGAAACCCGCCGATCCCCTTCAAGGCCAGGATGCGGCCTTCGCGAACCGCCCGGGCGGCGGCTTGCAGTGCTTCGTCGGCGAGATACATCGGTCGCCCGGCAGAATCGAGAAGTTCGATCCGGGGACCGCACCGCGGGCACGCATTGGGCTGGGCGTGGAATCTCCGATCGCCCGGATCGTCATATTCCTGCCGACAACGTTCGCACAAGGCAAAACATCGCATGGTGGTATTGGCACGATCGTAGGGCAAAGCTTCAATGATGCTGTACCTCGGTCCGCAGTGCGTGCAGTTGGCAAAGGGGTAGCGATAACGGCGGTCGGCGGGATCGAAAACCTCGCGCAGGCAGTCCGCGCAGGTGGCGATGTCCGGCATCACCAGGGCCGTCAACTGCCCGTCGCGCTCGCTGTCGCGGATGGTGAAATCGGGGTGGGAGACCGGATCAAGAACGACGTGTTCGATGCCGTGAATCGACGACCGCGAGGGCTTCTCAGAGGCGACGCGCTCTCGAAAGGCCCGCAGGGCGTCCTGCTCGCCCTCGACCTCCACCAACACCCCGGACGGCGCGTTGCAGACCCAACCGCAGAGACCAAGTTCCTTCGCCAGCCGATAGATGAACGGTCGGAAACCCACGCCCTGAACGGCCCCGCGAATGGTCAGGCGAAGGCGCTGTTCCGCGACGGAGGTCGGCATCACGCCTCGGCGACCTCCACGCTGTCCAGAACCACGTCCTGGGCACCGGCGTCGCGCCAATCGTCGCGGGTCTCGATTTCCAGGAGCGCGCCTTCGACGGCGGTGGTCCGCGAGGCCTGCTCGAAATGTTCTCGAAAATGGTCCGGGCTGACGTGAGACCAGGCGCCCAGAGCCACCCGGACGCGGACGACGCGTCCGCCGCCGTGCGTGCGCCGAAGGGTCTCGATCTTGCGCATCAGGTCGTTCATCAGCGACAATTCATGCATGACCGTTCACCTCGTTCGTTACCCGCCGGACGACCTCCTCGACAGCCGATGCGACCGCCGGCGACAATTCGTCGCCCTCGGTGAAGGATGCGCCTTCGATTCCATAGACCACCAACCGGGCGGGCAATCGACCCAGAACCCGCGCCAATTCGACGGCTTCGCCGACGCCCCAAGAATGCGTCGACCCGCGGAAGCCGAGAAACGGAACCGGTGCCTCGTGGGCATTCAGGCGATGCACCGTGCCCGGCGCGGCCCCGGAACAGGTCGCGTCAATCAAAATCACCCGCTCCTCGCCTTCCCACTTTTCCAGCAGTCCCACGATGTCGCCGGAACGCTCGATGGTCCGAACTCCCGGCGCGCATTGCCGCACCCGCCGCACGGCGATCAACCCCGCGGCGTCGTCGCCGCGGTCCGCGTTCCCGACCCCGATGACCATCACGAGCGATCCAACTCCAGCTTCAGAAAGTGCGTGGCGCAGGAGATGCACGGGTCGTAGTTGCGGACGGCCTGCTCGCATTTCCAGGTCATTTCCTCCTTGGGAAGGGAAACGTAGTTTTGCACGAAACGCCGCAAGTCCTCCTCAATCTGCCGCTGGTTTTGCGACGTCGGCGGGACGATCTTCGCCTCGACGATCGTGCCCGCGTCATCGAGGCGATAGCGATGATAGAGAATCCCGCGCGGCGCCTCGGTACACCCGTGCCCTGTTCCGGCGCGAAAAGCGACATTCACCGAGGGCAACTCGGGCGGTTCGTAGTTCTCTGCGATTCGCAACGCCTCGTCGCACGCGTACACCAGCTCCACCGCGCGGACAATGATGCTCTTGAACGGATTCAGACATTTGCGACCAAGACCGGCGCTCGCCGCGGCTTCCCGCGCCACGGGCGACAAACGATCGAAGCTCAGGTTGTATCTCGCCAACGGACCGACGAAATAGGCGTCGCGTCCCGCCAGTTTGGAGTGCAGCGCGTTGGAGTGGGCGACGTGTTCCTCGGTGAACCGCGTCTCGTAGTCCTGGACGGCCATGTCAAGCCCGGCGCTGGACACCAAACGGCCTTCGTTGAACGGATACTCGGCGGGATGTCGAAGAGCGACGAATTCGTACTCTTGCTCAAACTCCGGAAACGTGAATCCCGACACCCAGGTCACCGTCTGTAGCGCCAGATCCCGCGCCGCCCGAAGTGCCTGGGCCAAGCCGCGCATCTCCTGGCGCGTCGGAACGCGATAGAACCCTCCCACGCGGACGTTGATCGGATGAATCTCCCGTCCTCCGACCAAGGTGACGATCTGGTTGCCGATTTTCTTGAGTTCCAGCCCGCGTTGGACGACGGGACCGTGCTCCTTGGCCATGCGAATGGCGTCCTCGTATCCCAGGAAATCGGGGGCGTGAAGCATGTAGACGTGCAACGCGTGGCTCTCGATCCATTCTCCGCAGTACAGCAATCTGCGCAACTCACGAAGCTGCCCTTCGACGCGTACGCCCAGAGCATCTTCGATGGCGTGAACCGAACTCATCTGATAGGCCACCGGGCAGATGCCGCAGATGCGCGCGGTGATGTCCGGCGCCTCCGTGCAGTGTCGTCCCCGAAGAAAAGCCTCAAAGAATCGCGGCGGCTCAAAAATCTTGAGCTTCACGTCGACGACGCGGTCGTCCCGGATTTTGACGTACAGCGCCCCCTCGCCCTCCACCCGCGCCAGATAGTCCACCTTAATTGTCCGGGTGCTACCGCTCATGGGCCATGCTTTCCTTGCGGAAGGCCTCCGCGTTGGCGTTGAAGGTGCGGAACATCCGAACCAACCTGGGATTCTCGACTCCCAGAACCGTCAAACGCCCCGCGAGCGACGCGGTGTTGGGCGTCTCCTTGGGTCCGAAACAAGCGTAGCACGCTCGTGCGTAACTGGGGCACAGTGCATTGCACCCCGCCTGCGTCACCGGGCCCAGGCACGCCTCGCCGTGCGCCACCATGACGCAGACCGTTCCACGTCGCTTGCATTCCATGCACACGCTGTGCGCGGGAACGTTGGGCTTCCGCCCGTGCAGATAGGCGCTGACCAATTCGATCAACTGATGTTTGCTGATGGGACAACCCCGAAGCTCGAAATCGACGCGAACGTGGTCGGCGATCGCGGTCGACGTTGCCAGGGTCTGGATGTACTCCGGCTTGGCGTAGACGACGGACGTGAACTCCTTGACGTCCCCGAAGTTCCGCAGGGCCTGGATGCCGCCGGCGGTCGCACACGCGCCGATGGTAATCAACACCTTGGATGACTCCCGCACCTTGCGGATTCGCTCGGCGTCGTGCCGCGTGGTGATGGATCCCTCGACCAGGGAGACGTCGAAAGGCCCCCTGGCCATCACCCGCGTCGCCTCCGGAAAGTAGGCAATCTCCACCGTGGCGGCGACGGCAAGCAGCTCGTCCTCGCAATCCAGGAGGGTCAGCTGGCAACCGTCGCAGGAGGCGAACTTCCACACCGCGAGTTTCGGCTTGGTCGCCACGCTACACCTCGCGAACCTTCAAGAACGGCGCGATGCCGGGCAAATGGAACACCGGACCGTCCTTGCATACGAACGTCGGACCCAGCTGGCAATGTCCGCAAAATCCCAGGGCGCATTTCATGTTCCGCTCCACCGACAAGTAGACGTGCTCCTCAGCCACCCCCACGCGCTGCAGCGCCGAAATCGTGTAACGCATCATCACCTCCGGTCCGCACACCAGCGCAAGGGCCTCCTCCGGGTCAAAACGCGCCTGGTCGATCAGCGTGGTGACCACGCCGACGTGCCCGCGCCAACCGTTGCTCGCACTGTCCACCGTGACCAGCACCTCCAGGTCAAACCTTGCCCGCCATTGCATCAATTCGGCGCTGTACAGCAGATCCTTCGGCGTTCGAGCGCCGACGAGCAAACAGACTCTCCCGTAGTGTTGGCGCTGGGCCATGATCTGGCAGACCGCCGGTCGCAGCGGGGCCAGCCCGATTCCGCCCGCGACGATGACCACGTCCCTCCCCCGCGCCTCGTCCATCGGCCAGCCGGCGCCGAACGGTCCGCGAACGCCGAGCGACGTCCCGCGTTTCAGAGCGCAGATCGCCCGCGACACCGCTCCGACCGCACGAACCGTGTGCGTCAACGGCGCGGGCTCCAGGGGGTTGCCACTGATGGAAATCGGCGCTTCCCCCACGCCCAGCACGTACAACATGTTGAACTGCCCCGCCGAGAACGGCAGGGGAAGCCCCTCGGCAGGGTCCAGCTCGAGCGTTACCGTGTCGGGAAGCTCGCGCCGGCTCCGGCGGACGCGAAACGCCCGCGGCACAACCGCCGGACGGGGATCAACTGGAGGAATTCGGTCCATAGACGTCCAATAGCTGAAGGCGCGTCGCCTCAAGCCGCTGCGACATCACCTGGGCGAACCGCTTCATCAGTTCATATCCCAGGGCGGGATCGGCGTCGCATTTCGTTCGCAGACATTCGCCGTCGAACGCGGTGGCCCGGACCACTTCCAGTGAACGCGCGTCGAACTGCCAGCGATACGGCGGGAACAACCACGACCAACCGACCAGCTCCCCCTCCGCCACGGTCTGCACCATCACCGACCCGCGACCCGGGGCGTGCACCTCGATCGCCACCCGTCCGTGGCGGATGGCGTAGAACTGGTCAGCCTCCTCGCCCTCGCGGAACAGGGTCTCCCCGGCGTTAAACCGCACGTTCCTTCCGCACCCGGCGATGAGTTTCAGATATTCCTCGCGCAGTCCCGAGAAGAACGCATGTTGCGCGATGATGACGTCAATCGTGTCCTTTTCCATGAGCCTTCTCGCTTGATCGGATGGCCGCGGCCTCCACCGTGATGTCGATCCCCACGGGACACCAGGTGATGCACCGCCCGCATCCCACGCAGCCGGAGGTCCCGAATTGATCAATCCACGTCGCCAACTTGTGCGTCATCCATTGCCGATAGCGTGCCTTGGGCGTGGAGCGCACGCTCCCGCCGTGAAGATACGAGAACTCCGTGGTGAAGCATGAATCCCACTTGCGCCAGCGCTCCGCGTGATCCGCCGTCAAATCCGTGACTTCCTCGACGGTGCTGCAAAAGCACGTCGGACAGACCATCGTGCAGTTCGCGCAGGTCAGGCATCTTCCCGCAACGTCGTCCCATCGCGGATGATCGTAATTGCGGTAGAGCAGTTCCTTGATGTTCGTCGTGTCCATGGCGCGACCCATCTGGGCGGTCGCATCCGCCGCCGAGCACTCGGCGGAGCTCCACTCGTCGCCCTGCGCCAACCGGTGGGGGACCAGGCGCAGAATCTGTTCGCCTTTCGGCGTTCCCACTTCGACCACGAACACGTGCCGATCCTCGGAGAGAACCTCGGTCAGCGCCAGATCGAACCCGCTCGTCACGCGAGGACCGGTGTTCATCGACGCGCAGAAGCAGGTTTTCCCCGCCAGGCCGCAGTTGACCGCCAGGATGAACGCCCGCTCGCGCCGCGCGCGGTACAGCGGATCCACCTCCATGAACACCTTGTCCTGAATGGCGATGGCGTGAAGCTCGCAGGATCGAACCCCGATGAACGCGAATCGCGTGTCGTCCCGCGACGATTCGACGAATCGCAACGAATCGCCTTCGCGCTCAACCTTCCAAAGACATGCCTGCGGCGGGAACAGATACTTCTTCCAGGAGTGTGGACCGACGACGTAACCGAACAGCGCTTCGTCGCCGCGACGTTTCAACCGATAGACGCCCGCTTCCTGTTCGTCCGTCCATCCGACGGGAAGATCGTCGACGGAAGAGATGTCGTCATAGACGATCGCCCCCTCCCGCACCGTCGGTCCGACGAGCCGATGGCCCGCGGTCAGCAAAACATCGAGAACTTTCGAGAAGTCCCCGCGCTGTAGCACGAAGCGTGGCGAGCTCCCTTCGCTCGTTGCAATGCCTGCTTGTTTTTCAGCAAGTTCGGAGCGCAAATCCGTGCCCCAACATCAACGCCGCTGCCGCCGGAAACCCCGCGCCGAGGTCTCGCGGCGACCGTGGCCGCGCAGCCGGCGCGGCCTTTTGTGGGTCATTCAAGTTCGTCGCCCTGATTATGCGGCGGCTCCGGAGCGGCGGCAAGAGCGAAACCAAAGAACCCAGGCAACCGCCTCGCCAGATTCCCAGATCCTCAAAGCCCCTCGATCCCATGATCCATTCGGGCTGCTTCACCGCATATGCCGTGTCGCGCAAACCGCGCTGTTCAGAAGGCTGCACACGGTCGGAAGCGACTGCATCCCGTTCCGACGTCGACAGCTCCGCGTGTGCCGCCGAAACGTGAAACCCGGACCGCGACGGTCCGGGACTACGCGGCCAGGAAACCCCAACAGAATCGCGGAAACGGGATGTTGCCGTCGGGCGTTCTCTGGTACCAAGGCCTGCCCCAGTGTGCCCATCTGACGTTCCGAGGGGGTGTGATTCTCGCCGCGCAACCTCCGCGCGGAGCCGAGCCTCATACGCCGCGGAGCGTACCCCGCGCGACACCGGGTCGCAGACGCCGCCCGGGTCTTCGACCTCAGACTGCTGTCCGGCCGGCGCCGCCCATGGCCGATAAGCGGCAGACGAGAGGTGGGTGCGGCTGTGGCGACGACGGTACCCGGACTTGATCGGCGTGCGCAGCCGCCCTAGACTCCCTTGACGGGCAAAGGCTGCGACATCTCGGCGCGCCCCGGACCATCGAGGAGATTACGGCCGTGACGACATCACTAGAGGGTAAGAGCATTCTGATCGTCGATGACGATCCCGACATGGTCACGGCCCTGAAAACCGTGCTGGACGGCTCCGGGGCCGCCATCGAGACTGCGGCCGACGGGAATGCCGCCGTCGAAGCCGCCGAGCGACTCAACCCCGACCTGATCGTCCTCGATGCCATGCTCCCCAAGCGGAGCGGGTTCCTGGTTCTCGAGAAGCTCAAGGGCCCCAACAAGAAGAAGGGTCAACGACCGTTCGTCATCATGATTACCGGCAACGCCGGGAAGCGGCACCAGGTCTGGGCAGAGAGCCTCGGGGTGGACGGCTACCTCAACAAACCCTTCCGCATGGAACGCCTGGTCGAGCGCGTCGAACAACTGCTCGGAACGCAGGCGTCGAAAAACTGAGCGCTCGTTTGGGGACGCCGGGCTCCACCACATTACGGCGGCTGTATGACCGTCGTGGCGTTGGTCGTCGTCGGCGTGCTGAACAGCTTGATCGGCTTAGTCAACAGGACCGGTCCGGGGGGGCTGTAATCCCCAGCGCGGAAGAACAGCACGCTTCCGTTCGCGGCCGCGTCGTGGGCCTGCTGAATGTTCCCGAAGGGCACGCTGCACGTTCCGTCGGCTCCACCCCCTCCCGCCGGGTGCAGGTAGAACATGTCCGCGTTGATGCACGCCTCGGTGCTCAGTGTCGGCTGGGAGGGGGTGCATCCGCCGGCGACGATCCTCTGCCGCACTTCGCTGGCGGTGATGCACTCAACCGTCGGCATGTTGACGTAATCGGAATCGGACGCGACGACGTAGTTGGCGGCGATCGCCCCCCATTCGTCGTAGTCGTTGAGCACCTGCAATCCGCCGTTGGCCCCACACCACCCGTTGCTGCTGCCGCTGAGGTCTCGGCTGCGAAGGCCGCTGATCGTTCCGCCACAGTCCCAATCGACGCTCATCATGCCGCTGCCGAACGGCTCATCCAGGGCGGATTCGTTGAGCTGACACATCGTACCATGCGAGTAGTCCATTTCCTTGAACAACGCCGCCTCGGCAAAGCTTAACCCCTGGCAGAGCATGTTGCTGCGAACGCCCGAAAGCTGATAGAAGTAGTCCATGATGCTGGCGACGTTGGGGACGAAGTTCCCCACGTTGAGGCACGACCCCTCGAACAGTCCGCCTGGATCGTTGTTGCCGCAGTGAGTCAGGCCGAGGTTGTGCCCGAACTCGTGAGCCAGCGTCGACGCACGATCAAACGCCGTCCCCACGTTCCCCGTGAACTGCCCCAGCGTCACCACCAGGTCGTTCCCCGGATTCTCAGCCAGACCGGAACTCCCCGTCACCTGACAGTTCGCCCCTTCGTAGTCGTGCGCGAAGATCGCGTAATGCCATCCCGGTTGACCCATGTGGTCATAGTAATCGAGTTTCAATCTTCCGAAGGAACTGTTCTCCGCGGCGTACTCAAAGAATATCAGACAAGTCGGATCGCGGACCAGCGCGTTGTAGTGCGGCAGGGCGTCGCTGATTTCCACGTTGAGCGTGTAACCCTGACACGCGAACATTTGCTTGACCGCGTCAATCTCCGCCTGGTTGGGTTTGTGCGAATGGCCGGCGTCAACCATGTAGTCGATTTCGATGTTGAAACAATTGCTCCCCGGGCAACCGCAGGCCAGTGGACATCCGGGATTGCATGGGTTGCCTCCACAAAGGGGATCGCAGTTCGCCGCAGGCCGACAGCCGGTGTCGCAGTAACTCCCCGGGCAGATAATCGGGTTACACTCATCCACGCACCCGTCATTGCACAGGCTTCCGCCCGGACAGCCGGGGGTGCAATGCGGATCGACGCAATTCGGAGAACAAGCATTAAACTGCGGACAGAGCGGGTTGCAGACGGTGCTCGAGCAGGCGTCCCAGCAGGCGCATTGTATCCCACACGGGTTGCCGCCGCAGTTCGGGTCGCACGAAGCCGTCTCCGGGCAAACAGCGAGATTGCATCGTGTCGAGCAACCCGACTGGCATGGATTCTGAATGCAGTTCTGGGCGTGGGCGTCGTGCGCGCCGAGCGCGACCAGAACCATCGCAAGATGTGGCAGTCTGCAACGCATTGAACACATGCTCTTTGTCGTCGCCGTTTACTGCAAGTCCACCAGCACCAGCACCAGCCCTTGCCCGTTTTCCAGAACCGTCATCGCCTTGCCGATGATCGACCCGCGCGGCGCGTCGGCATCATCGGCGATGCGCATGGCGTGCCCCGGGTTGGCGCTGGTGGTGAGCAGATCACCGGCACGAATGGCGCCGAAGGAGGCGTCGCACTTGCACCACGCTCGACCGGTCATGGCTACGAGGTGCCCCCCATCCGCGTCGCTGCGGCCCTCGCCGCGAAGCACCATGCCCGCGGGCAGACCGTTGGCTCCGCTGACAATTCCCGCGACCTTGCGGTCGAACGGCTCATACGCGACCTTTAACTGCCCCGGGCGATCGGCATCGATGACCACGACGGCTCCCGGTTCGACATCGCCGGGAATGACGAACGGCTCAGCCAGGTCCGCCCCGCCTGTGATCTCCAGCGATTTCGTTCGCGTGCGCCCGTTCACGTCCAGCTTCGCCAGCGGACTCGTCGTGCCGACCCCCAGGTTGCCCGAAGAGTTCAGCACCATGAGCACGCTGCCGCCTGCTCCGGGGTTGTTTGTGTTGTCGTTATGCGAGCCCTTGTTGAACCAAGCGAATCCTCCATCGCTCCGGAAGTATTCGGTGTAACCCTGCACGCCAATTCCGTACTCGCTCGTCCACAGGTTGAGCATTTGCCGCGTGGCCGAACCGAACGAGAGGTTTCCCGTGAAGCTCGCGTTGCCGTTGCCTCCGTCGAGCGCGATCGTGAATGCCGTGGCCGCGGCGTTGGCGAGGGCGATTTTGCCGGGGCGCGATCCCGCATCGTCAGGCCACATCTCGATGGCGTTACGAATGCGGAGAATGCCCAGGTTGCCGCCGCTGCCCGCGAGGTTGATTCCGGGGACCAATCCGCCGTCGAGGCGGATTTGGAGACGTTTATCGCTCATGGCGACTTCCAGCGGCGTCGCGGCGTCGGCGGTTCCGATGCCCACATTCCCCCCGTTGTCGATGGACATACGCGTCACATTGCCGTTGGTACGAAACTGCAAGCCGTCCGGGGTTCCCCCGCTGTTGTACATCATCCCGCCTGCGGCGCTGTTGCTCGGCTCGCCGAAGAGCAGGCCGCGTTCGCTGGCGTCCGGGGTAAGAATGGTCACATACCCGTTGGTGCTGTTCTCGAAGACGGCCATGGAATTGGTGTCAGCGGTCACCGTACCTGCGGTGGCTTTGTGAACGTGGAGCTTGCTTTCAGGCGTGGTCGTTCCGACGCCGACGTTGCCGTTGTTGTCCACGAAGACGACGCCGGCGGGACTGCCGTCGGCGGCGTCGAGGGAGTTAGCGCTCAATGCTCGAACGGCGTAGGGAGTGGGATTGAGCGCTTGCCGCGGCACGAGCGGGGTGAACGTACCGCCGGGCCCGGAGGGCACTTTAACTTCCACCTGGAGGAAACGGGCTTCGCCTGCGGCATAGGATGCGGCGGTGAAGTCAAGGTCCACGGTGAACAACCCATTGACCACGGCGATACCGATAAAACCCCGGAACGGCCCGACTTGAGAACCGGCGGTCGCCGCGGTCCACAACGTGAAATTCATGTCGGCCGGTCCATTGTACGGCGCGCCGCCCTGCTTGAGTTGTCCTTGGTAGGTAAATGACGTCGCCAGCGGCGCGGCCTGAATCGGCCCGCTCACGGCGAACATCCACGTTACCGCGCTCGCAACTGCCAGGCGATTCATCCGTAATCTCCTCCGGATTGCGACTTGTTCTCGTGCAACGATCTTTCCGCTCCGTCTTCGCACGGCGCGCCGCACTCCTGTGACCAAGCGAACATGGAACGAGATCAGACCGAAGCCAACGGAAGGGTTCTTCGCAACATCCGAGCAAGGATGACACGACTTTCCGCTACACTCCCCTCCATTACGGCCGGTCTCACACCGAGCACATCTTATTCGAGGAGCAGGCGAAAAAGAAAGGGAAAATTATGACCGCGGAAAGTAGCCCGAAGCGCATTATCGGACCCGCTCGGCAGGCCGAGGGCGAAAGGCTGACACCGGGGCCGTTCAAACGCCACGTCCCTTTTTCCTGGTACCGCGGCGTGGTCGATTCTTCGGATAACTGAACGGACCTTCCATACCGCGCCCTTCAGGGAGAGCGGTCTGCAATTCCGGAAACACCATGTCCGTCGAGCCAGGCTACCCGAATATTCCCGCTCGCGACGGAGAATGTATCCTGCCGCGCGGAGACTCATCCTCGCCGGAACACTACGTCGTCACTTCGACCACCGAGTTCAACTCGCCGTACTCGTTGGTTTCCACCACCGGATTGTTCGCGTCGTGCGACCAACGTCCGTCGACCACCAGCCGGTAGCGATAGCGCCCTCGTGGTAGCTTCAGGCGAGCCTCAAAGTCCCCCTCGCTGATTCGCCGCATGGGCGTGGTGTGCGGCATCCAGTCGTTGAAGTCACCGGCGATTTGCACTTCGGCCGCGCCCTTCATGCGGCTGCGGAAGATCATGACGTCTCCCTCCGGCCGAACGCCGTAAATCGCCGCAATCTTCCGCTCAATCTCGGTGTGCAGCTCCTCCGTGGATTGTTCGGCAATACGCGCCGGTAACGATGGAACTGGTTTCGTGTTGCCGGAGTTCGCGGCGAAGGCGGGGGGCCCGTCCGGGGCGTCGGAAACCGGACGAGCCGGAGACGGCGGCGCCTTCGCGAAAACCGGCATGGTGCGCTCAATCGGTCCACGCGCCGCGCTCCTCCGCCACCCGCTTTCCTCCACGGCCGCGGGCAGTGCCGGAACGTCCGCCGGGGGCAAAATCGATCCACGCTCGGCGAACGGCGTTTCGACGCCGCGCGGATCGACCAGGGTCGTCGTCGTCGCAAGCAGCCGCTCGGCGTCGGCGGCCAGTCGCTCCATGTGTTTCAGCAGTTCTGCCGTCGGAACCGCCGGCGGAGCCGACGCCATCAGCTCACGCGCGAGCCTCTGAAAATCCTTGGCCCCCATGCTCGTGGGATCGAACTCGGTGATCGGTTGCCCGTAGCTCGCCCCTTCCTTGAGTTTCGTGTTGAAGTTGATCGTGGTGTCGCACACCACTCCCTTGAAACGATCACGAAGCTGGGCGAGGATCTCTCGCGCCAGCTTGGTCCGCACGTCGTACTGGTTCGGGAGAACGCGGACGGACGGCCTCCTCCCGCCCTTGCCGCACAACTCCTCGATGGTCGCAAGCTGCCGAGTCAGCCCGTGCAGCGAAAAGAAGCCCGTGTCCACCGGAATGATGATCTCGTCCGCCGATTGCAGCCCGTTCCGCATCAACAGCCCGAGGTGCGGCGGGCAATCCACAACGCAGTAGTCGTAACGGCTCGCGTTCCGTTGTAACAAATCCAGAAGCAGCGTCCCAGACCCCACCCAGTCGTCGAGCTTCTGTTCCAACCCCGCCAAGTCTGCGCGGGAGGGTACCAGATCCAGGTTCGGCGCGATCTGCCACGTCACCTGTGACAACTCCAGCGAGCCACCCTCGACCTGACGGAGCAGGCAGTCCAGAACGGACAGGTCAATCTGTTCCTCCGGGACAGCCGTCCCCAGCGCGCAGTGTCCCTGCGGATCCAAATCCACCAGCAGGGTCCGCCGGGCCTCTCTGGCGAGCGACGCCGCGAGGTTGATGGCCACCGTGGTTTTGCCGCATCCGCCCTTTTGATTCGCAATCGTGATGACGCGCACGTGATGACCCTCGGGGACTGCCGCGAGGGAGGCGTGAAAACCAACCGTACGCCGGACCGCCTCCTGCCGTCCGTCGAACGGGAAACCCAAAGAGCTGCGCCGATCGGTAACGATCCACACCGCAGGCGCCTCAGCCGTCCTGGCTGGGGCGTCTGCCTGCACGCACCGCTGACAACAACCCTTAGGTCGTTAATGTCGGGCGGCAATACTGAAAAGCTTGAGTCAATTCTCTCGGCCAACCGCTTTCTCAACGCTGCCGCGATTGCCGACCCGCGGCGGCAACCCTGTCGCGCCGCTGGTGCGGAGATCAATCTTCGCGGCGACGCCACGATGCGGTTGGCCGCGCCTTCTTACACCGCCGACGTCTGGTCGTTTTGACCCTCTCCCCGGCCGCGGGGGACGGACCTTTCCTCGCGTTGCCCCCCTCGTGCGAGACCCGGAGCGTCGAGCGGTCCGGAAACCGTATCGTTCCTTGGTTTTTTTTCTTCAGATATCGATCCGTCTAGTTTTAACGCCATCGCCCCCAAAAGAAAACGGCCCCGCGTGGGGGCCGTTTGTCATAGGGCTTGCGTGGACATCCGCGACCGGTCATGCCGGAAGCGGACCCCTGCGGCTTGTTAGCAAGGGAAGCAGAACGACCGACCGTTCTTCCATGTCGGCGAGCACGCGACCATGAACGAGCCGCTCCGGGTCTTGGCGACTGCCTTGATCGTGCTCTTCCCGAACTTCGCGGTCAGGACGGTCTTGCAGGCCGTCGGGCTGGAATTGCGGGCGTTGAAGTTCTTGTCCGTCGTCCGCGCCCAGCGCGAAACCTGCGCCGGCGTGCAGCACTGAATGATCGCGCCCTTGTTGATCCAGTTGGCGAAGCTGTTCAGCGTGGTCGGGGACGGGCAGTTCCGATTCCACGGTCCCTTCGCCTGGTTGCACAACGTCCGATACGAGTTCATTTTCTGCTCGAAACTGTTGCAGCAGGTCCGATACGCCGTGTTGCCCGTACCGCAGCTCGACTTCTTGCAGCTCTTGCGACCGGTGGTTGAGCAGCTGCCGCTACCGCTGCCGCTGCCGCTCCAATTTCCGGACGCCCAACCATAGTTGCTGTTCCCGCCGTAGCACGAACGCGAGCGCGTGTCGCTGCGTCCCTTCGTCGTTGTTGCCATCTTCGTTATTCTCCAAAAAGTAGCTCAAGGGATCCGTCGGACTCCCGACCCGCGTTTCATCGGAGGGACAAAACACACGCTTGAGCACCGCGCAACGCGCTGACTCACTTTTTTTCCCGCATTCGGTCCGACAAGCAGCTCGCCGAGCCGCTGGACGCGTCGTCTCGGCCCGGTTCCGTAAGCGAATCACGCCCGAAAATCGCCAATTACAGGCTAAAAAGCCACCTTTTCTCGCCATCGCCTGCTACCGCGGCGACATTCACGCGGTGCCCGGCGGTCTGCATCCGGCTGGGTCGGCCGACGTGAAAAAAAACGAAAAATCTTCCCGCGTCGCGTCCCGCCCCCACGGTGACGGGGCCGTGTCCAACCAGTCCGACGGTGTCTGTCAGCCCCTGGAGCGCCACGATGTGTCCGAATGCGCCGATGCGCTCATACCGACCTCAGTTTCAGTTTGCCATGACCCTACCGCGGGCTTGACGTCCTCGGGTTCGTACCGGCGGCCAATCGTTCCCGTACACCGAATGCCTCCTGGGCAGGTTCAAACTGTGTCAGGCATCAAAGGTGTGCTGTCCAGTAGGCCTGAACGCGCTCCAACACGGCCCCCAAGAACCCCGTTTGAACAACGTGCCCCAGCGCGTGGCACCCGCATGTGCGGCTGTAAGCGCTGGCGTGCCCAACGGGCCTCCGGGTGCAACGCCCATGGCCTTCGCGCCGCGCACACCGCACCGCTACGGTCCCATCAATCCGACCGCGTGCCGCCGCAAAACCTGCATCGCGTCGAACAACCGGGCTTTCACCGTCGATTCACCCACTTCGAGTACCTCGGCGATTTCGGCCCGCGAAAGACCCTCGACGTACCGCAGCCGGAGCATTTCCCGCTGATCCTCCGGCAAGGAGTGAACGAACTCGATGAGCTGGTCCTGTGCCTCCTCGCGCGCCAGACGCGTCAGGTTGCCGGTCAGTGCGTGGAACACTTGCGACGCCGCCGGGAGCGGGCGGTTGTCCTTGCGTGCCGCTCGATTGCGACGCAGCGTCAGGCAATGATTTCGGGCCACCTTGTACAGCCATGGCCGGAACAACTCCGGGATGGTCTCCGCCGCCGCCACCTTACAGAAGATGTCTTGCACCGCGTCCTCGGCCTGGTCCGTCGAACCCAAATATCCCCAGCAGAATCGCAGCAACGACTCGCGGAACCGTTCGGCCAATTCCGCTCCGGCCGCGGGATCCCGCGCCTGAAGCCGCCGCGCCAACAGCATCGTCGCCTCGATGGTATTCCGTTCCGGCGTCGCTTCGCTCATGGGAATGGCTCGTCGAATGCCTCTCCAGGCTTCCGCCTGTTTGGAGGTCGCATCGGGTACGGCTTCTCCCTAGGCGCTCGGCGCTCTTCCGCTGGCCTCACGCTCCAGCGCCCGCAACTGCTCCTCCACTCCGGCAAGCTCTTCCGGCTGGTTCCAATGTTCGGGACCGTACAGGATCCGCAACGTCCCCAGCGCCGAACGAACCCCCTTACGCCCGCGGGATCCCATTCTTCGAAACGCGTCCATCGCATCGTGAAGCAGTCCCTCGGCGTCCGCGTAGTCCGTCTCCGTCCCGCCCTGGTCCTCACGGGAACGCGACATGACCAGGGACGCCAGCGCCACCAGTGTCCGCCCCGCTTCCTCGTCGCGCCCCAGCTCTTGGAACGTTCGGGCGGCGTGCCGATAGTGCGGTTCGGCCTCGTCCAGCTTCCCCTCGGCGTCCAGCGTCTGCCCCAGGCGATCCTCGATAATCGCAATCCGCAACTCCTGCAGGTTCAACGTACGCTCGGTTCCGCTTCGAAGCTCGTGCTGGGCGATTTCGTAGCTGGACCGGAGCATGCCCACCACACCCAACAGCGCCCCGACAAACAAGCACAGCAACCGATGGCGCGCAAACAGCTTGCGCAGGCGGTAGAACGCACTCGCCGGCCGGGCAAGAATCGGCTGGTTCGCCAGGTAACGCTCCACGTCCTCCAGCAGCCCCGCAACACTCTGGAAACGACGAGCCGCCGACTTCTCCAGCGCCTTCAAAGCGATCGTCTCGAGGTCGCCCCGCAAACTGCGATCCACGGCGCTGGGGCGTCTCGGAGGATCCTCGCAGATGGTCCGAACCGCCTCCGGCAGTGCCGCCCGACTCACCTGATGGGGAAGCGTTTCGGTCAACAACTCGTACAAAACCACCCCCAGCGAGTACACGTCGCTGCGTACGTCGATCTCGTCGAGATTCCCTCGGGCCTCCTCCGGGCTCATGTACGGCAACGTCCCCATGATCCGCCCGACGTTGACCGATTGGGTCTTCCATTCCCCCTCCGGGTCGGTGATTCGCGCCAGCCCGAAATCCAGAACCTTCACCCCGCCCTCGGAATCCACCAACAGGTTCGTCGGCTTCAAGTCGCGATGGATCACCCCGCGTTGGTGCGCATAATGGATCGCCTGGCAGACCTGGACGAACAGCTCCAGTCGCCGCCGACGTCCGACCCGATGCTCGCGAACGTACTCATTGAGCGGCTCGCCACGAACCAACTCCATCACGAAGAATGGTTGCCCGTCCTCGGCGCGGTTCCCTTCGTAGATGGCCGCAATCCCCGGGTGTCGAAGCCGACCCAGCGTCTGCGCCTCACGCTCAAACAACCGCAGACGGTACTCGTCCACGTGCTGCCCGCCTCGGACAATCTTCAGCGCGACCAGGCGCCGCGGCGCCTGCTGTTCCGCCTCGTAGACGATCCCCATGCCCCCCTCGCCCAGCTTGCCGCGGATGACGTAGTTCCCGATTCGCGCGGGGAGTGCTCTTTCCGGCGGCTCGCTGGCCCGTTCGATCCCGTTGATCCCCGCCCGGAACTCCGCTGCACGGGCCTGGCATTCCGGGCAGGCCGACAAATGCGCCTCCATGTCCGGAGAATTCCGGTCAATCCCGCTCCACAAGTCTTGCTCGCTGACTCCGCATGTCATGGCCTACACCCAGCTTCTCGATCGGGCCGGAGGACGGTTTGGCTACCGAAAATAAAGGAACCGTTGAGCCGCCCGTCTGGAATCATAGCCTTCCCGCCCGCGCAACGTCCCGATCCGCAAAATTTTTCCGATTTTTTCCCCGCCAACTACCCACCTCGCGCGTCTTTAGAGGTGAAGCGCCGTGCGCCCCCGGAAAAGCCGCTGCGGGGCGGCGAACTGGGTGCGTGAAACGCGCACGGCCTTATTGACAGCTGCGGCAGCCTTCGGCTACAAAGATGGGTTTGGTACCCACAGCCGAGCGTTTGCCGATCGGATGGTCTCGTTGGGTGCATGGCCAGCGTACGCCGGCTTAGGGAGCGATCGTTTTGGGAGAATCAAGAACTATGAACATTCAGAAGTCAGCCAACAGGCGGGTGGGCGGCTTTACGCTGATCGAGCTGCTGGTGGTCATCGCGATCATTGCGCTGCTGATCGCAATCCTGCTGCCGTCCCTGGACGCGGCACGCAAGCAGGCCAAACAGAATGCTTGCCTGTCGCACATCAAGAACATCGCCTCCAGCAGCCGAGTGTACGAGGCCGACGATCCCTCCGGATGGGGCATCCCGGTTCACCCGCTGCAATACAAGCAGAACGCTTCCAATCCGACCTTCATCGGCGCCTACGAATGGGGCGGAAAGAGCGGGATCGGCCGCGAGGGCTTCACCAACGACCGTGGGATCCTCGGAAGCAAGTATGGCACGTTCGCGGGCTTCGGACCGCCCACGCGCCCCATGAACAGGATTCTCTACCCGGGCGGCTTCCCCGACTTCGCGGCGGCCCGCAACCGCACCGGCGCTACCGAGGACACCAAGCTGGAGCTGGAGATTTTTAAGTGCCCGGGCGACGACGGTCCGCCGCGTGGCGCCCACTGCAAGGATTGGATCGATGACGTCCGCACCGTCCCCTCGTACGACTGGTTCGGAAACAGCTACTCTTGCAATATGTTCATGGTTGGACATGGAAGCGGAGAGTTCTGGAGCAACTCACCGTACCTCCGTCCCACCTCGCGCGTTCCAACCCCCGCCCGCACCCTCTACTATGAGGAGAACGTCGGCCGCTGGGCCTGGGGCGCCCGGAAGGAGCAAGTCGGCTGCGAGCAGGTGATCAACGGCCCCGGCATCGACCCTGGACCGACCAAGGCCGTCCGCGGATGGCATGGGAAGGACTGGAGCTACAATCGCTCCTTCGTCGACGCCCATGCTGAGTTCCAAAGGATATACATCGAGGGCACGGAGGATCGCGAGGGATACGCCCACCATTATCGCAGCGAGCAAATCTCGGCTTACCCGCCCTTCGAGGGTGAGGATGATCAGGGTGGATCGGATTACGAAAGCTACAAGTGCATCATCGTTCGCGGTGATGGTTGGCAGAAGGACACTCTCCCGAATCAGCCGGTCAAGACCGGGTTGCAGAACCCCAACGCCGGACGACCCTCTTATGAGGATTGCGTCGACTCCGGCGGCGGCTGATCTTTGCTGGTTCTGATTTTCCGCCCTCGGATCACTATCCAGATCCGGGGGTTTTTCTTGCGCCGCGGGGACGCGGTCCCTGAACGCCGCGCTTGCACCAAGAGCGTCACGACGGGCAGGATGCGCAGCCTTCAATTCTCGCCGGAGTTGGAGGACCGGCGCCGGGTGCCACTGGCGGCTTGTCCGTCAGTGCGAGGGTTCGGATCGCCCGTTGGGAGGCCGACTACCGATAGGCCCTGAGGATTCAGACGTGCCGCTGTCCGCTCCCAGCTTGAACCTGCTATGCTGTCCGCGATGCGGCGACCCGAGCGTTCGCCAACCCCGATCCATCCGGCTGACCATCAGGTCGGCCCACCGCCGGCAAGGCACGCCGTTCACCTTGGCGTATTGCTGCTGCTGATCGCGCTGGCGTTCGGCGGTGCACTTCAGTGCCAACTCGTCAATTGGGATGACGAACCGCTCCTCCTCCACAACGACAAGTATCGCGCGTTGGCCTGGGACAACCTGCGTTGGATGTTCACCACGCCCCTCGGCGGGCACTATCAACCGCTGACCTGGTTGTCGTACGCCTTGGACGTCAAGCTCTGGGGCGGGATCAGCCCCCTGGGGTTCCACCTGACCAACGTCCTGTGGCATGTTGGCGCGGCGATGATCTTCTACTTTGTCGCCATCCAACTGTTCGCCGCTGCGGATCTAACCGCCCTCTCCCCCGACCTCGGGGGAGAGGGCAGGGTGAGGGGGTCACAGATCACGACGGGGTTTGGTGATCGACGTCGCACACTTGCCGCCATCGTCGCCGCACTGTTTTTTTCAATTCACCCCCTTCGCGTCGAATCGGTCGTCTGGGTCACCGAGCGACGCGACGTTCTCAGCGCGTTCTGGCTGCTCGCCGCGCTATGGTGCTACCTGCGCAGACAAGAACCGACAACGCGCGGAATCCGTCGGCTGTTTCTCGCTGCATCGCTGACGTGCTTTGTTCTTTCGCTGTTGTCGAAGGCCTGGGGAATCACCTTTCCCATCGTGCTCTTGATCCTGGACGTCTACCCGCTTGGCAGATTCCGCGCCCCTGATGTACCGTCGCGCGCCGGCGGCCGCGGGTTGATCGCGGAGAAGCTGCTGTTCATCGTGCCCGCCGTCGTCGTCGCTGCCGCTGCCCATCGAGCGCAGTCCGCCTCCGGCGCTGCCTGGACAACGGACCTGCACCCCGTCTCGCTCCGTATCATGCAGGCGTTTTTCGGTTTGACTTTCTACGTGCGAAAGACGTTTTGGCCGACAGAACTCTCGCCGTTGTACGAGCAGGATCCACGTGCTGCACCCTTCGATCTTCCCCACGTCCTCGCGGCTGGAGTCGTGCTGGCCGCCGCACTGTTGGCCTGGCGGCTTCGCCGCCGTCTCCCCAGCCTTGGCGTCTCTATGCTCATCTACGTCGTGGTCCTTTCGCCGGTGCTCGGCCTGTTTCAAAGCGGACCACAACTCGTGGCCGATCGCTACAGCTACCTGGCGTGCGTGCCCATTGCGTTGCTCGTGGCGGCGCTGATTGCCCGCGCGTGGTCGCGCGAACCGCGAGCCTCAGTTCCCGCAGGAATTCTCAGTGATCCCGTCGTCCGCGCGAGAGTTCCCGGTGCATCGCGGGTCGTGCTGATCGCAGCCGTCGCCGTCCTCGTTGGATGCCTGGTTTTCGCTACGCAGCGACAGTGCCGCATCTGGACGGATTCCTTCACACTTTGGACGTCCACGCTGCAGCGCACGCCCGACAACGGCGTTGCCCACGCCAACATGGCCGTGCTGCTCAACGGACGCGAGGAGTACAACGCAGCCCGATCGCACGCTCTCGCGGCCCTGAAACGTCTTCCGGGGAACGCCGTCGCCCATGCCGCCCTGGGTCGCGCATCGCTGGCCCTGGGTGACCTCGATCAGGCAGAACTCGCGCTGCGCCGCGCCGTCGATGTTGCCGCCGCAATCCACAAGCCGAACGTCATGGCCATGAACGACTTGGCCTGGACGCTCGATCGCCGGGGCCGCGCCGGCGAAGCGGAGACGTTGTACCGAGAAATCGTTACCCTCGTTCCCGATGATCCCATCTCCCATTTCTCCCTGGCCGGCTTCCTCGCCGCCCGGGAACGCTTCGACGACGCGGAGTCGGAGCTTCGCGCCGCCATTCGCCTCGACCCGACGCGGGTGGAAGCGTACTTCCGACTCGGCGTCCTCCAGCACCGAATGGGCCGATCACGCGAGGCCGTCAAGACCTGGGAGGCAGGACTCGTCAACGATCCGAACGACATACCGCTTCTTATCCAACTCGCACTTATTCTGGCGACCCACTCCGACGCCGGCCTTGCGGATCTCCCGCGGGCGCTGGCCCTTGCGCAACGCGCCGCGGATGCTTCTGCCAAGCCCGACGCGAGAGTGATCGACGCACTTGCCGCCGCCCAGGCTGCCGGCGGCGACTTCCCCGCCGCAGCCGCCACCATCTCCTCATTCCTTGACCGCTCGGACGGATCCCCGGACCCAGGGATGCTTGACCATCTTCAACGCCGCCTCGACGCCTATCGCGAGCGGCGGCTGCCCAGCGAATAGACCCCAGTGACTTGTGGTATTCGAACCCCCTGGCTACACTGGCGGCCCCGCCCACTTCGCGGAACGCAGCTTGCTCGACTAGGCGTCCGATAGTGGAGCGGGCGGTGCGGCAGCAATGCCGCGACGACTCTTTGTGAATTGATAGTTTATTTTTGTAGTTCTTTTCACGAATCATCGATCGGTGAGGATGTTTATGTCCAAGGCAGCGGGAAACGGGCAGAACGAGCGAATCCGGGTCATCATCGTCGGGGCTGCCGGGCGAGACTTCCACGATTTCAACGTCTTCTGGCGAAACGATCCGAGGTACGAGGTCGTGGCGTTCACCGCGGCTCAGATTCCCGACATCGACGGACGCGTATACCCCCCCGAGCTGTGCGGTCCGAGGTACCCCCAGGGCATCCCCATCGAACCGGAGGAGAAGCTGTCTGAGTTGATCGTTCACCACCATGTGGAACAGGTGGCGATGGCCTACTCCGACCTTCCCTACGCCGAGGTGATGCACAAGGCGTCGATCGTGAACGCGGCTGGGGCGGACTTCCGCATCCTGGGTCATCGGCACACGATGATTGCCTCGACCAAGCCGGTGATCGCGGTGTGCGCCGTACGCACCGGGTGCGGGAAGAGTCAGACGTCGCGGGCGATCACGCGGATATTGAAACAGATGGGCAAGCGGGTTGCCGCGATCCGCCATCCGATGCCCTACGGCGATCTGACCAAGCAGGTGTGTCAGCGGTTCGCGGTGCTGGAGGATTTGGATCTTCACAATTGCACCATCGAGGAACGCGAGGAGTACGAGCCGCACATCCGCGCGGGCAACGTCATCTTCGCGGGCGTGGACTACGAACGCATCCTGCGCGAGGCCGAGAAGGAAGCCGACGTGATTCTCTGGGACGGCGGGAACAACGACATCTCCTTCTACAGGCCCAACCTTTACGTCGTCGTGGCGGACCCGCATCGGCCCGGGCACGAACTCACCTACTACCCCGGCGAGACCAACGTTCGCCTGGGCAACGTGGTGGTCATCAACAAGGTCCAAACGGCCAAGCAAAAGGACGTGGAGACGGTGGAAGCCAACGTCCGGGCCATCAACCCGGGCGCAAGGATCATTCTCGCGAATTCGCCGGTGACGGCGGACCATCCGGAAATGATTACGGGCAAACGAGTGCTGGTTGTCGAGGACGGTCCGACGTTGACGCACGGAGAGATGACTTTCGGCGCCGGTCACGTGGCCGCCAAGAAGCATGGGGCGTCCGAGATCGTCGATCCGCGGCCTTTCGCCGTGGGTTCCATCAAGAAGACCTTCGAGAAGTACAAGCACGTCACCGAAGTGCTCCCGGCGATGGGGTATGGAAAAAAGCAGATATCCGAACTGGAAAAGACCATCAATGCAGCCGACTGCGACGTGGTGCTGGTCGGCACGCCCATCGACCTGGGTCGCATTCTGAAGATCAACAAGCCCAGCGTCCGCATCACCTATGAACTCGACGACTCGGCCACGGAGGCCTTGCGCGAGGAAGTCCAGCGCGTGGTTCGCTAGTGTCGTGATTCGTGCTGTTCGTATCTTATCAGAGCCGCGACCGTGAGGAAGCGGAGGGGCCTCTCCGTGCAAGTCGCGCCTCCCCAAGGGCGCGGCTCGGTCTTGAAGGGATGGGTCATCTTGGAGTCACCGCGCGAGAGCGGTTCTCTTTTTCGTGTTGCGTCGCGGTTTGTCCGCGGCGATGTGTCCCTGCGTCAAAGGCTGCGCCGCCCATGAAGGGCGACGCTACGCCAAAACCGAAAACGCTTAAGAACGCCTCCCACCACCGACCCCGATCCGCGGGTTGCTCTCCTTGACGCGAAGCATCAAGGCGTCGCCCGCGCCGTCAACGTCGAGATCGCGTTGGGGCGGGTTGCGGATTGGGCAGGGCGAGACCATTGGCCGCTATCACAGTCTGGGCCTCAAGTCTGACGGGGCGATCGTGGCGTGGGGGTCGAACGCCTCCGGACTGAGGAACGTTCCCTCGCCCAATACCGGATTCATCGCCGTCGCCGCGGGCGGGGCCCATAGTCTGGGCCTGAAGGGCGACGGTTCGATCGTGGCGTGGGGATCGAACGCCTCCGGATTGAGGAACGTTCCCTCGCCCAATACCGGATTCATCGCCGTCGCTGCGGGCTCGATTCACAGTCTGGGGCTCAAGTCCGACGGGTCTATAGTGGCGTGGGGAGCCAACCACGCCGGTCAAACCAACGTTCCCGCGCCCAACACGGAGTTCATCGCTATCGCCGCAGGCGGGGGCCATAGTCTGGGGCTCAAGTCCGCCGGGTCCTTGGTAGCGTGGGCAAACGACGTTTCCGGTCAAACCGACGTTCCCGCGCCCAACACGGAGTTCATTGCCATTGCCGCGGGCTCCTCGTACAGTCTCGGGCTTAAGGCCGACGGATCCGTCGTGGCGTGGGGGTCCAACTCCACTGGTCAAACCAACGTACCCGCGCCCAACACGGAGTTCATCGCCATCGCCGCGGGGACTTTTCACAGCCTCGGCCTGAAGGGCATTCCCGCGGATTTCAACAGTGACGGCGGAGTTGATCTGGCCGACCTCGGGCTGCTCACTGACTTGCTGAGCGGTCCGCAGACGCTCGGCCCACCCGGCTTCAGCCGCCTTTCCCTCGACGGCGACCCGGACGTCGACCTGGCTGACGTTGCGAGTTTCCAGTCCCGTTTTGGCGAGTCGTGGTAAGCGGGCATGCATGCCACTGACAAAGGGAGCGCAGACGTGAGAAGCGTCGGCGCGTCGTAGCCGTCTCAGATGGCCATGCGTACGCGAATCCCGCCGACCGTCGCATTGCGGTCGTCTTCGTCGCCGCCGGGTTGGTGAATGAACTGGAACGTCGGGCTAATGATCAGCCAGGGAGCGACTTCATACGAGTAATACAGTTCATACGCCGTCTCCCGGTCCGCGAGGGCGTGGGTCCAGCGGTATTCGTCGGAGAGCATGCCCTGGGCAATGCCGAAGCCGATCAGATCTTTGTTGCGGGTGGGGGCCGGCCCGGCGTACTGCACCGCGGCGGACCAGAAGTTGTCGATCTTGTTGACCGTTCCGTTCGCCCCGCCGTAACGCGCGGCCACCGAGAGACCCTGCTGGTCCTTCGGATCATCGTTTTCCTTCCAAACCATCTGATCCACGCCGACGTACCAACCGCCATCCGCATTGTCGTAACGTTTCCCGCGAGCGGCTTCGCGGGGCTTGAGAAAGTTTGCCTTGAGCGTCGGATCAAACCAGCCGCCGACGCGATAATGACCGCGAAGCTCCCCCTTGGCGCCTGGCCACTTGGGATCGAACCCCACCTCGCCATGCGCCCGGAATCGGGCGTCGTCGTGGAAGGCCGAGTGGAAGTCGGTCTCCACCGTGTTCGGCTCGGCGTTGGTTCCGGCCGCGCGAACGTAGACCGAATCGGTGATCTTCCAATTCGCGTAAGCTCCTAGCCCCTTGTTGGTCGGAATGGTCGGATTCCGCACCAGAATCTGATTCAGAAACCACCGGTCCTCGTCGCCCATGACGGTGCTGGTGTCGAACAAATCCTTGGTCGGCTCGAGGCGGCCAAGCCGAAGCTCAACCTTCTTGCCGAACAGCGACTGGGTCCACCACCACTTGTCGATAAGTATGGATTCCGGAGCGCCGACGTCGGCGTTGGTCTTGTACAGCCCGCCGATCTTGGCCTTGTCGAAGTCGTTGGCGCCGCCGCCCCAGGTTCCCTTGCCGCGAATGAAGAGTCCGGCGCCTTGGAGCAAACCCATTTTTTCGAAGTCGAACAGGAGGTCGAGGTCATAGCTGCCGCCGAAGTCGTGACCGTTGGTGGTCTCGGCGCCGCCGTGCATGTTGACCATGGCCTGGTTGACGAGCTTCCAATTGACCTTAAAGCCCTTTTCTTCCAGCGTCGTGCGCAGTCCGCCCCAGTCGCCGGTCAGCGTCGGCGTGGTGCGAAGGTCAAAGGGCTTGGAGGTGGGTGCGTGGGCCTCCGCGGCGGGCTTGGGCGGGGGTCCCTGAGTCTGCGACGTCGGCGCGGGCGAATCCGCCGGCTTGTCCTGGGCGGCGGTTCCGCGAGCGATCGCTACGATGAGACAACAGGTCAGAACAATAAGGCTCCGAAAAGGCCGGACCATCGCATTCACTCCGTGTGCACCAGGCAGGGATCGCCAATCGGGCGCGTTCGGCGAACCGCCGAACGACAAACGCCCGCCAGAAGCGTGATCGAACTTCGAAGTAGCCATGTCGCCCCCAAGACGTATTTCCGAACGCGCGGAGAAGGTCTTGGTTCACGCGAACGAACATGCCGCGCAAGTATGCCCGTGGCGCCCAGTCAACACCGACGTTGCATTCGGAATGAACTCCTCGGACGCCGTCGGACGGCATTGCATTGAGGTTGTCACCCCCTAAACACGAAGAGTCTGAGCACGAGGCGTGCCGCGAACCTCGGGACGCCCATGAAGCAAGATGCGCCCCCGAAACGCCGAACATTACGGCGTCCGATCCTCCGCAGCCGCAACGTAGTCGTAACCCATTGCGCGAACCGGCACAAGTGCCGTCAAGACCACGGCTGTGACTTGCGCCAAGGCCGAGGATGGTCCCCGTCACGCTTTACCCAGGGCCTTTCGATTCTGGCTGCCGACCGAAGATGGGTGCCAAGGGCGAACGAGCGCTTCTGGCGGACGAGTGCTTCTCGCAGGCGAGTGCCAGTTAATACGAAGGCGATCCCTCATGGGCGCATCGAGACACGTCGCGTCTGGACCACGTCTCGAACGGATTGGCTCGGCGAAGAACAACATCGCTGGCCCGGACTTCGATCGGTGGCCGTGGTGGAATCGATCCACGAGGTTCCGCCCCAGGCGGCGAGCCGGGAACGCCGCTATTACATCAGCAGCCTGGAGGGGGCCGACGCAAAGCGGATGGTCCGGGCCATTCGGAGTCACTGGGGCATCGAGAACAAACTGCACTACGTGCTCGATGTGAGCTTCGCCGAGGACCAGTGCCGCATTCGCAAAGGCCATGCCGCCGAAAACTTCCGCCGCATCCGCCACATGGCCCTCAACCTCCTCCGCCGGGAAACCGACAAAAAACGGGGCATCAAGGGAAAACGACTCCTTGCCGGCTGGGACCACGATTACCTGCTCAAACTCCTCAGCGGCTAGAATGCGGTCGCCCTACGTTCGAACGCTGAGGGTGGGCAACGATACGTTGACAGGTGGTGCACTGGGTGGTAGGCTAAGGTAGTCTTCCTCGCTTGCGCGGGTGTAGCTCAGTGGTAGAGCGTCACGTTGCCAACGTGAATGTCGTCGGTTCGAGCCCGATCACCCGCTCTTCTG
>JBBTCJ010000187.1:0-2018 GCA_038043285.1 Planctomycetota bacterium | reverse complement strand
TGACCGGAACCGACGTGACGTCGATCACCGCCGCAAGCTCCGCCTCGTCGGCGATTTCGAGGCAGGTAGCCACATCCGGTGGCGCCCCTCGTCGCGCGAACCCGTCAAGCGGCTCCCACGAGGACGGGCATGGGATCCACGCAAATCGGAATCGCGACGACAACTGAGGCGCATAGCGGCAGCCGAACGGCTCAGGACGAATCAGTTGCTTGAACCACGTCCATGCTCCGTACACGCTGTCGACGTCTCCCGACCGCAGGCCGCTGCGAACAAGAATCAGCGGCTTGGGGCGAAGCGGAAGCCCAAAGGCTTGATCCTCACGTCCCACGGTCACCAGTTGGGTCGGGGGATGCCCCGAGGTCGTGAACTCCTCGTGCACGTGCACCTGCTCGAAGCGATGGCCGAACTCGCGGATCCACTCCCGGAAGCTCGCGTCCGATCGGATCGGCGACGTGAACTGGCCCAGTCCGATCCGCGTGCGGCCAAGGATCGACAGCAGCAGGTGAGCGGCCGGGACGGGATCGCCGCGCGTCGAGGGCGAAATCTCCGCCGCCTCGAGGTCCAGCACAAAAAGCCCCCCTCCGGCGGTTGGTCGATGCAAGCAGATAGGGTGGCCGGAGGTGCTGTCCCGCTCACACATGGATTCCAGCAGGACCGTGAGCTTGTTGCGGCGTCGCAGAGCGTCGAGGGTTTTCCCCTTGACGAAATGGTTTTGCCGGAACCCCCCAGGCTCAGCCCCTTGGGCTTGGAAGGGGAACACGTCATGGAGGGCGAACGCCTGCGTCGCCTCACACGCGTGGACGACGCGGGTGTGCATTGGGTCGTCGGGCTGTTCGACGGTCCGAAGCCGGACCGCTCCGCGGGCAAGCCGGGCGAACGCCGGCAGCGAGATGACCACAAGGTTCTGCTCCGCCAACCGATGGAGACCGGCAAGCGAACGAACCGTCGGAGGCGGCATCGCATCGGGAAGCAGCACCGCCCGCCCGCGCATCTCCCCGGGCTTGAGATCCTCCGGGCTGATCGTCCGTACCGCCGATTCCCCGATGAGCGTCCTCAGTAGCGCGGCGACGGGCCGCGACTCGGCGGTCGCCGAGCAAATGACAATCTCGGCGTCCGGTCGCTCGGTGGCGAACGTGTGCGGCGGGGCGGGAAGGGCCAACGGATGTGAAACTTCGTCGGGCAAGAGAATGCGAATGAACCGGACGGATTCAACCTCCGCCCAGCCCGCCGCGTGGACGATCCCGACGCAGACGCGGACCTTGCGCATACTCGGTGGAGCGGTGAAATAGGTCCGGACGACCGTGGAACCGACCGCTCGTGTCAACGGGGGCGTCTGGAGCGGAAGGTCCGGCGACCTCCGCGGGGCCCGAGGCTCGATCCGAACCGTAAAGCCTCCCCCAGCGAGCATTGGGGTGAGATCGCACGAGACTGTCGCCTCGACGCGGTAACAGTAGTTCGGAGTACAGGCCACCTCTTGCGTGACCATCGCCTCAGTCGACCGAGAGGCGGCGACGATTCGCAATCGCGGCCCAGCCTGGTCATCGACACGGACGTACCTCGCGCCCTTTCCGGCGCTGGCCCAGCACCAATGAGCAGGGACGGTCTTCCCGCGGGAGAAGCTGGAATTGCGAAGTCGGTTGACCGTTTTCGCCATGCTGCTCCTGTTATATCGCCTCTCCAAGGACCGAGCGCACCATTCGTACCCCGACCATCCGCAGGCAGCCCCCCACGCGTGCCCCAGTCGGCTGCTGCCGTCCGCGTCTCAACCCGACACCATCAGACCGTTCCGAACGACGACGCCGACCGCCTCCAGATTCGGGGCGTCTATAACCGACAGGGATAGGGATTGGCAACGGAGGAAGGATGGACCGTGACACTTCCGGCGGCTGTCGTCGGAGGTGTTTCCGGTGTCTTTGTTGGTCCGTCTTTGTTGGTCCGGTTCATACCGGTCTGAAGCCTCGATAGAGGTGCAGCGCCGATCAGGTGAGGCGCCGATCAGAACCGCGACAGCATGGAGC
>JBBTCJ010000186.1:0-20210 GCA_038043285.1 Planctomycetota bacterium | reverse complement strand
CACGGCCAATTCAAATTGACGACCCGCTCTCACCTGGTGAGAAATGCGGGCTAGCCGGCCCACGACCGTCGGCGGGCGGTCCCGGTGTGGCGCCACACCCTTCGCCGGGCGGAGGGTGGCGAAGTTTGGGACTGCCGTGATCCCCGCATTCTCAAATCCCCG
Source organism: Planctomycetota bacterium (assembly GCA_038043285.1). Taxonomy (GTDB): domain Bacteria; phylum Planctomycetota; class Phycisphaerae; order UBA1845; family UBA1845; genus JBBTCJ01. Next base: position 20,048 of record JBBTCJ010000186.1, on the reverse strand, counting down.
CGATGGGGCGGGTTGAAAAACCTGACGACGGAACGACCGACCAACCGATATCCCCAACAACTCGAAAAACCGTTACGTCCCCGGCTACCGGAACCCACGATGTCCACAAGCTACGCCCACAAGATCCTCGACCTGGACGCGCTGCTGGCCGTCGTCCGCGACTCCCGCGCCGCGGGCATGAGCATCGTCCAATGTCACGGCTGCTTCGACATCGTCCATCCCGGCCACGTTCGCTATCTCGAATTTGCCCGCAAGCAGGGCGACGTGCTGATCGTGTCGCTCACCGGCGACCTGGACGTCAACAAGGGCAGCCAGCGACCCTACATCCCCCAGGATCTCCGCGCGGAGAACCTGGCTGCGTTGATGTTCGTCGACTACGTCTACGTGAACGCCGCGCCGACGGCGGCGGAGCTGCTCGACCAGGTTCGCCCCGACGCCTACGTCAAAGGTCGCGAGTACGAGGGATCGACCGATCCCGGATTCCTCGCGGAGAAATCCGTCGTCGAACGCTACGGCGGGCGACTGATCTTCTCCAGCGGCGAGATCGTCTTCAGCTCCACCGACTTGATCGGCAAGATGCCACGCACAGGCGAAGCCCATGCCCATCGTCTTCGCAGCCTGTGCGCGGCCCACGACGTCACGCTGAACACGCTGACCGGGTTGCTGCGGCGGTTCCGTGACCTGCACGTGCTCGTCGTCGGAGACGTCATTCTCGATCGCTACGTCCTGTGCGATGCCATCGGCGTCGCGGGCGAGGGGCCTATGCTCACGCTGGCCCAGCGCGACGAGCGCCAATACGTCGGCGGCGCCGCCATCGTCGCCCGCCACGCCGCCGCCCTTGGGGCCAAGGCTTTCTTGCTCAGTGCCGGGGCCGCCCCGGACCATCCGGATCAGAAAACCGCCCTCAAAGTTCTCGAATCCGAGGGTGTCGATTGCCGGCTCATCCAGTGCCGACCCGCGTTGGTGCAAAAAACCCGCTTTCTGGCGGAGGACACCAAACTCTTCAAGGTCGATCGTGCGCAGCGAATCCCGCTCGACTCGCTGGCCGAACGACAGGCCGCCACCATCCTCGAACAACAATCCAAGGTCGTCGACGCCGTCATCCTCTGCGACTTCGGCTACGGGATGATCACCGGCTCGTTGCTCTCGCGGGTGTTGCCGACGCTGCGCCAGAACGTCCGAACGATCACCGCCGACGTCAGCGGGGGACGCGCCAATCTGCTCAACTTTCGCCACGCCGACCTGCTCTGCCCGACCGAGCGCGAAGTCCGGGCCATGCTCAACGACCACGATTCGGGACTCTCCACGCTCGCCTGGCGGACCCTGCAAGAAACTCAAGCCAGGCACATCTTCATTACCCTGGAAAAACGCGGCATGTTGGTCTTTGAACGCCAGAATCAGCGCCGTGACACGCCCGAATGGTCCGCCCGGCTCAAGAGCGAACTGCTCCCCGCTCTCGCCGACCACGCGGTGGATCATCTGGGCTGCGGCGACGCGCTGTTGGCCGCTTCCACGCTTGGCTTGGCCGCGGGTGGAAATCTGATGCAGGCCGCCTATTTAGGCAATGCGGCCGCCGCCATCGAGGTCGGACTGTTCGGCAACCACCCCGTCGACGCGGATCGGTTGAACGATTGGCTTCGCACCCGCCGCGAACTTACCCCCGCCGTTTCGACCTCCCTGCACGAAACCCCCGCAACCCTCGACGCCACGGCCGCCGCCATCGCGGGACGCTAAGTGGGTCTAAGAACGTGTTTGAAAAGCCGTCGTTTGATCAGAGCCGCGACAGGATGGAGCGGTCTGGTCGTTTCCGTGCGGGGTGCCCCATCCTTTCCGCCAGGTAAGGGTGGGGACAATTTCCATCGGGATGACCATCGGGTTCGCCAACCGGTCCGTCCCCCACCCATCGCATCGCGATGGATGGGGCATCGACCCGTATCAGTTGTTCTTCACGCATCCGCCGGCGACGGAAGAGCGACCACTTCCGTACCGCATTCAGGACATACGGCGGAGGAGAGCTGGTACAGCGGATACCCGCAGGTCGGACACTGTTCCTCCTCGATCTCGATCGAGAAACGCAGGCTGCAATGCGCGCATGTCGATCGTCCCACGGGAACCTCCTGCACAACGGCGCAACGTGGGCAGGTCAACGACACCCGAAGCTCGACGGTGCGAACGGCCTCCCGGGTACGGATGGCTGACACGCGATGCAGGATGGGAACTGCAAGCGTGCCGCAGACGACGCCGATGGAGAGGATGCCGACCAGACGCATCCAGGTTTCCATGGAGTAGTAGTTCGGTTCGACGAGAACCAGGTAGATGATGAGCAATCCCAGCGCCGCGATCATGATCACCGTCCACCGCCGGATCCATTCGTAGGACCGATGGAGCCGCCCCAGCGACAACAGCCCGACGTGCGGAAGGGCAATGGCGATGACCCAGGCGACGGGGGCGGCGCGCTCGAAGAAGTCCCGCCAGTCCGGGAAGTTCTGCCAGGTCGACCAATCCAGCCAGACCAGCGGCAACACGAAAACGAGCGCCGGGCCTTGACCAAGCATTCCCAGAAGACCAAGCGGAGGCCAACGCTTCCGGTCCCAAAGGACCGCAGCGGCAAGTCCGAGGATCGAAGCCGCAGCCACGAGCGAGGTCGTTCCGAGGATTCGCCATTCCAGGTTGCCCATCTGCCCCTGCAAGAGGCAGTAGATCCCAACCAGTCCGCAGGCGGCGATGGAAAGGATAAAACTGATCAATAACTTCCGCTGCGTGGCGGATTGAAGGGCCATGTTCGGGCGGATGCTACACCGATGCCTGGGAATCGTCGATTCTCAATGATCCGTGGGAGACCTGAGTTGCTCAGGCGCGGCGGATGATGGCCAGCCAGGCCTTCGCACCGCCGTCGAAAAGCGTTGCGGCCTCGAACGTCGCGGGTTCGACACGCTCGACACTCCACCCGCGCACGAATACTTGCCGAAGCTCCGCCTGGGTCACGCGCCGGGGTCCGCCTTCGCGCGTCTCGTGCTCGGAGAAGCACATCAACAGGTACAACCCCCCGGCACGAAGCACCCCACCAAGACCGTTGACGTAGGCGATTCGCTGGTGATCGGAAAAGCAATGGAACAACCCGGAGTCGATGACGGTGTCGAACGTCTTGTTCAGCGACAGAAGATCAAGAGCGTCGTGGACCAGGAACGGGATGTTCACGCCGCGATCCCGCGCCTTGCATCGGGCACTCTCGATGGCCTTCTCAACGGCGTCCACGCCGGTTACGTTCAACCCGCGTTGGGCAAAGAAGATCGCGTTCTCGCCCGTCCCGCAACCGACGTCGAGCACCTCGCCGCCGATGAGACCTTGCTCGAACAAGCGGACGAACGCCGGTTGGGGACGCCCCGTCTCCCAGGGCGGCGAACCGTCGTACATCTCCTCGAAACGAGACGTGGCGTAGGAGTCGGGCCGGGTGGCAGGATGGCGTCGCCGTTCAGACACGCCGCGTAGCCTAGCCGGAATCGGCTGCCGGTCCACGTTTCGGCACGGGTCTTGCACGTCGTTTCGGTGGACGTAGGCTCTGGACGCGGCTCCGGTGAAGGGGTAGCGTCTCGCGCCCCCAGGAACCCGAACCATGAAAGAACATTCAGATTCACCCAAATCTTCACCCAAATCGCGGTCACTGGCCAAGCCTCCCTGTGAAGGGGCCGACCTGCTCCGCGATCCCATGTACAACAAGGACACCGCCTTCTCGCCCGAGGAACGACGCGTTCTGCACCTGGAAGGACTTGTGCCCCACCGCCAACGGTCCATCGAGGAACAGGTCGCCATCGAACTGGAGCACGTTCGCGAAAAGAGCGACGACCTCGAAAAGTTCATCGGCCTCGCCGCGCTGCAGGATCGAAACGAAACCCTCTTCTATCGCGTGCTCGTCGAGAACCTGGCGGAGTTGATGCCCATCGTCTACACCCCCACGGTCGGGCGAGCGTGTCAGCGCTACAGCCACATCCTGCGCCGACCGCGCGGCATCTGGATCACTCCGGACGACCTCAACCGGATTCCGCAGCTGCTGCGTAACTCGGTGCACAAGGACATCCGCCTGATCGTCGCCACGGACAACGAGCGGATCCTCGGCCTGGGCGATCAAGGCGCCGGAGGCATCGGCATCTCCGTCGGCAAGGTCGCGTTGTACTGCGCCGCCGCCGGCATCCCCCCCAGGCACACGCTCCCCATCAGCCTCGACGCGGGCACGGACAACGTCGAGCTGCTCAACGACCCTCTGTACATGGGCTATCCGCACCGTCGCCTCCGCGGGGCGGCGTACGACCAGTTCATCGAAGCCTTTGTCGAGGCCGTCCGCGACGTGTTCCCCAAGGCCCTTCTGCAATGGGAGGATTTCCACAAGGACATCGCCTTCATGGTGCTCGACCGCTACCGCAAGCGCGTCACCAGTTTCAACGACGACATTCAGGGAACCTCCGCGGTCGCACTCGCGGGCATGTACGGAGCTTTGCGAATCACCAAGCAGCGCCTGGGCGAGCAGCGAATCGTCTACATGGGCGCGGGCGCGGCCGGCGTGGGCATCGGAAGACTCGTCGAGACGGCCATGAAATCCGAAGGCGCCGACGAGCGAACGCTGCACCTTGCCCAGGTGTTCCTCGACTCCCAGGGCTTGGTCTATGCCGGACGCATGAGCCAATCCGCCCATAAGCAGGCCTTTGCCCTGGGCGCCGAAGGCATGAAGCACTACGGCTTCAGCACCGACGGGCGCATCGACCTCCTCGAGGTCGTCCGCCGCGTCAAGCCGACAATGCTCGTGGGAACGACGGCCAAGAGCGGCGTGTTCACCGAAGAAGTCATTCGCGAAATGGCCAAGCACGTCGAGCATCCGGTCATCTTCCCCTTCAGCAATCCCACGTCGAAGGCGGAATGCACCCCCGCGGAGGCCATCCGCTGGACCGACGGACGAGCGATCCTCGCCACCGGAAGCCCCTTCGAGCCTGTGCAACACAACGGCCGCACCCATGTCGTCGGTCAGGGCAACAACGTCTTCATCTTTCCCGGCGTCGGACTCGGCTGCATCGTGGCCGAAGCCAGAGAGGTCACCGACTCGATGTTCCTGGTGGCCGCCAGAACCTTGGCGGAGTGCCTTCGGCCTGACCGCCTCGATCGCGGCGCGATCTACCCCGACCAGAGCGAATTGCGCTACGTAAGCAAGAAGATCGCCTGCGCCGTGATTCGCGAGGCCCGTGACCTGCGCCTTGGACGCCTGATGCCCGACGACGCCATCGAGCGGAAGATCGACGAGGCCATGTGGTTCCCCGAGTATGCGCCCTACGTCGAAGGAACCGTTCGACCGTCAGGGAGCGGAAGCGGTTGAATGCGCTGATCGAACCCGAAATGCCAGTTCATCATGAGCACTTCTTGTGAGTCACTACGCTATTTGCTCTTGGGTATCGGTTTCTTGCCGCGTCGGGCGGGAACGCCGCGATCGTCCTCGTCGAACGCTCCTTTTCGGCGAAGCGTGTGGTGATAGTGCTGGGCGAAGCGGTGGGCTTCGTCGCGCATCTGTTGCAGGACCCGAAGCGCTGGGTTGTTGCGGGCGAGGCGAACCGGAGCGGACTGAGCCTGAATGTAGATTTCCTCTTCGCGTTTCGCCAGAGAAATAACCATCGGCGGGCGGACGTTCATGTCGCCGAACGCGGCCATTCCCGCATGCAATTGTCCCAGCCCCCCGTCGATAAGAATCACGTCGGGGTACAACCCCTCCCCGTCCGCCGCGTGGCGATAACGGCGGGTGATGACCTCGCGGATGGCCGCGTAGTCGTCGATGCCCTCGACCGTCTTGATGCGAAAGCGCCGGTACGCATTCTTGAACGGTCGCCCGTCGATGAAGCAGACCAGCGAACCAACCATCGCTTCACCCTGAAGGTGCGCGATGTCGATGCACTCCATGCACCGCGGCGGCGCCTCCAACCCCAACAATCCCCCAAGCTTCTCCAAACCATCGCGCGGATCGACATAGAACACTTCCGGCTGAACGTCCTCGCTGGCGTCACCGGACAGTGACAATGACTCAATCGCCTTCAGCCGATCGCGCAGCACCGCCGCCTCCTCGAACCGTTGTGACTTGGAGGCCTTCTCCATCTCCGTCTTCATCTCCCGAATCAGCGCCGTGCGTTTGCTGGCCAGGAACTTCTTGAGGCGATCGACGTCTTTTCGATACTCCTCCTTGCTGATGAGCGCCGCGCATGGGGCGGTACACTGATGGATCGCGTGAAGCAGGCAGGGGCGGAAAAATCTGCGCGATTCGTCGTCCGCGAGGATGTCCAGCTCGCAGGTACGGAACTTGAAGACTTTCTGCAGTGCGTTCATGGCGTCGCGGACGGCGCTCGCCGCGAGGAACGGCCCGAAAAGCTTGCTGCCCTTGAGCCGCGGCGTCCGCGTGACGTAGACGCCGGGGAAGTCGTCACCCGTGGTGATCTCGATGTACGGAAACGTCTTGCCGTCCTTCAACATGGCGTTGTGCGGCGGCTGGATGTCCTTGATCAGCCGGGATTCGCGGATGATCGCGTCGACTTCGCTTTCGCATTCCAGGAAGTCGATGTCCTCGACCTTCTCGATCATGCGGCAGATGTCCGGGCCGCGGGTGGCCAACAGGTCCGCCGAGGGCTGGAAGTAGCTGGACGCTCGCGCGCGGAGATCCTTGGCCTTGCCTACGTAGAGGACTCGGCCCTCGCGGTCCTTCATGAGGTAGACGCCGGGCGACTTGGGGAACCCGGAAATCAGCTTGCGGATTTCTTCAAGCTTCGGCTCGGTCATGCTGAGGTATTGTAGTCGCCCGCAGGCGTGTTCGGCAGGATGAGCACGCCCGATCGGAGCCGCGGCCGCGAGGGAGCAGAGCCTTTCGCGCCGGTGCCCCATCCTTCGCGCTGCGAAGGGTTGGGGGACAACTCTGATCGGCAATCGGCAATCCTCTCTCCCCCGTCCTCGGGGGAGAGGGCAGGGTGAGCGGGTGCAACATGCAGCTCTGCAGCCCCACGGCGCAGGCGCTCGCTCCGCGCACGCCCCCCATGCAAGCGTGCGCAAAGTTCTATGGCATAGGTTTTCCGTTGGGCGAGCGTCAGACTTGCCGCCGGCGCCGAGGCGGGGGGCCCACCAGCGGATATCCGCGCGGTCGGAATCTCACGCCTTGCCCCGGATCATTCTTGCGGTTGCGGGCTTCCGGTCGAAAACCTCGACGGCCATCTATTCCCACTCAATCGTGGCCGGAGGCTTGGAGGAAATATCGTAGACCACTCGGTTGATGCCACGGATCTCATTGGTGATCCGGCTGGAGATGCGGGCGAGAATCTCCTGGTCGATGCGAACCCAATCGGCGGTCATGAAGTCCGTGCTTTCGACAAAGCGCACAGCGACGACGTTCTGACCGGCGTGCGTGCGGCCGTCGCCCATGACGCCGACGGTCGAAACCGGCACGAGCACGCCGAAGGCCTGGGCGATCTTGTTGTACCAACCCGCCGCCCGAATCTCCTCCAAAATGACGTCGTCCGCCGCGCGGACAAGCTCCAGGCGATCGCGGGTCACCGGACCGATGATCCGGACCGCCAGACCCGGTCCGGGAAAAGGATGCCGCCAGACCAGTTCCTCCGGCAAGCCCAGGTGTTCACCCACGCGGCGGACCTCGTCCTTGAACAAGTCGCGCAAGGGCTCGATCAACTCGAAGCCCAGTTGCTCCGGCAGGCCGCCGACGTTGTGATGCAGTTTGATGTTCGCTGTCTTTCCACCCAGGCCGTGCCCCGACTCGATGACGTCAGGGTACAGCGTTCCCTGGGCGAGGAACCTGGCGCCTTGAATGCGTTGTGCCTCGGCCTTGAACACTTCGATGAACTCGTGACCGATGATGATCCGCTTCTGCTGCGGGTCGGACACGCCCTCCAGCCTGGTCAAGAACCGATCGGCCGCATCGACGACGTGAAGGTCAATATGGAAATGGCGGCGGAAGGTGGATTCCACAAGGTCCGCCTCGCGGCTTCGCATGAGGCCGTTATCCACAAAAATGCACGTTAGTCGCTCGCCGATCGCCTGGTGAATGAGGGCGGCCGTGACACTGCTGTCCACGCCGCCGGACAAGCCGCAGATGACCCGGTCCGTCGCGCCGACACGATGGCGAATGCCTTCGACTGCTTGCTGAATGATGCCGCTGACCTGCCAGTTGCCCGAGCACCCGCAGATATCATGGACAAAATTGCGAATGAGCTGTGCCCCGAAGGGGGTATGAGTGACTTCCGGGTGAAACTGGACGCCCCAGAAGGGACGCGAGCGGTGTTTCGCCGCGGCAACCGGACAGTGCTGTGTCCTGGCGAGCGGGACGAAATCGCCGGGCAATTCTCGGACGATATCTCCGTGGCTCATCCACGCGTGAGAGTGCCGCGGGACGTGAGCAAGAAGCGCGTCGTCGCCAACGACTTCGATGTCCGTTCGCCCGAATTCTCGCGCGTTCGCCGGTTTCACCTCGCCGCCGAGCAAATGGCATCCGAGTTGCAGGCCGTAGCAGATGCCCAGGATCGGCAGACCCATGTCCATCAGTTCTCGCCCGCAGATCGGAGCGCCGTCCTCATAGACGCTCAGCGGTCCTCCAGAAAAGATGATCCCCACCGCGTGCAGGCTCTTCAGTTCCTCCGTGGTGACGTTGGGGCCGACGATCACGCTGTGGACGTGGTTCTCCCGCACGCGGCGCGCGATGAGCTGGACGTATTGAGCGCCGAAGTCCACGACGACGATGGTCGCAAGATTGCTGTTCATTGTTCTCTTCATCAACCTCAATCAAGCCCGGTCGCGCCGCCGGCGATCGCCCGGCCAATTCGGCCTCCCACAACGGATCCAAGGTCATTCCCGAACCGCGTCCGTGAGGGAACGGCCCTGATGCGGCCGCTGCCCTCGCCCCGACGACCCGCTACTCGAAACCCAGCCGCATGGCGCGGATCATCCAGGCGTTGAAGGCCTCCGTGCCAAACCACCACGTCGCAGCCGCCGCAACGACCAACATCGGCGCTCCCAACGTGGCGAACGCGGTCACGCGACCGCGTGTCTCCGCCGGCGCGGTGGCGCCAAGTCTCAGGAGGAAAAACCACCACATCGCGGCGGCGAACCCCACCAGCGTCCCGCCAAGCACCAGGAAGACCGCTTCCGGTCGAACCGTGCCCCCTCCGACCGCCTCCTTGATCCAGGCCGCCCGTTGCAGGTACAAGACGAAAATACCGGCGATCGCAAACAATGCCCAGGCCGTGCTGTAAGACAACGCCGCAGTCATTCGCTGCTCGCCACGAAAGGGTCGCCGGTGGGACTGCTCTACTCCGGCTCCAATGAGCGCCCGCGCCACGCCGCACGCGATGATGGCGCCGACGAGTCCGGCCGCTCCCGCGACGATCGCCTGCGCCGGATTCCACCAGAGTTCGATCCGCTGGTGCTTCGCCGAATCCGCCAGCGACGAATCACCTCCGCGATACACCCGAAACCATCCTTGACCGTGAGGCCTCACTGCGGGAAGTTCGCCGCCCGAGGCTCCGCGGACTCGCTGCCACCCAACATGCCCCGCCTGGAGCAAACCCATGCCGAAGACCAAAATCAGAAGGATGACGGACGCGAAACGTCGCGAGGCCGGCGACTCGCGCATCAACCCGAGGTGAGTCAGCCGCCCCGTCCCGGCGAACCAAACCCACCTGGCCATCGACCAAAACCGCGGGGCGCCGGCCGCAAATGACTCGGCGTAAAGAGTCGTGTCATCGCTGGTGGCACGCAGATCGGGGAATCGAAATCCGCAGAGGCTGCAAACTCTGAGGGACGGCTGGTCCTGCGGCTGACCGCACGCGGGGCAGCGTTCGCTGTGAGGGTCTTCCGTCGGCTGGCATCCGAACCGTTGCTCCACCGCCGCTCACCGCCCTGGACGTCGAAGGATGCTCAAGACGCCCCGTCCGCCGCGTGCTCTTTCGCCGGTTCGGGTAGAGTGTCTCCCGCACCATGTGCCCGGACCGCGGGTGCGGCATCATGGTCGGCCCAAAGGATCCGCCGACTGGCCGCACCGTCGCTCTCCATGGCCATCCACGGCGGCGTGACCACGGCGCTGATCGGAAAGAGGACGAAATTAAGCGCGAACCGTCCCCGCCAGGTCGTCATTTGGAAATAGTCCTCGATGGTCCAGGCAAACTTGCCGTCCTCGCTGCCCGATTCCTCTGAGGCATCCTCGAAGAATAACGGGAGGTGCGTCACCGTCCCGTCCTTGGCGGCCACCTGCTTCACCTCGCCGATCGGCTGAGGCAGATGCAACGGCTTGCCTGACGCTCGTACGCCGTCGGCGGACGGCGTGGTGACCGCCGGCGCGCCGACCAGCTCGTCGACAAACGGGTTCGCTATCAACTGACAGCCGCCGAGCAACGTCATGGCCAAAACCGCAGCCATGAAACGGATGCCGGCGGAAGACCGGACGATCGCTTTAACCCAACCCCGAAGCCTGGACCACAACAAGAAGTATGACGGCAAACGTGCCTCGATCATCGACTGCTGCTCCTGGTGGCTATTCCGATCGGTAATCCAACGCATAATTGGGCGCTTCCTTGGTAATCACGACGTCGTGCGGGTGCGACTCGGCGACGCCGGCGGTGCTGACCCGGCAGAACCTCGCCCGCCGGCGCAGCTCCTCGACGGTGCTCGCGCCACAATACCCCATCCCGGCGCGAAGCCCGCCCACCAGTTGATAAACGAAGTCGGCCAAAGGCCCGCGATACGGCACGCGGCCCTCAATGCCCTCGGGCACCAGCTTGCCTTGGGGCATCTCCGCCGATTGACTGTATCGTTCGGCCGAGCCTTTCACCATCGCCCCCAGGGAGCCCATGCCCCGATACTCCTTGAACCGCCGCCCCTTCCACGTCACCGTCTCGCCAGGCGACTCCTCCAATCCCGCGAACAACGAGCCTAGCATGACCGAGTTCGCCCCGGCGGCGAGCGCCTTGACGATGTCGCCCGAATGACGAACGCCTCCGTCGGCAATCAGCGGTACGCCCGCGGCCTGCGCCGCCTTGGCGACGTTCATCACCGCGGTCAACTGCGGCACGCCGACGCCCGACACGACGCGCGTCGTGCAAATGCTCCCCGGGCCGATGCCGACCTTGACGCCGTCGCAGCCGGCGTCGATCAAGTCCTTCGCCGCCTCCGTCGTGGCGATGTTGCCTGCGATAAGCTCGATCTTGTGCCGTTTACGCAGCTCCTTCACCGTCTCAATGACGTTGTCGCTGTGTCCGTGGGCCGTATCCACCACCACCACGTCCACGCCGGCGGCGATCAATGCCTCGACGCGATCGTATTCAAGCACGCCGACCGCTGCTCCCACCCGAAGCCGACCACGAGCGTCCTTGCAACTGGTCGGAAAGCGCCGGCTCCGTTCGATGTCGCGCATGGTAATCAGGCCCGCCAGCCGCCCTTGCTTGTCTATCAGCAGCAGCTTCTCGACCTTGGCCTTGTTGAGGATCTCCGAGGCCTCCTCCAACGTCGTGTGCGGCGGGCCTGTCACCAGGTTCTTCGCACTCATCACGTCGCGGATCTTGAGGTTCTCGCGCTCCAGGAACTTCATGTCCCGCCGGGTGATGATGCCCACAAGGCGATGACCGTCATCGACGATCGGCACGCCGGAGATGTTCTGCAGCGACATGACCTCTTTGGCCTTGGCGACCGGCTCGTCCGGGCCGAGAGCCACGGGGTCGAGGATCACCCCGCTTTCCGAACGCTTGACCTTGTGCACTTCGCGGCACTGAGACTCGATCGACAAGTTCTTGTGAATGATCCCGACACCGCCCTCCTGGGCGAGTCCGATGGCCATCCGCGATTCGGTCACCGTGTCCATCGCCGCAGAGACCAACGGGACGTTCAGGGTGATGTTCCGCGTCAATCGCGTGCTGACGTCGAGGGCGTCCGGAAGGACCGACGACCGCTGCGGAATCAGCAGCACGTCATCGAAGGTCAGCGCGTCGGGGATGGTCGAGGGCACGCAAGACGCAGGTGTGAATGCAGGTTGCATGTACCGGGCGCCTCCCGTACGAGGATACCTGGGGATCATTGGTAAGCGAAGATGCGCGTTCCGTCAAGAGACGCTCTGATTTCGTCCTGCCGCACACCGGACGGCGGAGCGGGGCTTGATGCTTGACGCCGGGACTGGATCGGAAACGATGGTGGGATGCGAACCGTGCCCCGACCGGGCGATTCGATCTCCTGCGAGTTCCGCGTCCGCTACGCCGAGTGCGACGGCATGGGCCTGCTGCACCACGCCCGCTACTGGGAATACTTCGAGCACGTCCGCACCGAACTTCTTCGCCGCAACGGCTTCCGCTACCGGGACATGGAGGCCGATGGAACTTTGTTCGTCGTTTACAAGGCCGCCATCAAGTACCTCGCCCCGATCCGCTATGACGACAACGTCATCGTCATCTGCCGCGTCGAGCGTATCACCCGAACCCGCGTCGATCACAGCTACCGCATCACCAACAAGGGCGTCGTCGCCACCGAAGGAACCAGCACGCTGGCTTGCGTGGACCGCGAGGGCAAACCCAAGATGATGCCCGAGGAACTCTGGTCCACCGAAGCCGAGCGCCTCCCCGCCGGCCACGACGGCGCTCCCCGGCGCGCTACGTAGGGTCGCTGCTCTTCGCCACGGTCCGCACGCGCGAATTACAACCACCGTGTATGGAGAGTAAGGGCGCTGGTATCTGACGGCGGCTCGCAAGGTGATCTCAGAGGGTCTTAGTCTCCGCCGGCGGATGCCGGTACGCCCGCTCGATCGAGGATGGCTTGGACGATGATTCGCTCGGCGGACTTGTCCCGCCCGACGGGTTCCCAGACCGTGTTTTGCTCCTTGGTCGTCGCCGCGTCGCGGTCGATGGCCGTGTCGTTCGGCACGTCATCCCGCGCATAGGCCGAGCTGAACATCTGGTGCGCCCGCGAAGTCTGCTCCTGGATCGTGACCCGGCAGAAGACCTTGCTCAATCCGTCGCCATCCTGGATGCGCACGTCGACGACTCGACGCCCGCTCGGACGGCTGCTCAACCCACCGCGATGTCCGCTCGACGTCGCCCCGACCTCACCCTCGACGGGTTCGGAGAGCAGCCAACCCGCGGCGGGATCGCGCTTTGCGATAGGGTATCCGAGCTGCGTCAGCACGATCTCGGCCGATTCCAGCAGCGGGGATGACGCGACACCCGTCGCCCGACGAACCGTGTAATCCAACGGCGAGGGCGCCGGCTCCGCGCACGACGCCAAGGTCATGCCGATGACCACGATCGAAAAAAAAACGCAGGGCTTTTTCGGACTCATGGGCGTGGATTATCGACAGGTGCGCCGCCAGGGGCAAGACGGGTCCGGCAACCGAAGTAACTGTCCACGCAGGGAACACCCGGGACCAGACGCAGCGCCCGGCGACTTGGCCGATCATTGCCCAGGTAATCCCGTTGCACCCGCGATCGGAAGCGAGATGTCTTTTTCGTTGTCCGGCGGAACCGAAGGCGGCGACGCCAGTCGATCCGCTCCGATCGGCGCAACGTCCTCCACAAAGACCTCATCCAGGTCGATCGCGTCGACGTCCCGGCGCAACAGCGCGTAAACCACTGTGCTACCGCTGAAGTAGAACGATGCCAGGAAGGACCACATCAGCCCGATGACTGCGGCCACGTAGACCCAAATCAACAACGCCGAGAGGTGCTCGTACCAGGTAAGCTGCGACCAGTCGGGCCAGCGATGTAGGACGTTGGGTCCGCCGATCGGCCAAAGAAGATCAAGCTTGCTCACCTCCGCGCCCCCCGCGCCGCGACTCCACCACCCGAACGGCGATGTCCCGAAGGACACAATCGTGTGCGTGATAGCCAGCGCGAAATACGTGAACAGGTTCACGAAGACCCAGCAAACGCTCGCGTAAACCACCGTCAAAACCGCGTAAATGATCGCCTTCAGCGGCCGCGACAGCGGATACGACAAGGCCCGCGAGAACGCGTCAAACGCGTCCGACCCTTCCGTCGCCACCGCCGGCCAAAACAGACTTCCCCCAATCAACAGACCGACCAGCAGCGTGGCAATCAGGAATCCACCGAGCAACGCCAGAAAGAAAAGCACACCGGCAAGCAAATCGCCTAAGACCGGGAACCGAAGCAAGACCCCCCCGAGAACCAGCACCGCCATGATCCCCGCCGCGAAAACCAGCGGAATGCAGGGCGCGAGGAAATACCCGCCAAACCAGCGCGTGCGCGCAAAGGAAAACCCCTGCGCCGCCGTCAGTTTCTCGTCACGCGCGAACTGCACCGCCGCCAGCCGGCAGATCGCTCCACCGAACAACGCCCAGATCACCAACCCCCCGCCGAAGAACAGCACCGCGTACAACGGGTGATGTTTCATCATCCACCACGCGCCGTAGCCCATGCCGAGGAAGTTGCGCAGCGGCTGATCGTAGGAGTGCGACTCGACGTAGGCCCCCAGCGGCGTCCCCGCCGCCACCGACGTCCCCGGAAGCGACGAACCCATCAGTCCGAGAATACAGTGTCGCTCGTGATCGCGCCAGACGGCGAAGATGCCGGACGCACCGCCCGGTTCCACGTACGGCTGATCCAGCTCCCGCGACGAGATGAACTGCCGCACCGCCGCGGCATCCACGCCGCCGCCGCGAAGCCATACCCAATCCAGCAGCCCGCCCCAAACAAACGTCAGCAGGATCGCCGCCAGCCCCAGGGTAAGTTTCGCCGGCTGGACCGATAGCCCCAGCGTTCGCAGCAGGTGCGGCAGGCCGATCGCCTCAACCCAGTTACTTCGCTCTTCCCGTGCGGGTGGTTCGGACATCATGAGAGTTGCCGTCAGGACGATCCCTGTCCCCGCGCCGAACGGTCCGGTTCGCGGCTTCGACAGGTATTCTCAGAACCGGGTCGCGGTCTGTCAAACGAATAATGTCATAGCGCCTTTGGACGGGTGAGCGTTTGACTCGTCCGTGCCGCGCTGGCTTGGCGGTCGCCCCACGCACCCGGAACGAACGCCGACGCAAGAAATCCCCCCGCCCGGGACCAAAGGCTCGATCCATTTGCGAAATTATCCAGTTTCGGCTTGGCGGCGGCACGGCATGCCGGGTATAATGCCATTGTTCGCGTGGTGCGGCTTCCATGCTCGGCAGGAAGTGCACATTGGCTGAACCGGTAAGCGAACCCACGGGAGACCCGTTGCCGACGCTTCACGACGTACCGACCCCCTTGAGGTCGGCGGTCCGCGCGTCCTGGGTCGCCCACCTTTTTCGAAGGGTTCCGTCGATTTCCTTCCACCGGCATTGCGGCGGTCGCACCGAACGGACATGCGAGGGGCCTGTGCTGGCGCGCAGGCCCTTTTTCGCTATGATGCTGGCTCGTTGAATCCAGCGGCCGGTTGGCGACGCTCCTACGCGGATGCCCCAACATCATGACTCCCATCGTCCTCTTCGAAGACGAAGGCTTCGCCGATTTGCTTCCCCTGCTCTACTGGCGATCGGTCTTTGAACTCTTTGTCGGTCGAGCGATCATCCTGGACCGCGTGGCCGAGCGGTTTCAACGCCCCGTTTCCGGAATCTGGACGCGCGACTGGATCGCCCGTGTCGCCGCCCAGCGCTGCGGCGCGCCGGCCAACGCCCCGTTGTCCGGTCCGACCATCCTTCTCAACGGACGATGGCAGGCGAATGCCGACGGCAACATTCCCCAGGAGCCTTGCGTGGGGCTTATCGAAGACGGCGTCGCCTTCATCGTCTGCGACGCAGAACTCGCCTCACGCCTGAGACCGGACGATCTTCTCCATCCTGCCCGCCGCCGGGACGCAATCCGATCGCTTCCACGACGCGAGGCCGGCGGATGGATGCTGAAGTATCCTTGGCAGATCGTTAACCGGTTGCCCGACCTGCTAAACGCCGACTGGCGCGACGACGACGCCGGTGTTCATTCCGAACTCGACCCGCACCTGAACCTGGCTCCACGCGAGCGAATCCACGTCGGCGAGCGGACCACGATTCATCCCACGGTCCTGATAGATGCCGCCAGCGGAACCGTGTTCATCAGCGACGACGTGGCTATCGGCCCCTACGCCGTCCTCGAAGGACCGCTCTTCGTCGGTGCCGGCACGCGGATACACCCCCACAGTTGGCTGCACGGCGGGAACGTCATCGGACCCGTCTGCAAGGTCGCCGGTGAATTGCACGGCTGTGTCCTTTGCGGATACACCAACAAACAGCACCTCGGCTATCTCGGACACTCCTACGTCGGCAGTTGGGTCAATTTGGGCGCTGGAGCGGTCAATTCCGACTTAAAAAACACCTACGGCTCGGTCCGCGTTCCAATGAACGGCCGCGAGGTGGACTCGGGGTTGCAGTTCTTCGGTTGCATCATTGCCGATCACGCCAAGATCGGGATCGGCACAGCAATTCCCACCGGCGCGGTCATCGGCATGGGCGCGAGCGTCGCCGCCGGCGGACCCTGCCCCAAGTTCGTCCCCTCCTTCGGCTGGGTGACCGCGAAGGGATTGGCCAAGGGCGACCACCTCAAAGCCCTGGACGTCGCCGCCTCGACCATGGCCCGACGCCATGTTGATCTGACCGACGAGGAGGTCGAGCTGTTCCTCGACCTCGGCGTTCGTGCGCGGGAATTGGAAACCGCCGGCGGCGCGTAACACCGGACGCCCGCCATGACGTTCGCTTACCCACCCACGGCGCGGCGCAGGATCGCGGCGCTTGCTTCCGGCAGTTGGAGTTGGGCGATCAAGCTCCTTCCCCGGGGTGTCATCTTGAAATACGTCTGTTGCAGAATGCGCAGCGTCTTCTCGTCGTCCCACTCGTCGAGATAGTTGTGCAATTTGGTCTCGATAAACACCAGGCAGTCCGCGTCTTCAAGTGTCCTGGCATCCTCGTTCGTCGGGAAGTCTTGCCGCGTGATCAGCCGCTGGACGCATTCGATCGTCGCCTCTTCGTATCCCGCGCCCCGCAGGATCGTCACCGCCTCTTGGGCGTGATAAAGCGCCAGCGCGTTTCGCCAGGCGTGGTATCCCTCGGTGGTCTTCGGGAAGTTCTCGCGTGGGATGACCCACCGTCGCAGCGTGTGTGCCCGGGCGGCGAGCAGCAAGGCTTCGGAGGCTTGCGGCGCGAGCTTGCGAACCCACTCATAGACCCGTTGCGAGAATAACAGCTCCTTCGGCTGCGGGAGGCCGCCACCGATCTCCATGCGCGGATCTTCGCGGTTGGCCTCGTCGATCCGCCGAATGGCGTCGTTGAACCGGTCGACGGTACTCATCGGCGCGCGTCCTCCGCCAAAGGCAAACCCGCCCGCGATCTTCGTGAAGACGGCGGGCGGGTCGAATGCATCACTTGTCGTCAAGCCGACGACGCACTTCTTCCCCGTGAAGGCGTGTTTCGTAGATCACGTCTTCTTGCAACAGGGCTTGGTGCAGCCGGCCGGGCAGGGCTTGTTGGCCTCGGCCTTCTTGCAGCACGGCTTGGTGCATCCCGGAGGGCACGGTTGCCCGTCGGCCTTCTTACAAGGCTTGTCGCAGTTGC
Organism: Planctomycetota bacterium; assembly: GCA_038043285.1. GTDB lineage: Bacteria > Planctomycetota > Phycisphaerae > UBA1845 > UBA1845 > JBBTCJ01. The sequence goes on along the minus strand of JBBTCJ010000186.1, from coordinate 2,485 downwards.
CGCCGCACGGCTTGGCGCAGCCGATGGGGGCCGTCGCCATCGCCAGCACGCAGGCGAGACCGGCGATCACCCGCATCATCTTTCGAAACGCGCTCTTGTTCATCACCCTATTCTCCTACCGAAGGTCATGGATTGTCGGCTCGCTGGTCAACCGTTTGACCAAGCCAAGCGTTGAACGATAAATGGTTTCAGGGATCGGGGCAAGCCTACTCGACAACTTCGACCCAGCGGCGTGGCGGGTGCGGCTCTCGCCCGATCTGCAACCGCACGGACAGCCCTGGGTAGCCCGCCCGTCAACCGCGTTCGCTGACCAGTTGGGTCTCGCAGAGCGTCCGATAAAGCGGGCAGCGGTCGAACAGCTCCTTGTGTGCCCCGGCATCCACGATCTGCCCCGCGTCCATGACCACGATGCGGTCCGCGAACTGAATCGTGCTCAGGCGATGGGCAATGATGATGGTGGTGCGGTCCCGGGCGAACTCGCGCAGGGCGGACTGGATCTTCTGCTCGGAATCGGAATCAATCTGGCTGGTGGCCTCGTCGAAGATCAACACCGGCGCGTCCCGATAGATCGCACGTGCGATCGCCAGCCGTTGCCGCTGTCCGCCCGAAAGCGTCGAGCCGCGCTCGCCGATCACCGTGTCGTATCCATCGGGCAATGCTCGAATAAACTCGTCGGCGAACGCCCGTCGCGCGGCTGCCTCGGCACGTCCTCGATCCGCCCGCCCGCTCCCGTACGCAATGTTCTCAACCGGCGTGCCCTGAAACACCACCGCATCCTGCGTGACCAGCCCGATGTTCCGCCGCAGGCTGGACAGCGTCGCTTTCCGGATATCCTCCCCATCCCACAAGACGTTGCCGTCGTCGGGGTCGTAGAGTCTCGGCAACAGGCTCATCAACGTGGTTTTGCCCGAACCGTTGGGTCCGACGACGGCCACCGTTTCACCCTTGCGGATCCGAAGCCGAATCTTGGAGAGCGCCTCTCGCGGGGCATAGGGGTAGGTGAAGCTGACACCGACGAACTCGATGCCCTCGCGAAGCGGGCCAAGTTCGACGCAACCCTTCGAGAGGCTATCTTCCGGCGGGAACTCCAGCACCTGGAAAATCCGCTCCGCCCCCGCCGTCGATCGCTGCACCCGCACGTACACGTCCGACATCTTCCGCAACGGGTCAAACACCGTCGAAAGCACCACGCCGAGCGTGGCGAACTGCGAGGGCGTCATCTTGCCCCCCACGACCATGCTCGCCAGCCACAGCGTCAGCAGCGCGCCGGAGAAGATCGCCAGCGTCTCCATCGCCGGGCTGAGAAACGCATCCAACCGGGCGAGTTTCAACTGCTGTTTGAGCATCCGCCGATCCACGCGGTCGAGAAGCTCGCGCTCCTGTCGTTCAGCCGTGTACGCCTTGACGATGCGAAGATTCTGCAAGCTGGCGGTGAGCGCGGCGATCATGTCGCCGTAGGCGTCCAACAGGCGGAAATTGGCCTTCTTCGCCTTGCGGCCGGCGGAGAGAAAAACCGTGGCCGCGATCGGCACAACGACCGCCACAGTGATCGTCACCCGCCAATTCATGGCCAAGGCAAGACCGATGAGGAAAGCGGCCCGGATCGGTTCGCGGACGGCCTTCCCGAAAAGTGTAACCAGTCCGCGCTGGATCTCCTGAATGTCCTGCACGAAGCGCGTGACCATGTCCGACGTTTGGGCGCTGGAAAAGTAGGCAAGCGGAAGCTGCAGAATACGCTCGTACAGCCGATCCCGAAGGTCCATCAACGCGCGGAGCACGGCGCCGGAGACCAGCACCTCGCCCACGAAACGCAGCAGGTTGGCGACGACCACGATCACGATTAGCGCCGCGAGGATATACCCCAGCGTTCGGAGCTTGGCGTCCGGTCGGTCGGGTGGGAGCCAGGACGCTCCCCACTGGAGGGCGGCCATCCGCAGCTCCAGCGGCTTGGGCTTCACGACGACGTCGGCCGGACCGTCACGGCGAAGCACCCGCAGTCGGATGTCCGACCCGTTCGGCGCATCCGCGATGCCTTCGAGAAGGTCGCGGATGGATCCTCCGTCCATGTCGGCGATTTCGTCCGCGGGACGGGCGCCGGCTTGAAATAGATCGCTGGGCGCATGAACGCGCACCATGCGGATGACGTTCTCGTCCGCGGGTGGGGCAAACTCCACGCCCAGGCGAGACCCAGATACGGTCCTGGCTGTCCACCCATGCAGCCCTTCCTGTTCCAGCAGAAGTTGGAACACCGGAAATGCCGTCGCGATCCCCACCGTGTGCAGCGCCGCGAAGCCGATGGTCACGAGCAGACCCACGACCAGGCGCGCAGCATAGGGACGAGTCAGGGACACGATCCGCCCGAACTCGCGGAACCGGAAGCTCTTTCCGTGAGCTCGTTTTTCCTCGTCGGCGACAATCAGTTGGGTGGCTAGCAAGAAAAACACTCTCCCAGGTCCGAGCGGGAACCGCCCCCCCGCGCCGGAGG
>JBBTCJ010000185.1:0-38949 GCA_038043285.1 Planctomycetota bacterium | reverse complement strand
GCGATCGGCTGGCGACCCGTGCCGCGCGCATCGAGAACATTGCCGGAGATGAGCCGGGCGGCCATGTGGCTGTTCGCAGCCGAAGGTCAGCGCTTCGCGCTTTGGGGCGATCGGTTCGAGTTCGACTCCCCCTCGCACCCGGGTGTCCGCGCCGACGAGTTAGTGGGCCGCGCGGAACTGACCGAGGCCATCGCGCATGCAAGTCTGGATCTGCGGCGCTTGGCGGCACAGTTGCCCGCCCCGGGACGTCCTCGGGTCGCCATCCGTGTCCAGGCGGAGGCCCTCGATTCGGCTGATCCAGATTCCTGGGCCTCGTGGATTGTCCCCGTTTGGACGGGACTTCAGCGCAGACAGATTCGCTTCGAAGTCCTTGGGGCGAACGGGATCGGAGAATCTCCCGATGCGATGGGGGATTATCCCGTCGGCATCGAGCTAAGCGCGGCTCGCCGTGCCGATCCATCGGCCATCGTTGCGCGCATCGAAGCGCGACTCGCCCTTGATCCAAAGCACGTCGAAAGATTGACCGCCCGCGAGATCGACGGACGGATCGCCGCGGATGTCTATGCCGTCATGGGCGATGCGCCGGACGGAGGCATCAGCGTGATTCTGATCAACTTGACCTCCGACTCCCGAACCATCCGCCTGCGTGGAGGAATGACCCTCCCCGGCTTGCGCGATCTTCTTTCTGGGGAGGTGCTACGGGAAGCCTCGGCGGATCTGCCCCTCGCGCCGTGGCAGGTGCGGCTGCTACGCCCATGACCGGGGCCTTCACAGTTCATGCGGGGCTGGGGCGTGTATTCAGAACCGCGAGTGATATCCATCGGGCGGCGCTGGATCGCTCCATCCTGTCGCGGTTCGGATCGGGGCTGCACCTCTTTCGAAGTTCCGGCCAATCGCGACGCAACGCCCTTCCCATCCTCTTGGTGTTGGGCGATAATGCCTCGCGCTGCGGAGTTTTCGATGGCGGTTTTTGTGGAGCAATGCTGGAGTTGGGGTTCCCCCCAACGATAGAGTGTTTGGAGGCGAGAGAAACATGAACCGGGTACGTCGATTGAATACTTCGGCCATTGCGTTTGCGGCCTTGGGCATCGGACTTGGAGCCTCAACCCTCCGGGCTCAACAGGTTCCCTGGCTCGTCTGGGCGGACGACGTCTCGGCCTCCGTCTGCGACGGAGTCAACGCCCACAACGTCGAGCTGGTGGTCCTCGACGACACCGGCGAGTTGGTCATCATTACGGGCACTGACACGGTGCTGGCCGATACCTTCGTCGACTTGGATGGAAGCGTGTTCTACCTTGGCGACCCGGCTGGATTCATTGAGTTCGCCGACGACGGCGACGGATTCCGCACCCTGTGGTGGCTTTCGATCGTCGGAACCGTCATCCACGTCGACACGTTGACCGGCGAGCCGTTCGACAGCGGATTCTTCCCCGACGAATTCGTCGACGTCCCCTGCGACGCCTGCAACTTCTGGGACAACCCGTTTGACTGCGGCGGCGTGCTCGTGGACAGCGACCTCGACGGCATCGAGGACCAACTCGACTTCTGCCCCACGACGCCGCTGGCGTCAGCCGTCGACGAACTCGGTTGTGCGTGCTTCGAAGCCGACTACGACGGCGACGGCGTGGATGAGTGCGACGACCTGTGCCCCGATACGCCCTTCGGCGCGGATGGCGCCGACTCGTCCGGTTGTTCCTGTTTTGATTTCGACGACGACCTCGACGGCATCGTTGATTGCGATGATCTCTGCCCCGCCACGCCCCTGGGCGAAGTCGTGGATATCGACGGCTGCGCCTGCTTCGAAATCGACGCCGACGCCGACGACATTGTCGATTGCGACGACGAATGCCCCGGCACGCCGCTCGATGAGATCGCCGACGACTTCGGCTGCTCGTGCAGCCAGCTCGTCGATTGCGATTGCCTCGACGACGGCGACCTCGACGGCGTCAGCGACTGCGACGACGAGTGTCCCAATACGCCGCTCGACGCCGACGTGGACTTCACTGGTTGCTCGGACGTCGTCATCGAACCCCCGCCGATCTTCATCAGTTGCGGATCGTTCGAGGCGCTCTCGCTCGCCACGATGCTGATTGGGCTTTCGGCCACCAGGCTCGTCCGCCGCCGCGGAAGCGCGGGTCGTTTCGCCTTTGCTGGCGCATGAGTGTTGAACCAAAACTGGAATGGATGCGATCATGATTTCGTCGCCGAAGCTCCATCATTGTCTCCTCGTCGGCCTGTTGGCCGTCATGGTCGAAAGGCCTTCAGCCGTCGGGCAGATCAAGCCCTGGGACGCGTTCTCTGACCCAATCTCTGGATCGGTCTGCGATGTCGTAAACGCCTCGAACGCCGAGCTTGTGGTGTTGAAGACCACGGGCGCAATGGTCCTGGTGACCGGTTCGGATGTTACGCTCCACGACCTTGTCGTGGACGTTGATGGGTTCGTAAGTTTCGAGGGCGAGCCGGCGGGGCAGATCAACTTCGCCACCGACGGCGACGGCTTGCGAACCATGTGGTACACCACGCTCACCGGGCGGGTCATGGAAATCGACGACCTGACCGGGGAGCCGACCTCCACCGCCAAAGTCCCGACGGACTTCGCCGACGCCGCCTGTGACGCCTGCGAGTTCTGGGACGATCCAGCGGCATGCCCGGCCGCCAACCCGCCCATCATCAACGTCTGCGGAGTGGACGTGCCGCTGGTTGTAGGAACCGGCCTGATCGGCCTGGTCTCGCTACGATGGACATCCACGGGCCGAAGGCGCGCGGTCACCGCGCGATAACTCGCGCCCCAGCCACGACGGCCGGCGCGGGGTTCAGGGTGTGTGTCACTTCCGGCGGCTGCCGCCTGAGGCGCTTTTCGTGTCTTTGTTGGTCCGGTTCATGCCGGTAAGGAGCTTCGAAAGAGACGAAACGCCGATCAGAACCGCGACAGCATGGAGCGGCCCAGCGCCGACTGCTGGTTATCACTCGCGGTTCTGAATATATGCCCCAGCCCCGCCGGAGCTGTCACGGGTTCCCTTCGCGTTGCTACGCCCTTGACTCGTTGGCGCCCTTGGGTTGGAATAACGTCAACGATGGGGTGTGGTGCAACTGGCAGCACGTCTGACTCTGGATCAGAAGGTTCTAGGTTCGAGTCCTAGCACCCCAGTTTTCGGGCCGGTCGCCCCGGCCTTTTTCATTTCCCGATCGACGTGCGGAGACCGTCGCCCTGTCCTACCGTTCGAAGTTGAATCCTCACAAGCTCGCCTCGTCGGGCAACCGCTGATGGTTTCTCTCCTCGACCGACCCCTTGGCGCGCCGTTTGCCGGACCCGCACGTCGGGACGTATCATGGTACGGCTGGATATGACCACGCCTTGCCGGATGTCGAGGCTCGCCGTCGGGCCGCAAGCCGCCGCCGAGTCCGTCAACGAACGTATCCCGGCGGACGCCGAAGACCGTGAACCGAGCCGGAGAGGCTCGTTGAAAAAGGAAACCCAATCATGAAGCGTGCAAAAATCACCATCGTCGGAGCGGGCAACGTCGGGGCAAGCTGCGCCGTATGGGCAGCCGCCAAGGAACTCGGCGACATCGTCTTGATTGACATCCCCGACCTCGCGGACAAGACCGCCGGAAAGGCCCTGGATCTCGCCCAGTGCGCCCCCATCGAACGGTTCGACTGCAAGATCATCGGCACGGCCGACTATGCCCACGCCAAGGACAGCGACGTGGTCATCATCACCGCGGGCATCCCGCGAAAACCGGGCATGAGCCGCGACGACCTCGTCCAGACCAACGTCAAGATCGTCGGGGCGGTTTCAGAGCAAGTGGCTAAGGTCGCGCCGAACAGCGTGCTCATCATCGTGTCCAACCCGCTCGACGCGATGGTCTACACCGCATGGAAGAAGACCGGCTTCCCGACCAAGCGGGTCGTCGGGCAGGCCGGCTGCCTGGACATCGCCCGCTATCGAACGTTCATCGCCATGGAACTCGGTTGCAGCGTTGAGGACATCACCGCCCTCCTGCTCGGAGGCCACGGCGACGACATGGTCCCGCTGCCGAGTTACACCTCGGTCGCGGGGATTCCCGTGACGCAGTTGATCTCGCCGGATCGTCTGCAGGCGATCATCGAGCGGGCGAAGATGGGCGGTGGGGAACTCGTCAAGCTCATGGGCACCAGCGCCTACTACGCCCCGGCTTCGGGATCGATCCAAATGGCCGAGGCCATCATCAAGGACAAGAAGCGGATTCTGCCTTGCGCGGCCTACTGCGAGAAAGAGTACGGCGTTGGCGGGTACTTCGTCGGCGTGCCGTGCGTGCTGGGCGCTGCCGGCGTGGAGAAGGTCGTCGAAGTGAAACTCAACGAGGACGAAAAGAAACTCTTTGCCAACAGCGTCTCGCACGTCAAGGAACTGGTCGGCGTCGCGGAGAACTTCTTGAAGGGTTGAAGTCGCGGGATCTTGACGTGGTTGAATCGGTGCGTCGAGGACCGGACCCATACGACGCCTGTTGGGGGAAGCAAAGTCACCCCAGTGCCGCAGGGTGGCTTCGCAATGCGCAGCATTGAGGTCGTTTTGTGGTTTGCAACATCACCATCGAATCGAGTTCTCCGTGAGGCCTAGGTCCGGTATGCCGAAAGATGACCTCCTGTTCGTCGGGCACACGCGCGAACTGACCGATGCGGCCATCGCCCGCAAAGGCCGTCCCGCCAAGAACCGGCGCGCAACGAAAGGAACTTTCGTGGAAACTCTGTCCGCCTTCGCGAAGACAAACAGCGGAAACTGGGCCCACGAGGACTTGAACCTCGGACCTCGTCGTTATCAGCGACGCGCTCTGCCAACTGAGCTATGAGCCCGCGCCGGACCCGCGGAATCCGCCCTTGCAGCGGCCCCACGCTCCGACAGCCGAGTCACTGTATCGCCGTCGGGTTCGCTGTCAACGCAAGTGGCTCGTGCCGCACCATCGAAATCGCCATGCCTCGCCACCGAGCATGACGCTCACGCGGCACACATCCCGTCCAACAAAAACCTTGACCTCGGCCGGCCATTTTTGATACACTACATCGCCTTCGCTTTTTGTGTGGCGTCGCCCTTCATGGGCGGCGCTTCCGGGGAAACGCCGCGGATAAACCGCGACGCTACACAAAAACAGAGTTTGCTCTCGTTGCGGCTCGAAGCCGCTCTTTCCATCTCCCGGTTTTGCTGGAGGAAAGGCCATGTCGACCGTCCGCCCGTTCACCGCTTTCCAGATACGCATTCCCCTGGCACTACTCGTTCTGGCGTTCGCGTTTCCCGACGGGGCATCGGCCGAATGGATCACCATCCGCCTGACTCCTGTCGCGACGCACCCCGACGGCGAATACGCCCACGGCGGGGCATACACTGACGCCAACATTTTCGGCCAGGAACTTCGCGTCCGACGGGGCGGCTTTACGGCCTTCTTCAACGTCCAACTCGACGGCTGGGGCCCTTACCACCGAATTCGATCTTGGCAGGCCCGTATAGACGCCACGACTTACCTCGGGCAGAACGCCGATCCTCCGGCGCCGGGCGTGGACCTGACCTATCCCGTTGTGCCCTGCGATTCCTCCGACGACTGCTCGGCGGCCTTCGGTGAGGAGGGTTCGCTCTGCGTCGCAGGCTTCTGCCGGGCAGCTTGGATTGCTCACTGCCGCGATGACGCCTGGGTTTGGCCATGCGCCTGTCAAACTTGTACAGGCTGTAAACCTCCTGTTTGGGATCTTGGATTGGGTAGCCCCAAGGGCCCCTTGTTCTTTGCGACGACCAGCCCCGGCGATCCGGCGAATGGGATATTCTGCGCCGCCACAGATCACGGGGCACACTATTACGGTGCCAGTTTAGCGCTTTACGTTCCTCCGGGCGCAAAGGGGAGGTACACGGTGAAGTTGTTGGAGCAAGAGACATTTGTGGCAGATGACAGTCAGCCTGTTACCTCACAGGTGCCGATCAACGTAGTTGATGCTGTCATCTACATCATCGGCGACGACTGCAACAACAACGCCCAGCCCGACGACGCGGACATCCTTCTCGGCATCAGCCAGGACGTAAACGGCGACGGCACGCCCGATGAATGCGACGGATCCCCGCACCCACAGGACGCTCATGGACCGTCTGTTCGTTACATCGCCTTCACGGTTCCACGGTTTCCCGGAACCTACGGAGAGGCCACCGCGTTGCGGGTTCGCCTCTCGTCACTTCATCATCCCCAGCCGCCAAACGATCCCTGCTGCCCGTCGCAGGATTTTTCCGCCTTCGAAGGCCAGTACCGCTACGTGAAACTCGCCAACGCCGGCACGGGCGTGTGTCCCGATTCCACAGTGCGCGGGACGACCTTTCATTGTGCAACCCTCACCTGCGATCCTACGGAACCCGGCGTCTACCTCGACTGGCCCGTCGAATTGGAATATGGGGTTCTGTACGTCACGGGCAGCGAGATCGTGCCTAGTTCCCGGTACGAGATCAGCCAACTCGCGCTCGCGTGCGCGGGCCATGAGGACGCCTGTTTGATCCAGTCACCCTCGTTGCAGGTTCTTACTGCCCGCTGGGGAGATGTGGACGGTAATGGGCAGCTTTCCATACTTGACGTGGCCGCAGAAGTCGACAAGGTGAAAGATCTGGCTGGCGGCACACTGATCAAACCGCTAACTCAGCTTGGGCCTAACGCTCCCGATCCCAAGGCGGGGGTAACCGTACTCGACATCGCGAGGACCGTAGACGCCGTGAAAGGTCTCGCCTATCTGTTCCCAGGCCCAGGGCCGTGTCCGTGAGGCGCGAACTTGTCGAAGAACCGAAGGACTTTCGCCCTTTCGTATCTCGTCGCCGCCAAGCTGAGCTGCCGCCGGGAGAAGCCCACGCCATGAAAGAAGGCAAGTCACAACTGTCCCCTCGGCGAGTCGCTGCCTGCGGCATGTCCATCCTGTTTTGCCTCCTTCCGCGCGAGACCATTGGCGAGCAGGCCAACCTTCAACCGACAATGGAGATTCTGCTTACGCCGGTCGCAAGCCATCCCGACGGCGACTACGGCCACGGTGGTGCATACTCGGACGCCGACATCTTCGGCCAGGAACTTCGCATCCGGCAAGGCGGGTTCAACGCGTTTTTCAATGTCCAACTGAAGGACTGGGATCCCGACTGCCAACGCCGAGTCTACGAATCCTGCGACGTTGGCCTCCGCTCCTGGCAGGCCCGAATCAGATCTGCCGACCTTCTTGGCGCCAGTGCGATCCCCAGCAATGCGGGATTGGACCTCACGTGGGCTGACGTCGCATGTGGCGTAAGTAGCGATTGCACAAGTCTATTGGGCGAGCCAGCCCCCTCATGCCGGTCGGACCGTTGTGATTGGGGTTGGATCACGCGTTGCCGCGACGATAACTGGTTTGGTTGGTGTGCCTGCGATATTTGTGAATGCGGAATGGTTTGGGATGTCGGTCGTGCCAATCCCGTCGGCCCCTTGTTTTTCGGAACCGCCGATCCCTGGGGGGGTTGTCGCACCATCGACGACCGGCACATTCCGTACTACGCCGGCAGCTTGACCATACACATTCCCGAGAACGCCCGAGGTCGATACACAATCGGGTTTGTCGCTGAGCAAACCGTCGCACAGGACGACACGCAGCCGGTCGCCAGGGAGATTCCACTTGCCGCACGAACCCCCGCTGTTGTCAACATTATCGGCGACGACTGCAACAACAATGCCCAACACGACGAGGCGGACATCCTCCTCGGCGTCAGTCAGGACGTCAACGCCAACGGCTTTCCCGACGAGTGCGAGGACTGCCAGCCCAACGGCATCGTCGACGAGGACGACTTGGCTGACGGCACCTCGCTCGACTGCAACAGCAATGACCTGCCCGACGAGTGCGACATCGCAGCGTGTTCGGGCGACCCCGCCTGCGCCGACTGCGACGCCAACGGCGTTCCCGACTCATGCGACGTCGCGTCGTGTCCGGAACAGGACCCGTTCTGCGGCGACTGCAATGGCAATCAAATCCTCGACGGTTGCGAAGTCCGCGATGGAACCCTCGCCGATTTCGACGGCGACGGACGCCCCGACTTCTGCCCGTCAATCCCTACCGCCTCCGCCTGGGGCCTCGCCATCCTGACCCTGTCGCTTCTTGTCGCCGCCAAGTTGCGATTCCACCGCCACACGGTAGCGTAATCTCGTTGCGCGGAGCTGAAGCCGCGCGGACGTCTAACCCCTCTCCCCTTGAGGGGAGAGGGCAGGGTGAGGCGTGCAGCGTGCGATCGTGACTGTGCGGGGTGATCGCCGTCGTCGCGCCAGGCCCCAGGACGCTTACGTATCACCGAGATGTGAACCGGAGAACAACGATGTTCGACATTGATGGATTCTTGACCTCGACGCAGTTCCTCAGCCAACTGGCGGCGGCCATCACCGCGGTGATCTCGGCCTTGCTTGGCGGGATCATCGGCAACTGGTTCGGAACCGGGGCGTGACGCAGCCCGCCCCCCGGCGGAGGACGGTGGGCGGTTCGACCGCAACCCCAACCGCGATATCGACCTGGAATTCACGCGGGCGGCCTGGTTTTAAGCGGGGCCGGCCCTTGACCGATGACTTCCAATGGCTATACTTGCCCTTGTCGCGCAAAGTGTAGCTTTGCGGGACTTGGTTCCTTGACGGCTGTTGGCGTGGTGTTGGTCGAAGCGGTACGAAACCCGATGACGCGTCGAACGTGGTAACCCAGCTCGCCCAAACGGTCCGGCTCGACCGTCCCGGGTGGCTTACCTCGCGTTATCCGGCTTCGGACTGCTTCTTTTTTTTGCGAAACGAACCCATTTGGAGATCGATTTGAAAGTTCGTCTTCCCGACGGAAGCATCAAGGAGATGCCGGCCGGATCGACAACGGCGGATGTGGCTGGCGCGATCGGACCCGGACTCGCACGCAGCGCCGTCGCGGGGAAGATCAGCTTCCAGGGCGAGAGCTGCGTCGTAGACCTCAGGCAGCCGCTGCCCGGCGACTGCGATCTGAAGATTCTTACTGCCTCCGACGAGGATGCCGACAGCCTCCACGTTCTCCGTCACAGCACCGCCCACGTGATGGCCGAGGCGGTCTGCAAACTGTTCCCCGAAACGAAACTGGTTTACGGCCCGCCGCTGGACGACGGGTTTTACTACGACATTGACCTAGGCCGCTCGATCACGCCCGATGATTTTCCACGCATCGAGGAAGAAATGTCGCGGATCATCAAGGAGGATCGCCCGTTTTGCCGCTACGAGCTGCCTCGCGGCGAGGCCATGAGCAAGCTCCACGACGAACGGAACCGCTACAAGATCGACAACGCCGAGCGGGCCGACGGCGACGTGCTGAGTTTTTACGTCACCGGGTCGCAGCGCGGTCAAAATTTCGAGGATTTGTGCCGCGGACCGCACGTCCCCTCGACCGGCGCGGTCAAGGCATTCAAGATCCGCCAGGTCAGCCGATCGCATTATCGCGGCGACGTCAACGATCAACCCCTGCAGCGCGTCTACGGCACGGCCTTCTTCAAGAAGTCGTCCCTGGACGAGTATTTCAAGCGGATCGAGGAGGCCAAGCGGCGCGATCATCGGGTCATCGGGCGCGAGCTGGGCTTGTTCACGATTACCGACCAGGTCGGGACGGGGCTGGTTCTATGGCTGCCCAAGGGCAGCATCATCCGCACCGAGCTGCAAAACTTCCTCACCAGCGAGATGCTCAAACTCGGGTACGAACTGGTCTACACGCCGCACGTCGGACAGCTCGGCCTGTATCGCACCAGCGGGCACTACCCCTACTACGAAGACTCGCAGTATCCGGCGATGTTTGAAACCGACCGCGGCAAGGCGTTGCAAAGCGCGTTGCAACTCGCCCAGCGGATCAAGCCCCAGACCGGCGACATGCGCCGCGTCGCCGAGGGTGGGCTGACGTCGATGCTCAAGGCCGTCGAGACCACTTGGGGGCCGATCGAAGGTCTGCGCGAAAGCCCGTCGCTCGACGAGGTCATCAAGGTTCTCTACGCGGCGTTGGCGCACGAGCCGGGACATTTGTTGAAGCCCATGAACTGCCCGCACCACATTCAGATTTACGCGTCGCGGCAACGAAGCTATCGAGATCTTCCTGTGCGCCTGGCGGAGTATGGAACGGTCTATCGCTATGAGCAAAGCGGCGAGGTCAGCGGCATGACTCGCGTCCGCGGCTTTACGCAGGACGACGCACATTTATTCTGCACCCAGGACCAACTCGCCGAGGAATTGCTCGCCACGGTAAAGCTCACCAAGCGGGTGCTCGAGACGTTGCAGCTTCAGGACTACCGCGTGCGCGTAGGACTGCGCGATCCCAAGAGCACCAAGTACATAGGCTCTCCGGAGAACTGGGCGCGGGCCGAGGAAGCCGTCCGCTCGGTCGCCCGAGAGAGCGGCATGCCGTTCACGGAGGAACCGGGGGAGGCCGCGTTTTACGGTCCGAAGATTGACTTCATTGTCAAGGACTGCATCGGTCGTAATTGGCAACTTGGCACCGTGCAAGCGGATTACAATCTTCCGGAGCGATTCAAGCTGACCTACGTCGGACCGGACAACGCGCCGCACCAGCCGGTGATGGTGCATCGGGCGCCGTTCGGCAGCATGGAGCGCTTCGTAGGCATCCTGATCGAGCACTTCGCCGGCGCCTTCCCGCTTTGGCTCTCCCCAGTGCAGGTTGCTGTGGCCACGGTCAGCGAGAAGAGCGAGGTTTTCGCCGCAAAAGTCGTGGAATCGCTCAAGGCCGCCGGTCTTCGCGTCGAGCTCGACAACAGCAGCGAGAAGATCGGACCCAAAAAGCACCGCCTGCGAACCGAGAAGGTGAACTACATTCTCGTCGTCGGCGAAAAGGAAGCGGAGGCCGGAACCGTCAACGTCAACGACCGCGACGGAAAGTCGCTGGGCAACATGACCATCGACGGCTTTCTCGCAGCCTGCCGGCGCGAGATTGAGACCAAGGGGCGGCAGCCGCTGGCCGTGCCGGAGTAGTAATAATCGCTCCGCCCCCTCTCCCCCGTCCTCGAAGGAGCGGGCAGGATGAGGGGGTTGGAAGGCGGTGGGAAACCGCCCGTCCGAAGAGCAACTCGGACACTCATAGGGTCGCTGGGTGACGGCGTCGCCCACGACAGGGAGCAAAGTACCAGGGGTCTTCAGAAAGGAACGAGTCATCGCCAAAGCACTTCGCATGAATGAGCGGATCCGCATTTCGCCGATCCGCGTCATCGATCAGTTTCAGAACCAGTTGGGGGTCGTCGCGACCCATGAAGCCCTTGCCAAGGCGCGGGAGGCCGGCCTCGATCTTGTCGAGGTGTCGCCGACGGAAAACCCGCCGGTGTGCCGGATCATGGACTACGGCAAGCATCTCTACGAGAAGAAGAAACGCCAAAAGGCCGCCGCCGGCGGACACGTGATCTCGTTGAAGGAGATCCGCCTGCGGCCCAAGACTGATCCGCACGACCGTTCGATCAAGGTCCAGCACGCCCGCGACTTCCTCGACGAGGGGCACAAGGTGCAATTCACGATGCTCTTCAAGGGCCGCGAACGAGCACACCGCGATCTCGCCACGGGGATTTTTAACGACATTGTTAACGAGCTGGGGGACGCGGTGAAGATCGAACGCCCGCCCTTGATGGACGGAAAACGCATGACCATGATCGTCGTGCCGGGCAAGAAAGGCTCCGGTCCGTTTCCCGCTTCACCCAGCGCCGCCGCGAGACCGGCTTCGCCCGGCGCTGCCGCGAGACCGACCTTGCCCAGTCCGCCCGCTGTGACCGCCTTGGAATCCCCCGCTGCGCCCGAGCCGATGTCGGCGTCGTAGCCGAGGTCGTCGTCTGCGCTTCGAGCCGACGCTCGGATCCCCCCCGGCTTGGAGCGGCCGGTTCAGGGCGGGGCGAACCGGTTGCAGGCCCCGGCGGAAATCTCTACGCTTCATGAACGGTGAGCGGGCGGCGGGACGACACCCCCGTTCCACGCCGAATTCTTCCGGTGTCGAAAGGGAATCGTGGATGGGAACGGAAAGATTGATTGACCCGCACGGCGGTCGACTGACCGACCGGACGGGCGCGAAGAAGGACGGCAGCGTGCGCCGGTCGATCACGCTGAGCGCCTGGCAGCAATGTGATTTCGAGATGATCGGCTGCGGCGCGATGAGCCCACTCGACGGGTTCATGGGCGAGACTGACTACCACAGCGTTTGCGACAAGATGGCGTTGAGCAGCGGGACGATCTGGCCGATCCCGATCACCTGCGCCGTGGACACTGCGACGGCGGAGAAGATCAGCATTGGCGAGCGCGTGGCGCTTCACGACGATCAAGGACGCCTGCTGGGGTACTTGACCGTCAAGGAAAAGTACAAGCAGGACAAGGCGAAACAGACCGTCAAGGCCTTCGGCACGGAGGACCACGCTCACCCCGGCGTCAAGGCGGTGATGGAATCCGGCGACGTGTGCCTGGCGGGACCGATCGACGTGGTCACGTTGCGACACGATCCGATGTTCGCCGACCATCGTTTCACGCCGACCCAGACCCGAGCGGAGTTCCAAAAGCGCGGATGGAAGACGGTCGTCGCGTTCCAAACGCGTAATCCGATCCACCGGGCCCACGAATACCTCACCAAGTGCGCCCAGGAAGTTTGCGACGGACTGCTCGTCCACCCCTTGATGGGGGCGACCAAGGACGGAGACATCTCGCCCGAAGTCCGCATGAAATGCTACGAAGTGCTGATCGAGAAATACTATCATCCCAAGCACACCATGCTTTCAGTGATGCCTGCGGCCATGCGCTACGCCGGGCCCAAAGAGGCGATCCTCCATGCGATCCTGCGGCAGAACTACGGCTGCACGCACTTCATCGTCGGGCGCGATCACGCCGGCGTCGGCAACTATTACGGAACCTACGCCGCACAGGAACTCTTCGACGCCCTGCCGCCCGGTGGACTGAAGATCACGCCGTTGAAGTTTGAAAACACGGCCTGGTCGAAGCAGGCCGGCGGCATGGTCAGCAACAAAACGTTTCCGGACATTCCGGGCGACCGGGTGGCGCTTTCGGGAACCGCGGTCCGCGACATGCTTAAACGCGGCGAGCGCCCGCCGGTCGAGTTCACGCGGCCGGAAATCGCCGACATCCTGATCGAGTCGATGAGAAACGGCGGATAGACGCGACCCTGTGTCCGGTGGAAATACCTGGATCGCCTTGAACCACCGATTCCGAGTCGCGGACTTGACGCTCGCGCAATGCACCGGCTCTTAATTCGGTCAAGCGCTTGGGGCGTGATGGACGCGGGCGATGCCTTGTCCCGCCCCCTCAGGCGCTCGGCGTGAGAATGAGCGCGGATCGCGGGAAACCAAACATGAACCGCACGACAACTTCGTTCATCGCTCACGCTTCTCCGGTCGTACCGCGCGAAGTTGTCGATTCAATCGCACGATCGCGCCGCCCGGTCATCATCGCCCACGTCGTTCCCGATGCCGATGCGATGGGGTCGATGTTGGCCACGGCGCTCGCCTGGACCGGCGAAGGACGAACGCCCAGGATCGCCCTGCCCGACGGCTCGCTGTCGCAGAAACTGGGCTTCCTCCGCGAACTGGCCAAGCCCGAGGTCGCCACGGCGGCGGATTTTGCCTCGGCGGACGCGTTCGTCGTGCTGGACACGGCTAGCAAGGATCGTTGCAACGTCGGCGCGGCGCTCAAGGAGACCGACTGGTCCTCTGATCGCCCCGTCGTGAATGTCGATCACCACGCCACCAACACCCGCTTCGGCGGCGTCAATTGGATCGTGCCCGAAGCCAGCAGTGCCTGTGAGCTGGTGTACGAGGTGCTCCGTTCAGCGGAGCGAAGGATTACTCCGACCATCGCGTCCCTTCTGTATGCTGGAATCCAGACGGACACGTTGGGGTTTTCCCTGGCGAGTTCGACACCTACAGCGCTTCGCGCGGCCGCCGATCTGGTGGAACTGGGCGCCGACGTGGCCGACCTCGGCGAGCGATTAGGGCGCAGTCAACGCCAAAGTGAATTCGATCTGCTGCGGGTCATTTACGCCAACACCAAGGTCGTCGGCGACGGACGGATCGCTTACAGTTCGGCCAGTTTCGATGAAATCCACAACGCCGGATGCACCGCGGCAGACATCGACGATCAGATTACCGTGCCGCGATCGCTGGACGGCGTGCAGTTGGCTATGCTCTTTAGCGAAGGCCGCAAGGGGAGGACACGGATCAACTTCCGCGGCTCCGGCAAGGTGACGGTGGTGGAACTCGCTCAGGAATTCAACGGCGGAGGCCATGCGCAGGCCGCCGGCGCGATCCTCGATTGTTCTCTCGAAGAGGCAATCCGGAAACTCGTTCCGAGAGCTATCGAACACATCAAGCGGTTCTCGTAGCCCTAAGAGCAAACTCGGCAATCGTCTAGCGTCACCCTTCATGGGCGGCGCGAGTTTTCCAAGGGCAGACCCAGCGCCGCGGATGTACCGCGACGCTACGCAAGAACGGAAACCGCCTTGGCCCATTGAAGAATCTGTAGCATGGGGCTACCAACTCGTGCACTCACCGGCAGGAAGCCGGTGCCACACGCGGTTCGGCGAGCGATCTTCTACAGGCTGCTACACCGGCGGCTGCTCGCCTGAGTTGTCGTTTGCGCAGTTTGCTTCAGCGCGGCGGCGCGTGGCAACCTTGGTGAGCAACCATCCGCCGCAACGACGAACCTGGGCGAAGGCGACGGCCAAGCAGGCGGTCATCACGCCGAGCACCATCCCCAGCGACGAGAGGAACGCCCCGCCGGTTCCCGGATCGATGTAGGCCTCGGCGCGGTTAATCCCCGGTCCCAGGACGGCGACCGCCGCGACCCCCGTCGCCACCAACAATCTTTTGACGCTTCGAACGGTCATTGAATGCCTCCCTGCCCGTCGCGGCCGCACCGCTTCGGGTCCATTCGTCTAGCTTTCCAGCCAAGGCGTCGACAGCCTCCGCGCGGGCGTCGAAAACGTTTCGTTCCATGTTCGGATCGTTTCTGACGTCGAACAGACGGCGCTGCCCCGATGAATCGACCTCAAGAAGCAGGCCGTCGGAGACCGCGGTATTTACCCATCGCATCCAACGAGTAATGTCGGATTGCATGTCCAATCGCTGGGTCATAGATAGACCGGCAATGGACGCCCCGTGCGTCTGAGCCACGCAAACCGTTCGTGGTGATTCTGCATCGTCGGAAGTCGGTAGCGGAAAAGCCCGCGCGACCTCCGCCGGCGGCTCCACACCCGCCTGCTGAAGCAGGGTCACGAACAGGTCCGTCGGCTGAACCGGGGCCTCGATCGCGCGACCGTTCACGCCGCCCGGAGGTCTGACGATCAGTGGAACGTGCAGAAGTTGATAGTGCGAACCCGCGGTGTGGTACACCATGTTCAACTCGCCGAACAACTCGCCATGATCGCTGGTCACTACAAGCATGGTGTTCTCGAGCAGCTTGAAGCGCCGAAGCATATCGACCAGCTCGCCGAGGCACTCGTCCTGGTAGGCAACTTCGGCGGCGTACAGTTTCTTCATCAACTGGATCTGGTCGGGTTGGAACACCGCGGTCGATCCGCAGGCGTGTGCGGCCAGCTTCTCTTCGGTGTGATTGAGCCGCTGTGCGGCGGCCCGCTCCGCCGGCGTGAGATGGCGCTCCAAAAACCTACGCGGCGGAGCGTATGGGTCGTGCGGCTCGAAATAATTGATGAGTGCGAAGAATGGCGGCTCCGCCCGCTTGCGATGGGCAAACCAGTGGCGCAGGAGCCAATTCGTCGCGGCCGCGCCGTCATCCCAGCCTGCATCGGCGCCGAGTCCGATCCACTCCGAGGCCGCCCCCAACGTCCCGCAGCGCAGGGCCAGCCGCCACCGGCGAATCTGCGGATCAAGTGCGACTTCGACAAACCGCTCGAACCCCCGACCGAACCCGTTGGCTTGGCTCAGAAGATGATTGTCCGCGATGGCCACCGTCTGGTAGCCTCGCTCGCGGAGCAACTCGGGTAGAAGAGGGAAGCGTTCATCCAGGCGGTAATGCCCCCAGTTAACGCCGTGATCCTCCGGGTACAGCCCGGTCAACATGCTCGCGTGAGCGGGAAGCGTCCACGGAGCGGTGCTGACGGCGTTCTTGTACACCAGGGAAGATTCCGCGAGCGCGTCCAGATGCGGCGTAAGCTTGGACTGGCCATACGCACCGACGTGGTCGGCGCGCAGGGTATCCAGCACGACCAGCAGAAGATTGGGACCAGCCTCCGTCCGCGCGTCGGCGGCCTGGTCCTTCGCTTGCGGAAGATCCGCCAACGACGCCAGATAGCGCTCCGTGCGCACTCCGGCCAGGCCTGTGGCCACGGCGCACGAAGCCCACCCCAGGACCACGCATCCGCGAGTCAGATTCATCAATGACGGGTGCGTCGAGAGGCCAAGCCGCCACACGCCCGCTCCGGCCAACAGCGCACATCCGGCTGCGATTGCGGGGCGCATCCAAACCTCGGTCCAGCGGTCCGAGAATCCGAACGCGCGAGTGCCGTGGATCAGGAAAGCAACACATGCGGAGCAAAGGGCGACGATCCAAAGGGCCTGGCAGGCGCGCCGATTTCGGCGGAACGCCCGGCTGAAGAGACCACCGAAGAACCAGCCGACCGCGACTACTGCAAGCGCAACCGCGCCGACGGTGGCCACGTTGGCGAAGACCGCCAGGGCCAACTGTTCCGCGTCAACTTGGCCTCCGTATCGGTTGAACTGCACGAGCACTTCGACAATCGCGACCACCACGCCGATGGCGAGCGTGCCCGTGAGCACGCGAAACGGCTTCAGGTCGCCGCATGGGTCCGGTAAGGTAGACATCCTGGAACGATCCCGATGGTCACGGGGGAGACGCTCCGCCCGCGCGGCGCGGCTTGCCCCTCTACAGAGTTCGATACGCAGAGACGGTAGTCAATTCACCGTGCAGGATTCGCGGAAAACGGAGGATTCTCGGTCCGGCTTCTGCCAGCTCAGACGGACGCGCGCCACCCCGTCGCGTTCCTCGCTGCGGGTTTTTATCCGACGTAGTGACTCGGGATCGTTTGGTCGTCTGTAGTTGCCGCGGGCGCGGGCGCAACCCTATCGGGGACGAAGGAGAGGCCGCTCCCTGACGGTCGCGGTACAGATTAAGAAAAGTCACCGCTCCATTCTGTCGCGGCTC
Organism: Planctomycetota bacterium; assembly: GCA_038043285.1. Lineage (GTDB taxonomy): Bacteria > Planctomycetota > Phycisphaerae > UBA1845 > UBA1845 > JBBTCJ01. The sequence goes on along the minus strand of JBBTCJ010000185.1, from coordinate 21,784 downwards.
TGATCGTGGTCGCGGTACGGATTAAGAAAAGTCACCGCTGCATTCTGTCGCGGTTCTGATTTGAGGCGGCCGGCCGTTTGAACAGAGCCGCGAGCGTGCGCGAGCGGGCCTCTTCACCCGCAGGATTCAGCGTGTCGGGTCACCAGCCGCCAAGACCTGAACGAGACGTGCGAAGAAACGCGATGGGATGATCGGTCTTGCCGTCGACGGCCAGGTCCGCAATCGCTGCCCCAACGACCGAGGCGAATTTGAAGCCGTGACCGGAAAAACCGGCAGCAAGAAGGACGTTGGGATATCGCGGGTGGCGATCCACGATGAAGTGCTGATCCGGCGTCATGGTGTACATGCAGACGCTTTCGCGCAGGATGTCACGCCCCACACCCGGCGCACAACGGCGAAGGAAGGCGGCGATGGGTGTGACGTCCGCGGAATCGACGGTTCTGTCGAGCTGATCGGCGTCGGACACGACAGCTCCGCCCGTGTGTTCGCCGACCTTCAGCGACTGCCCGTCCATCGATGGGAATCCATAGAAAAATCGCCGGTCGACGTCGAAGCAAAACACCGGACAGGCGCGTTCCAACGAATACCTCGCGTCCGGGCAAGAGAACCAGAAGATCGGTTTGCGGCGGACTTCCAGCGGCAAGCCCAAGTCCGCCAAGAGTCGCCCGCTCCACGGCCCGGCGCAGACAATCAGGCGTGACGCGGCGAAGGTCGCGTCCCTGGTGCGAACCGTCACGCCAGCCGCATCCGCATCCCAGGATTCCACGAGGCACCCCGTTCTCGACTGCGCGCCGCGGGCGACGGCTGCCTCGACCCCGCATCGAACGCACTCCTCGACGAAGAGGCAGCCCGCGTCAGGCTCAAAGAACACGGTCATGGTCGGGTCGAAATGAAACCCCGCGAATCGGCGCCGCGCCCGCTCGGCGTCCAGTTCCTCGATGTCCAGACGATAGGCCGAGGCAGCGGAACGGACTCCCGCGATCGTCGATGAGTCGGCTTCCCCCGCCAGGAACAACCCCGTTCGCACGAAAAGCCGGCGACCGGATTCCCGTTCGAGTTCGCCCCAAAGCGTGAAGGCCCGTTCCACGAGCGGAACGTAGTCCGGGTGCTCGAAGTACGCTCGTCGAATCAGCCGCGTCGCCCCATGCGAGCTGCCGCGATCGTGGGCGATGCCGAACTGCTCCAATCCAAGGACGCGCAGTCCACGGCGGGCGAGGTGGTACAGAACCATGCTGCCCATGCCGCCCAACCCGATCACGATGGCGTCGAACCGAGCGGTCATCGCACGGGCGACCCATCCGTCCCCGATGCGGCCTTGGCGAAGACGGCCAATCTCGGCGACTCCAACGCGAGATAGTCTACATAACGCATCTGCACCGAGTCGGCATGGCTGCCGGCATTGAAATTGATCCGTTCGTTGTCGGCCAAGCCGGTGTCGCAGAGGGTGGGAAGATCGAACAGGCTGCCAAACGGAGGAATGGATCCCGGAGTCAGTCCGGTCACCTCCAGAACTTCCTCCTTGGTGGCGAAGCGCATATGCTTCGAGTTCAGCAATCGACGCAAAGCGCCGCTGTCCAGACCGCAATCCGCGGGAAGTACCGCCATGACGAACGCGTCGCCGGCCTTGAGTATCAGCGCCTTGGCCCCGGAATGAAGGGCGACACCGCGCACGGCGGCGGCCTCCGCGCTGGTGTAGACCGGCGCATGATGAAGGTGCCGGAACTCTATTCCCGCGGCGCGGAGGCGCTCAACCAATTGGAGGAACACCGGTCCCGGCGCTTGGGAATCGAAGGCGTCCACGGACGATTAGGCCTCGAACAGGGATTGTTGTGAAGGACTTTCCAGCGCCGCCCGCTCGCGCACGTCGGTGATCTCCTCGATGAACTCGTCGACCGTGGCGAACTTGCGGTACACGCTCATGAAGCGAACGTAGGCTACCGGGTGAAGCCGACGAAGGTGCGACGAAACATACGCTCCGACCTCATCGGACGTGACCTCACGATCGTGGTTCGAGAACAGGTCACTCTCCACCCGATCGACCAACTGTTCAAGTTGCGGATCGTCGATGCCGAGTTTGTAACATGCCCGCGCGATGCCGTTGAGAACTTTTTCGCGGTCGTAAGGAACGCGGTCGCCGCTGCGCTTGACGACCATCAGCCGAAGTTCCTCCTCCACGCGCTCCTTGGTCGTGAAACGCCGGCTGCACGGAACGCACACGCGACGGCGGCGAATGACCGCGCCGCCCTCGGTCAACCGGGTGTCGATCACCTTGTTGTCAGCGCTTTTGCAGGAAGGACACAGCATGAGAAAGATCCCGCTCCCTGGTCCCGCGGAGGGTACGCCGGAACGACGTGCCCACGGCGCAGGCTATGCAGCCACAGCTTGGCGGGCGCTTACCCTACCGCCCCTAGATGTTGGGTGTCAAATCGGGTACACCATGCCGGAGAGTTAGCCAGGATGCGCTGGGCAGTGCACGCGGAACGACGTTTGAATGAGCCGACTCATAGAAAGGCAGATCGACGGCTTCCGCCTGACAGGTTTCTCCCTCGCCGGGGAGGAAACCGTGGTCATCGCGCCGGAATTCAACGTCGCGTTCGACGTCGGGCGGGCGCCGCGCGAGATTGTTTCCATCGATAACGTCTGCCTCAGCCACGGGCACATGGACCACGCGGCAGGGGTCGCCTACTACTTCTCGCAGCGAACCTTCGTCGGACTCAAGCCGGGTCGGGTCATCGTCCACCGCAGTCTCGCCCAGCCGATCCAGAAGCTCATGGACGTCTGGTCGGACATCGAGGGTCATCCGTCGCCCGCCCAGGTGATCGGCGTGTTGCCGCTGGAGGACGTCGAACTCCGCCGCAATCTCTTCGTGCGACCATTCGACGTCAACCATTGCGCGGGGGCGCTGGGGTTTACGCTGATCGAGCGGCGACACAAGCTCAAACCGGAATTCTCGGAGAAGACCGGCCCGGAGTTGGTCGAGCTGAAGAGGAAGGGCGTTGCGATCGACGACAACCTGGAAGTTCCTCTGCTGACGTACACCGGCGACACGGCCTTGGGACGGTTCCTGGATTATTCGTTTGTGCGTCAGAGCCGCGTGGTGCTCATTGAGTGCACCTTCTTTGAGCGCGACCATCGCGAACGCGCCCAGGCGGGTCGTCACATCCACGTCGACGATCTGCCGCGCGTGACGGCCGCACTGCCGGACTCGAAGATCGTTCTCCTCCACGTGACTCGCCGCACTGACATGCGAGACGTTCGCCGGGACGTCGAGCGCGTCCTCGCCCCGGCCGACCGCGAACGCGTCACCATCCTCATGGACCGCCCCCCTCGCCCTATGCGAACAAGCGTTGCGGCGCCGACTGATCAAGCCTAGACGGTGTCTGAACACTCCTCTCGCCCTGAGGGGAGAGGTCGGGTGAGGAATGATTCATGCGTGTTTGACCCTCACCCCAACCCCCCCTCCCTGGCAGAGAGGGAGGTAGAGCAGAAACTACGCCCACGCGCGTCGTGACCGGCTACGGGTTCAGATGCGAAGACAGGAATCCGACGATGCGCTCGTACAGGCGTCGGGTGACGACGGGGTCGGCCACCATGTGCGTGAAGTCGGACAGGGCCAGGAGTTCGTGCGGCCGGCCGGCGCGGAATAGCTCGTGGGACATCTTCAGGGTGTGCATGAAATACACGTTGTCGTCGGCGGTCCCGTGGACAATCAGCAGCGGCCTTTGGAGGTCTTTACAGTAGGTGAGCACGGACGCAGCCTTGTACCCATCGGGGTTCTGATCGGGCATGCCCATGTACCGTTCGGTGTAGTGGGTGTCATAGTCCAGCCAGTCGCAGACCGGCGCACCCGCAACGCCGACGTCGAAGACGTCGGGACGGCGCATCACCGCCATGGCGGCGAAATACCCCCCAAAGGACCACCCGTAGATGCCCACGCGGTTCAGGTCGAGTTCGGGGTACTTGCGACCCAGCGCCTGAAGCCCGGCAACCTGATCCGCCAAGGGGACGTCAATGACGTTGCCCTTGATCGCCCGCTCCCATATCCGTCCGCGCGACGGCGTTCCCCGACCGTCGATCGAGACGACAATGAATCCGTGATCGGCGATCCATTGATCCAACAAGTAGGACAGCGGCGCGGCCCGCACCGTCTGCGAACTCGGCCCGCCGTACACGGACACGATGACCGGGTATCTACGCGAGGACTCGAAGTTCCTCGGCCGAACGACCGCGCTGTGGAAGGTGTTCGCCTCCGCGCGCACGGTGAGCAGTTCGAGAGTGGGAACGAATGGCGGTTCCTCCGCCACCGACCTCGGACTTCCCAACGAGCGGCCATCGACATGACGTATCACCACCGACCGTTTTCCCGCGAGCGTCGAAGCCGAGTGGACGAACACCTTGTGACCCTTCCCGAAACCAAACGAGTGAGTTCCCGGTTCGGTGGTCAGCCGCTCCGGGTCGCCGGGTCCGCCATCCAAGGGAACGCGATACACCTGGGTCTGCGTCGGATCGTAGCCCCCCGCGACGTAAACGGTCTTGGCCTCGTCGTCGAGATGGACGAAACCCTTCAAGCCGAAGGTGGACTTGGTCAGGGGGCGAATCAGACTGCCGTCGTGCGAGCGAAGCTCCAGCACCGGCGCGCCGTCCCGCTCCGTGGTCCACAGAAACGCGCTCCCGTCGGCCAGCCATTGGGGCATCGGTGGGTCGAGGTTGATCCACGTGTCGTCCTTCTCGACAAGCAGCGGAGACGTGCTCCCGGTGTCAACGTCCACTTGTAACAACACTTCCTCGGTCTGTTCTCGGTTCTGCACAAGGATTGTCAGGGGACTCGCGTCCTCCCAATGGACCGAAGCCAGGTAAGGGTAGCGCTGCGCATCCCAGTGGATGGAGGTCTCCGCGCCGCCGTCGCGCGAAATCAGATTCAGCGAAACGAACGCATTGGCCTTGCCTGGGCGAGGGTAGGCCCACGACTGCGGCGGACGTTCCGGGTGCATGGCATCCATGATGTGCATGGACTCCATGCCCATCGTGTCCGTCGCCTGAACCACGAGCCTTGTTGAGTCCGGCGACCACCAGTACCCCTCGCGACGATCCATCTCCTCCTGGGCGACAAACTCCGCGGTTCCGTGGGAAACGGTTGTGGTAGCCCCGGTGGTCAGGCGACGTTCACTCCTGGACGCGATCTCGGACAGGTACACGTCCCCGTCTCGTACACAAGAAACGAACCGCCCGTCGGGTGACATTCTCGGGTCGATCGGGTAGCCGGCTTCGCCCTCCAACTCCGTAACCACCCCGGTCGCGCGTTCGATCACAAACAACCGGCCCGAAAGCGGAACGAGAATCCTTGTCCCGTCTTTGCTCACTTGGTATGACGCAATGCCGCGGGCGGACACCCGCATTCGTTCGCGCCGGGCTTTCTCTTCCGGCGACAAGTGTTCCTCCGCGCCCTGAAGGATTTGTTCCGCCGTCAGCAGCCGCCGCTCCTGTCCGGTCGCGGCGTCAAACTCGTAGAGGTCTTGGACGAAACTTCGCGGTTGCGAACGGAGGAACAGCACGGCGCTGCCGTCGGGTACAACTCGGAACGCGCCCGGCCAACCGGCGGAAAAGCGCCGCGTGGCGGCGTACTGCTCCAGGAAGGCCGGGTCGGCGATCGATGCCGCGGGCATTGCGGGGTTCGATCGCGGTCCAACGATTCGCCCCGCGCAACCGACAACGATCATGCAACACGCGGCGCCAAGACATACGCGGCACATGGACTTCTCCGTCAACAGGGTGGACTCTGGTTCCGACCGGCGGACCACGAGTATACCCGTCACGCGGGGCCCTACTCAAGGTCGAAAAGCGAATTGTCGTCGGCGAGGCCGAACCATCCGATCTCGTACCTGCGGGGATCCGTGGAGTACAGGCCGCTCGACCAGGTGAAGGTCGATCGCTCTGGCGAAACGTGCCCGTCACACCATACCACGTTGGCCAGGTGCAAATGCCGAAAATGGATCGAAGGGTCGGCGCGAGTGGACGGCTGGAGATGAAATCGAGGCTCCGCGAAGCTGTATTCAATCGGCGCCTCTTCGGCAAACGCGGCATCGGCGAACATAATCGTCTCACCGGGCTGGGCGATTCGATCCGACCACGCTCCCGCGCGATCGTCGATCATCACGCTTTGCCCGTGAGCGGTTCGCATGACTCGGCTGCCAACGTACTCTTTGTTGTATCCGTATCCGCCGCACCCGGCTTCAAACCCGATCTTTTCCGTCGCCAACGTCGGGCAGGCCCGGATTCCACCGTCGCCCCCGAGGTACGTCGCGAGCGGAGCGCGGCTTGAATCGAATGGGAGATTCTGCGCCGCACGCTGCCCGTGCCAGCGGTGCAGATTCTTGCGCATGAAGGATGCACCTGGAACGTAGGTGCCGCGAGCATCCTGGGCATAAAGCTGATTAGCGACCGCCAACTGCCGGATGTTGGATCGACAAACAGCCGACGACGCCTGGGCGCGGGCGTTCGACAGTCCCGGCAGCAACAAGCCCATCATCAGGGCCGCGATCGCGGCCACAACCAGCAGTTCCAGGAGCGTGAAGGCGGATCGGATCAATATCGTGGTCCCGCCATCCGTTGCACGAACCGCGAGAAGTCCGACGCTCCAACGAAATCGTCAGGCTGACGATCGAGGGCCGCGCAGGCGTCAGCCTCCGCACCGCCGAGATCCCCGGGGCGGAGCGCGAAGCACCCCTGGAGCCAGGCGGCGTCGCGCAGGTCGATGTCGTGGTCGCCGTCGGCATCGCCAAATGGATCATGGCGCACGTCAGCCACGGAGTCGATCTCCGGCGACCTCTCGCCAAACACCGGCGATACGGTGGTGACCGCGGTCGTGATGCGAATGAAGTCGAAACTGTCCAGGTTGGCGGGTTGGCCGGTGCCTGGATCGACGGCCCAGGCGATGTCGAACGCGTCCCCCCCGCCGCTTCCGCGCGTGATCCCAACCGTGAAAGAATCGTCAGGGACGGTGTAGAACCGGGCGGACATCAACCCCGGATCATCGACGACGTTGTCGGCGTTGAGATCGCCGAGCACAAGTGTCGGCGTGTAATCGGCATATCCGAATATACCTTCGACCGCGGCATTGGCCGAAGGATTCGCAACGCGCTCCGGGCCGAACGTGGCGGCCGGAAGTTCGTACCCGATTGTTTCCCAGACCCCGGACGAACCCGGCGGAATCCACGATGCGTCGTCCGGCGGGTAGGTCGCGTCTTCGGCTTCGTCGTCCCAGGTTACGACCCACGGGGCGTCATCAGGCGGCGTGAGGTGAGAGCCGGGAATCAGAAACCAGGGGTCGTCGGAGATGCCGTTGCCGTTCGCGTCCTTGCTGATCTCGATCGTGGCGCACTCCGCCCAGTGAGACTGGGGATTCCCTCCGACCCAGAAGGCGTTTCCGAAGACGATGGCGTCCATGCCGAAGGCGTTCAGCGGATCATCCGCGACGCGGTGATCGAATTGCAAGACGACGAACCCGCCGAACCCGCCAAGCGTGACCACGTCAACGTCGTTCCCGTCTCGCGTTCCGCCTCCCAGCGGCGGGCCGAGGGCGTACGTCGGATCGTTGAGGCCGGGATCATTGACGAACTGTCCCGGCGCCGGTGCGTAGATCACCACCCACGCCGCGAAGTCATCGGCGACGGCGCGCGAGCTCACGGCCATGCTCACTGCGGTCGCAGTGGCGAGGATCACGTTGCGCATCATACACGTCCGACCTCACGGCGGATTTCGCCGGCTCGTAGCCTCAAGGTGGCCGCGCCCACGATGCACAGGCCGAGGACGACCATGCCCCACGTCGACGCCGCGGGGACACTCGACGTATCCAGATAGACGTAGACCAAGCCACTACCCGCGTCGCGGACGTAGAGCGATTTCGAACCGTCATCAAGAACGAACGAATAGAAGTTAAACGCGCTGCCGGGGTCGGGATCGAGTCGACGGAACTGACCCTGGTCGCCCGTGTCGATCGGACCACCCCCAGTCAAGGCAGAGGCGAGCGCCGCCGCGCCGGCCACGCCGACGAAACCGTAATCGTCCAACGATGAAAAATCACCGCCGCCAATCACGATGTTGCCCCGGTGATCGAACCCGAGAGGCGACGCGGACAAGGTTTCGACGACGAGTGTCCCCATCGCTTCGAAATCAAGCGGCGGACCACCCGCAAGCGCTCCGGTCCACGAGGCGGCCGAGAAGGCCTTCACAACTCCGGTTTCGCTTGGACCGGCGAATTGATAGCCGTTGCCGGTGTAAAGGTTCCCTGCCGAGTCGAACGCGAGGCCGCCGGAGGCGCCTCCGATATTGTTCACCACGGTTGGATTGATCGGCGTCGTTGGATCGGGGCTGGTAAGGTCCAGCACCGACACGATGCTCGGATTGGCGAAATCGCCGGAACTTACGGCCAGATGCGTCTCGTCGATCCACGCAGCGTCGAAGTGATTGGTGGTGAACCACGTCCCGGTCAGACTCGGAAAAGCAAATACGCCGATTTGATAGTGATTGCCGAGGACGCCGCCGTTGTTTCCGACCGCGATTTTCGATCCGTTCGGAGATACGCGAGCAAAAGCCGCGCCAAACGTCGCCATGTCGGCGCCGGCCAACGAACTGGCGGGCGAGAATGATCGAGAGGCACGCGACGTCTCGATCCAGAGGTCCGAACCGACGACGACGATCAACCTGCCGTCGGGAAGGACGTCGTAGGGTCCGGCGCCGGCGGGCAGCGAGAACTGTTGATACAGGCGATATCCGTCGAAGGCATCTGCGACGGCGCTCCGCGATAAGGCTGAGGGGACCAACCCCGCGAACGACAGAGCAACAAGAATTGAGCAACGTCGGACCGGCGAATTCCCTTTGCAGTACTGCATTCGTGCGACTCCCTTCTCGCCGCGAACCCGAATCCACGAGGTTCGCGTACGAAAAAAAATCCCGGCATCCCCGCAACCGGGGCGCCGGGATCGAATGTCGCCGAACGAAACGCCGGCAGAAAACCTTATGGTCTCCCACCGCAACGCGTCGAAACGTCTTCGATCGCGACGCCCCAAACTCCGGGGGCGCCACTTCCTCCAACGGCGATCACGGCAGGTCTTCTGGCTTACGGATCGTCCTACTAGCCGCGCCTTCTCCGTGCGGCAAGCAAACTCCCTCAGAGCTTGCTAGACGCTGCGAATGGCTTGGGACCTCCGGAAAGCTAACAACCAACCACGCGGGCAAAAGCCCGCGGCGCAGGTCAACTTTCCCGAGGTCCACGTGCGGCGTTCGTCCCCGATTACAGCGGCGGGTCCGCGGTGGAATTGCACCACCTTCCCTTTTGCCCGGCACGCGCCGGGCACCAGCGATCGCGACCTATTCACTTGTCAACGTCGGCTCAGGTTGAGTTCTTCCACCCGAGCCGGCGTTCAGTATTCTCTTCCGGCATCGGATGTCAAGTGCAGCCAGCGAGACGAACAAGACGGGTGCCGACAGCTGATAGACGCTGGAGGGCACGTACCGAGGATCGACGCCATCTCGGCGCGGGATTATGCTCAACGAAATGCAAATCTACCGCTGCCAGCCAACCCGCGGCCCGGTGGACGGCGTTATCACGTTGTCCGGGTCCAAGAGCATCATCAACCGGGCGCTGATTTCGGCGGCCCTGGCCGACGGAACCAGCAAGCTCTCCAACGTCCTGTTCGCCGAGGACACGTTATTGATGATGGAAGCACTGCGATGCCTTGGCGTTTCCGTGGCGGCGGATCAGCGTCAGGGTACAGCCGAGCTTCTTGGTTGTTGCGGTCACTTGCCCGCCCAAGTATCCCGGCTTGCCTGCGGCAATTCAGGGACAACGATCCGGTTTTGCACGGCCCTCTGTTCGCTCGGTCATGGACGACACGAACTCGACGGCACGCCGAGAATGCGGCAGCGACCGATCGGGGCATTGGTTGACGCCCTGCAAACGCTGGGCTGCCCCGTCGAATATGGAGGCGCCGAGGGATATCCGCCGCTGGTGGTTCATGGTCGAGGACTGCGCGGAGGGACAGTCACGTTTCAGTCACCGGCATCAAGTCAGTTCCTCTCAGCCTTGCTGCTTGTCGCGCCGTACGCCGTGGGCGACGTCCTGATCGAGGCCCGTGGTGACCAGTCAAGCCGGCCCTATGTAGGCATGACGCTGGGAGTCATGGAGCGGTTCGGCGTCCCAGTCCTCTCGAGTGCCGGTGGCTTGGCCGCGAAGTCTGACGACTTTGCGGACCGCTTCATCGTGGAAGCGCCGCAGCGCTTTTCGGCGGCGGATTTCGCCATCGAACCCGACGCTTCGAGCGCGAGTTACTTTCTCGCGGCCGCTGCCCTGACCGGAGGGCGGGTCACGATCGAAGGACTAGGTTCTCAGAGCATCCAGGGCGACGTTGGGTTCGTCAAACTGCTCGAGCGCATGGGATGTCGAGCCGTCGTGGAGCCGGCGCGGATCGTGCTTCAGGGTCCAGCCTCCTCGACAAAACTCGCCGGACTGGACGTGGACCTTGCGGACATGCCGGACATGGTACCGACCCTGGCAGTCCTTGCGTTGTTCGCCGACGGGGCGACGTGCATCCGCAACGTCGGAAACCTCCGCGTCAAGGAGAGCGACCGCTTGGCTGCCTTGGCGCGCGAATTGAGCAAACTTGGCGCCGCGGTCGAGGAATCGGCAGACGGTCTGCGCATTACTCCACCGTCGCGGGTTCTACCCGGGATCATCGAAACTTATGCCGACCACCGCATCGCCATGAGCTTCGCCCTGGTCGGGTTGAGAGTTCCCGATCTAGCGATCACGGATCCCGGCTGTGTAGGCAAGACGCTCCCGGATTTCTTCCAACGGTTGGAGTGTTTGGTCGCAACCGCCTCCTGATCCTGCGGAATTCACGCCGCGCGGCAGGCATGCGCGAGCGATTCGCAATCGCAAGATTCAAGTCCCGTCCGTTCAACGCCCGATAAGGCCAGCAGGTGACGAAAGGGCGCGGAAGGTGCGCCTTGTGGAGACAGCGCGATGGCGGACGTCCTTGATCAGAGCGAAGTTGACGCGCTACTCGCCGCGGTGGAAGCCGGCGGAGGCGATGGCGCAACCATTTCGCTAAACACCGGGCGAAGGACGATCGCCGCCAAGGACGTGCACAGCTATGACTTCAAACGGCCGGAACGCGTCAGCAAGGAACAGATGCGGGCGCTCGAAGGCATTCACGAGGGGTTCGCACGGAATTTTGGGGCCTTTCTTTCCGGGTTCCTGCGGACGATCGTCGAGATCCGCGTGGCCAGCGCCGAGCAGTTGACCTACAGCGAGTTCATTCACTCGTTGCCCAACCCGACGAATTTCAACCTCTTAACGGCCGAGCCTCTTCAGGGACAGCTCTGCCTGGAAATCAGCCCGCTGATCATCTACCCGATCATCGATCGGCTGCTGGGCGGATCCAACTCGGACCTGTTCATCCCCCAGCGCCCGCTTACGGTCATTGAACAGCGGTTGGTGACCAAGATCAACAACCGGGCGCTGACAGCGCTCACCGAGGCGTGGACCGATCTGGTGGAGGTCAAGTTCAAGATCGGAGAAGTGGAGAGCAACCCGCACCTGGTGCAGATCGTCGCCCCCAACGAAGTCGTGGTGGTTCTGGGATTCGAGATCAAGATGGGCGGCCGCGCGGGAACGATGAGCCTGTGCATCCCGTTCAACGTGATCGAACCGGTGGTGGGCAAGCTCCTGTCGCAAGGCTGGCTTGCCTATCAGCGGCGTTCACTCGGAGAGAACCAGTCCGACGAGATATCCAAAGGCATCGGAGCGACGTTCGTGACGTTGACGGCGTTCCTCGGGCAGACCACGATCACCGTAGGCGACCTTCTGACGCTGCAACCTGGTGACATTCTGCAGACCACCAAACCGCTGGGGACGGACATGATCCTTTGCGTCGAGGGCGAGAACAAATTCGCCGGGCAGCTTGGTCGGCACAAGGATAACCTGGCCATCAAAATCACCCGCCGGGCCGAGGTCGAGGAGCCGCTTTAGGCTCTGTCTAAGAACCTCTCTCCCCGCCGAGCCGGGGAATTTTTCCCTCGACGACCGCGTCCCCAGCACTGGAAACGGGGACAAATTCGCTCCCGAGGGGGATTTTTTCCCAGGCTCGGCAGGGAGAGAGGATTTCAGACGCGGCCTAGCCACCGATTCGCAGATGGGCGGGATCCTTGGCAAAACGCCGAGCCGTGTCCAACGAGATCCTCCCCGCGTTAAGCAGTTCCCTCAGGCTTTCATCGAGGGTCACCATCCCATCGCGGCGTCCCGTTTGGATCGCTGACTCAATGGACTCAATTTTGCCTTGGCGGATAGCGCTGCGAACCGGCTGGGTGACATGCATCACCTCCATCGCCAGCACGCGCTTCGCGCCATCCTTCGCCGCGGCCAGCAGATGCTGACTCACCACGCTTCGCAGGCTGAGCGCAAGCTGCGTGCGAACGTCGTCCTGGGCGTCGTGGGGGAACAAATCGACGAAACGGGTCACGGCCCCCTTGGCGTCCTTGGTGTGAAGCGTAGTCAAAATGAGATGGCCGGTTTCCGCGGCGCTGAGAGCCATTTGAGCCGTATCGCGGTCCCGGATCTCTCCGAGAAGAATCACGTCGGGATCCTGACGAAGTCCGTACTTTAGCCCGTCAAAGAATGAATCCACGTCGCGGCCGACCTCGCGCTGGGTAACAACCGTCGAACTGACGGGTCCGTGAACGTATTCGATCGGCTCCTCGACGGTGATGATCCGTCGGCCCCCGTCGTGATTCATCAGATCCACCAGCGCTGCGAGCGTCGTGGATTTCCCGGATCCCGTGACGCCGGTAATGATGACCAGTCCGTTGGGATAGGCAATCAATCGCCGCGCAAGGCCCTCCGGAAACCCCATCCAATCCAAGGCGGGAATCGCCTCGGGAACGTGGCGCAGGCAGGCGCACCAATGTCCCTGGGCATGAAAGACGTTGGCCCTGAAGCGGCACGATCGGTTGCCGTGCGTCACGGCGATCGAGAGATCAACATTCTTGGCGGTCGAGACGGCGTCCCATTGGGCGGCCGGCACAATGATTCTCGCAAACTGGGCGACCGCGCCTGGGTCGAGCAGCTCCTTGGAAAGCCCCACCAACCGCCCGTGAATCCGCAGCGTCGCGGGAAAACCGGGAATGAGATGGACGTCCGAAGCCTCACGATCGACGGCCGTGCGCAACAGTTGGCAAAAGACCTCCTCCATGGCGCCTGACAATCGAGCCGGGCTAGACGGCGACGCACTTGCATTGCGGTCGCTCATGGAACGGTCTCCAGCATCCCATTAGGCCCCCGGAACGGGACGCACAGTCCCGCAAACCCTATACCCGCACCACTCCGTGCGGGTTGCACCCCGACAAGCCCTGCCTCGCATGCGCCCGAGGCTGCGCCATGCGCTCCGCCGCTAGCACGAGCCACGACGCCACGGAGGATGCACGTCTCCTCAAGGAGTCAGGTCGAACCGGCAAACAAGGCTCGGCGCAGCACGTCGATCACCGTTCCACGCACCGTCGCGACGTCCCCTCGCACCGTGCCCCCGGCAGCCGCGCGATGTCCGCCTCCGCCGAGCAATTGAGCCACCGCGGCAACGTCCACCGCAGGCTGAGCATCCGCACCCTCTCCCGCCGCCTTGGCGCGAAGATTCACACGAACGAAACCCTCGTCGTGCTCCACCAGCAGCGCCGAGACACGGACCGTCGCGATGCGAAGGGGTTCGTTGACGATGTCCTCGGTCTCCGCCCGAGTCGCCCCGGTCGCCGGGAAGGCCGACGCGGGTAGCGTCATCAATGCGAGTCGATCATCCTCGTGCAGTTCCAGCGATTCGACGGCCCGCCCAAGAAGTCTGATGCGGCCGGCCGTCTCTCGTTGATACAACTCAATGAACAGCGCGTTCGGATTGGCGCCCAATCCGGCAAGCTCTCCGGCGGCCTGCAGCGCCCGCTCGTTGGTGTTCGCATGGCGAAACCAACCGGTATCCATGGCCAATCCGATGAACAAGGCTTCCGCGGCCGCCTGCTCGATCTTCCATCCGGACGCCCGGGCAAGTTCGTACAGGAGCAGACAGTTGGCGGCCGCGGACGAGTCGATCAGATACCGGTCGGCCAGTTCGTCGCGGGTGTGGTGGTGATCAATCGCCATCTTCGGAAGCGGACAACGCCGAAGCCAATCCGCAACCGGCTCAAGTTGGTTGTAGGAGCAAGTATCCAAAACGATGACCGCGTCGCACGCCGCAAGCTCCTCCTCCCCGATTTCCCGCGGGAAGCAGGGGAGTTTTCCGTGTCGCGCGAAGATCGTGTAACGCGTGGAAAGTTCGTCGAAAATCACCGCCGTCGCGGCGACGCCCCGCGCCGCCAGCAGGGTCCGCATCGCTACCAGCGAGCCGAGCGCGTCGCCGTCGGGTTTGACGTGCGAAAGCAGCAAAGGTCGCCGGAATCCCGCGATCCAGGACGCGGCCTCCACAAACTCACGCAAACCGAGGTCCATCAATCAAGCCCTCCGCCGCGCCGGATCCTGCCTACCGATGAAGCGCCGGCGGCCATTTCACGCACGCAGTCGACGTCGATCGCGAGCTGCCGCGCAAGTTCGTCGATGCCGGCAAATCGCCGCTGGGGACGAAGGAACTCCTCGAACTCGATACGCAGTCGGGAGTCGTATAGATCGCCTTCAAAATCGAGCAAATGGGCCTCGACCTGCTCCGCCACGCCGCCGAACGTCGGCGTGTGGCCCACGCTGATGGCGCAATGTCGATGCACGCCCGGCCCCACGGCGTGCCCTGCGTAGACGCCCTCGGCGGGGACGAGCTGTCCGGCGGAGGTCTCGATGTTGGCGGTAGGAAAGCCGATGCGCCGTCCACGACCCGCGCCACGGGTCACCAGCCCGGTCAGTGAATACGGGCGTCCCAGACAATCGGCAGCAAGCCGGCTCTTCCCCTCGCGAAGCAGATTGCGGATGAGGGAACTGGATACCATCGCCGCAACGCCGTCAAGCTGCACCTCGACGGGTTCAACGATGCGGACGTCGCAGCCGAACGGAGCGGCGTAGCGTTGCAGCGTGTCGGGCGTTCCACGTCTTCCCCGGCCGAAACCGAACGACGGTCCTTCGACGATGTGCCGCGGGCGGAACCGTGCAACGAGGACGTCCTCGACGAATTGCCGCGGCTCCAACGCCAGGAAAGCGGGGTTGCTTTCGGCGACGACGATGATGTCGGCCCCAGCGTCCTTAAGGAGTTCCAGCTTCTCCTCCGGTGTGGAAAGTCGGGCGGGCGCCTTGGCCGGCGCGACCACGGTCAGAGGATGCGGCTCGAAAGTCAGAACCACGACCTTGCTGCCCAATGACCCGGCGAGACGCTGGGCCTCGGACAGAAGACGCCGGTGAGCCCGGTGCAGACCGTCGAAATTCCCGACGGTAAGTACCGACCCGTCAAGCGGCGGATTCACCGTCTGGATGCCGCGATAAACCTGCAAGGGAACCCCTGGGTCAAGGCAGCCGCGAAGCGCAATTCTACGAATATGTGCCTCAGCCGCTGTTGGACAAAAGGATAGGCCGACGACGCCCTTCTGACAACGAGTCCCCGCCGATTGACACTGACGCGCCGAAATGTTGTGATGCCCTTCGTGGCCGATCCCGCCGATAGTTCGCCCCATCCGCCATGCAGCGTGGCGATGATGATCGACCCGGAGGCCTTTGAACGATTCGGGCGGACGCTGCGACATCTGGCCATCGGATTGGTTGATCAAGCCGTTCCCCTTCGACTGGTCAGCTCCGATCCTCGGGTGGAATCCCTGCTTCTCGGTCCGGTTCAGGCGCTCATTCACGAACGGCTGGTGTTTCCGTCGGCGCGGCGACGTCTTGAACGACTGATTGACTCGCTTTCCGCCCAACCCCCATCCCTGGTCCACGCCATGTCGTCGGCATCGTACCGTGCGGCGCTGACCGCGGCTGACGAACTCGACGCCGACGTGGTCTTGCAGGTCACTTCCCTGGCGGATTGCGAGGAGGCGGCGGCGTTGGACCGGCGCCGAGTGCGTGCCATCCTGGCCTTCACCGAACCCCTGCGGCAGGCCGCCGTCGCCGCCCTGGGCACGAACGACCCACCGGTGGAGTGGATCCGCGCCGGCGTTCCGACGGCGCAGCACGCGACCTGTTTCGCGGAAGCCGGTCGGGTTGCGACGCTGCTTTGTACGGCTGCGCTGCAACACGGCTACGGTGTCGCGGAACTCATCCAAGGTTTGCACGGTCTGCAGAAGCGAGGAGCGGCGCCGCTCACCTTCCTCGTAGGACAGGGGCCTTTGGAGGGAGAACTCCGCAAAATGGTGCGTCGCCTGGCTCTCTCAGGCGTGGTCACGTTCGCCCAGCCACTCGGCGATTCAACTGCGGCGTTGCGCGCCGCGGACTTCTTCATTCAGCCTGCAGCGGAGTCGGAGTTTACGGCCGACAGCCTGCACGCCCTCGGCGCCGGCATGTTGGTCATCGCCGCCCCAGGCGGCGTGGATGACCACCTTCATCCCGGACAGACGGCGCTCCGTAGTCACTCCGCGACGCCTGAGTCACTTGCGGCGGCCATCGAGGAAGCCCTCCTTGACCCGGCGCGTTCCCGGGGCATCGCGATTTCGGGGATGGAGTACGCTCGTCGCTTTCACAGCATGAGCGCCATGGCGGACGCCACCGCGGCGGTTTACCGCCGGATCGCTTTAAGCTCAGCCACCTTCCCTCTGGACAAGTGAATCTCCCCCTCTCAATTCTCGGCGCACCGACCTCGTCCGCCCCTTCGGCGGACGCCGACCTCTGGGCGGCTTTGCGAAACCGCGTTCGGGGCGAGGTTCGGTTTGATCGCCTGGCGCGGGCCATGTACGCCACGGACGCCAGCATCTACGAAATCCCTCCCCTCGGCGTCGTGACACCGCGCGACATCGAGGACGTGATTGCAGCCGTTGGTGAATGCCGCAGGTTCGGCGTATCGGTCGTTCCTCGCGGCGCGGGAACCGGGCTCGCGGGTGGCGCCGTCGGCCCGGGTGTTCAGATGGACATGTCGCGCCACATGCAGCGGATCCTTCGCGTTGATGCCGCGTCGCGGACGGTCGAGGTCGAGCCCGGCGTGGTGCTCGACGAACTCAACGTGCACCTGCGGCCCTTGGGATTGCATTTCGCGCCGGACGTCGCCACCAGCAGTCGCGCGACCATCGGGGGCATGATCGCCAACAACTCCTGCGGGGCACACTCGGCGGTTTTCGGCCGCACTGTGGATCACGTTCTGGAGCTGTCCGTGATCCTGTCGAACGGCGAATGTGTCACCTTCGCGAAAGGGGACGGAAACTCCGGCCCACGCTCGGCGTTGCCGTCGACTCCCGCAGGCGCGGCGCAACGAATTGCGGCTGGATTGGGCCGCATTCGGGACGAAAACCACGAGGAGATCGTGCGCCGTTTTCCGAAAGTGATGCGGAGCAACGGAGGCTACGGGCTGGATCGGCTCGGTCCGCCTGGGACGCCTGCGGATGCGACAACGATCCTCTGCGGAAGCGAGGGCACCCTGGGCATCGTCGTGCGGGCCAAGCTCAACCTCATTCCCATTCCATCACGAACCGGTTTGATTGTCCTGCATTTTGATTCTCTGCGCAAAGGCCTCGAGGCTACGCCGGCGATCCTCACCCACCGACCCGCGGCGGTCGAACTCGTCGACCGACTGATTGTGAGCGCCGCCGGAGAGAACGCGTCGATGCAACGACGGTCCGCGTTCCTGACCGGCAGCCCGGAAGCCCTGCTCGTCGTGGAGTTCTTCGCCAACGATGAAGCGGAGCTCCAAGCTCGCGTCCGGAAGTTCCTCGGCGATCGTGATGCCGTCGGCAGCGCTTACGCAACTCCCGTGGTCACCGACGCTCCCGGACAGGCCGATGTCTGGAACGTGCGGACTTCCGGCCTGGGGCTGTTGATGTCCAAGCCCGGCGACGCTCAACCCTACGCCTTTGTCGAGGACAGTGCCGTCGACCCGTCGCGCCTGGCGGCGTACATCGACCGATTCAAGGCCGTCCTGGATGCTGAAGGGATTCACGCAGGCTACTACGCCCACGCCAGCGTTGGCTGCATCCACGTCAAGCCGGTTCTCAACCTCAAGCACGGTGCCGACATCGAGCGGATGCGGCGAATCGCCGACGCCGTCAGCGACCTGGCGCTGGAGTTTGGAGGCGCAATGACCGGCGAGCATGGCGACGGGATCGTTCGTTCGTGCTGGCTGGAGAAAACCTACGGCCCAAAGCTCATGAGCGCCTTCCGGCAGGTCAAGACGCTATTCGATCCGGCCGGGATCATGAACCCACACAAGATTGTCGACCCCTGGCCGATGACCGAACACCTGAGATACGGGGCATCGTTCCGTTCGAGCGAAGTAAAAACGTACCTCGATTTCTCGGCCTACGGCGGGATGCCCGGACTCGCGGGAATGTGTTCCGGCGTCGGCCAGTGTCGTCAACGCCTTGTCGGAACCATGTGCCCGTCCTACATGGCGACCGGCGACGAGACGCACACCACCCGCGCTCGCGCGAACGCCCTGCGGCTGGCGCTATCCAACCGAGGCATGCTCGAAGGACTTGCCGATCCAGCGCTGGAGGAGGTGATGGATCTATGCCTTTCGTGCAAGGCTTGCAAGACCGAGTGCCCGACCGGCGTGGACATGGCCCGCCTGAAGGCGGAGTACCTTGCGCGAAGGCATCTCGTGCACGGGGCATCAAAGCGTGCGCGCCTGCTGGCCAGCTTGCCCCTGATGCTTGCCAAGGCGTCGAGGTTCCCGCGAATCGTCAGCGCCGTCGCTCGATCGGCGCCGATGCGAAGAGCGATGGAGTGGATGTTCCGTCTCGACCGCCGGATCGCGATGCCGCCGCTGGCCCGACAAACATTCCGGGCGTGGTGGCGGCGGCGGCCGTCACCGACGCACAAGACGCCCTTGCTTGGCCCCGCTGCGCTTTTCGTGGACACCTGGACGAACTACTTTCATCCGCACGTCGGCATCGCCGCCGTGCAGCTGCTGGAGCGAGCGGGGTATGACGTGCTTTGTCCGAGCACGGTCTGTTGCGGAAGAACGGCCATCAGTCAGGGGCTACTCGCGGAGGCCTGTGAGCTTGCTCAGGCGAACGTGACACAGCTCGCTCGCCTGGCCGGTCGCGGCGTGCCGATCGTCGGCGTCGAGCCGAGTTGCCTGCTGACCCTCGTCGATGAGTACCCGCAACTCGTTCGCACCAGCGCGGCGCGGCGCGTGGCCGAACAATCCCTGCTCCTGGAAACGCTTCTTTCCCGCACCATCGACTTGCACCCGGAAGCCCTGCCGAGTTCCCCGCAGCCCCGACACATCGCGTACCACGGCCACTGCCATCAGAAGGCACTTGTCGGTACCCAGGACGCCATGGCGCTGCTCCGCCGAGCGTTCGGGGACGGCGCGGTCGAGATCGAAGCCGGTTGCTGTGGGATGGCCGGCGCGTTTGGCCACGAAGTCGAACACCATGACTTGTCGAAAACTGTCGGCGAGCAGCGGCTGTTTCCCGCCGTACGAGACCACGGTGAGGCCGAGATTGTCGTGTCGGGCTTCAGCTGCCGAACCCAAATAGAGCATCACACCGGCGTTCAGCCTATCCATCTTGCCGAGCTTCTCGCGCAGGCGTTTGCGTAGTATCGGGGACCGTTCGATCATGTTGATTCCTGCCCGCCCGCGAAGGCGGGGCGGCGTACGTGATCGGAACCGCGACCAAATGGCGCGGTCCTATCACATCCGCGCCCCGGCGGGCCAGCCGAGCGCCCATGGGCGCTCGCAGTGTTTCGCCCCGGGGATCCCGCATTCGACGCGCCTCAATAGCGGTCCGACGAGCGGCAGACTGGGAGAGGACGGGAGGAACACGTTGCCTTGCCCGCTCCGCGGGATATACTCCCGCCCGGAGTGGTCAATACCTACTTTTTCAGGAGAAAACACATGAATCGCAGCGCTGTACGAACTAGCGTGGGGATCGTTCTCTGTGGTCTGCTCGCCGGCTGCATGCCGAAGATGACCGTCGAGGACATGAAGAAGATGCGCCCGCAGAAGCCCGCCGAGCTGGAGAAACTCAACCGGCTGGTGGGAACATGGGAGGCAGGCAGTGAGGCGAAGTTCGCCGGGCTGGACGAGCCGATGAAATCCACCGGGACCAGCAAGTTTGAATGGGTGCTCGATGGTTGGTATCTGATGGAAACCGCCGACGCACAGATGGGCGACGTCGGAAAGATGTCGGCGCGTTCACTTTGGACGTGGGACGTCAAAGCCAAAAAGTTCCGAATCTGGTGGTTTGACGATTGGGGAACGACCGGCCGTGGAACGGTCACCTACAACGAGAAGTGCGATTGCTTCTGCATAAACGCCTCGGGCAGTGCGCCCTGGGGCACGAGTCGCGGCAAAGGATGCATGAAGTTCACCGACGACAAGACGATGGATTGGTGCTGGCGTGAATGGCCGGGCTGGGACGCGCTGGGACTGTTCAAGGTGGCGGACATGCACGGGACGAGCAAGAAAAAGTAAGGTCGCCCGGAAGCATGCGCTCAATGGCTACCTCGTTTCGAAGCGCCCGGCGCGCCGCAAGATACGCATCGGGTTCTCTCTCGGCAGCCGCAGCCCTGTTGGCGGGTTGCCACGCGCCGGGCAGCGCGGCGCATTCGTGCCTTCAGCGACCATCACCGCCCACCGAACTTCGACAGCTCGATGCATTGGCTGGTTCGTGGGAGACAACCGGCGAGGTACGCCTGGCCGTGCTGGACGAACCGTTCCAGACCCGCGGCTCCAACCGCGCGGAGTGGACGCTCGATGGACGCTTGCTGGCTGATTACGCCGCCCTCGAGATGGGTCCAATGGGGCACGTCAGCGGGATGAGCCTGTGGATGTTCGATTCCTCGATCAAGCGGTTTCGGATGTCCTGGTTTGACAGCCTCGGCGAAGTCTCGGAGGCCATCGTCCGGTTCGACGAGCGAACGCGGACCTTCCACATGAGGGCCGTCGGCGCGAAGTATGGTTTTCGAACGTCAGGGCGCGGCAGGCTGCGGGTGGTCGATTCAGACACCCTCGAGTGGACCTGGAAGGAGTACGACAGCCTGGGACTGATAAAATTCGCCGACATGCACGGCATAAGCCGACGAGTACCCAGCCCGAAATAGAGTTGACCTGCAAACCCTTAGGCTACCCTGCGAGCCGCAGGCTGCTCCCCTTGGCGCGAAGTGTCAAGGGTCGGCCCGCGCGGATGCCTGGTCGGCGAGGTACTCTCAGGCCGGAATCCTGCATCGGATCACTTTGTTGGCTCGACCGGGGCGAAGGCGACGGTGCGTTGCGTCCAAGCAAGCAAATGATAGGCCCGCCGGATGCGTCACCGCATCCGACGGGCTATCTCCTGCCCCTGCATCGGAGAGGGGGGGATTCGAACCCCCGGTACAGTTTCCCGCACACTGGTTTTCGAAACCAGCCCCATCAGCCGCTCGGGCACCTCTCCTGGTCAGGCGTTGCCGCTGTTCGCACGGCGCTGACGACCAATGCCGTCCACCTCCAGCGGCGGTGCGGAGTCATCGTAGCGCCCGCCCGCCCCCGTCCGCAACGCGAACGACGAGCGGAAATCCTACCTCAAACCGCTCAGCCCGAATAGCTCTCACCTCCATTACGCCACCAAGAATCGCCCGCGGTCTGGTTGCTGGCGCCCGACGCATCCCGTACCATCGCGGGCCGTGCCGGCAACGAGCCCCAGCCCGCAC
>JBBTCJ010000184.1:0-8793 GCA_038043285.1 Planctomycetota bacterium | reverse complement strand
CGTGGGCATCGACCGTCTGGTCATGCTGCTGACCGACAGCCCCAGCATCCGCGACGTGATTTTGTTTCCGTTGCAAAGACCAGCGCAAGAATAAGAGGTGTAGGCGCATGGGGCGATGGCGACAGGAGACTCTTTTCGACGTTCTGCCGAAACGTGGGCTAGAGATCGGTATCCGGGCCGCGAATCCGTGGTGGGAGGGCGAGCGGATCGTCGATCTGCCTCCGATGCGACGGTGGCCCTTTGATGCATTGGTTCGAGGGCTGAAGAAGGGCCTAACTCCTGCACTTGTACTGACGGGCCCGCGTCAGATCGGCAAGACGACGTTGCTCAACCACGTCATCAGTCAGTTTCTCGACGAGGGCTTCGAGGCTCGCTCGATTTTTCGAGTTCAGTTTGACGACCTGGCCGAAGTCCGGCGGGTTTCGATGCCGATCATCGAACTCTGCGAGTGGTACTCCGAGGCAATCCTCGGGATGTCGTTTGCCAAGGCTGCGCGGAAGGGAGCGAAGCCGCTGATCTTCCTGGACGAAGTACAAAACCTCAAGGAATGGGCGCCGCAGTTGAAGCAACTTGTCGATCTTAACCCGGTTCGCGTGCTCGTGACGGGAAGCTCGGCGCTGCGAATCGAGGCTGGGCGAGACAGTCTTGCGGGTCGTATCACCACCATCGAAATGGGTCCGCTCACGTTGCGAGAGATCGCGAGGATTCGGGGATTCGGTGAGATCAAGGCTCACTTGCCTCACAACGGTCTGGCGCCGCTGAAAGAGAAGGAGTTCTGGCGAGGTCTTCGTACCCACGGTGAACAGAACCGCGTCCTGCGAGATCAAGCGTTCAGCGCGTTCTCGGCTCGCGGCGCATACCCGGTGTCGCAGTCCCGAACCGACGAACCGTGGGAACGAGTTGCGGATTTTCTCAATGAGAGCGTGATTCGGAAAGCGATCAAGCATGATCTCCGGATGGGACCGCGTGGACAGCGCCGTGACGAGAAGTTGCTTGAGGAAGTTTTCCGGCTCGCCTGCCGCTACATCGGGCAGACGCCTCGTCCGGACTTGTATCTTGAAGAACTGCATCAGGCCATGGGTGCAAACATCGGGCAACAGCGGGTTCTTGCCTACTTGAAGTTTTTGGACGGTACGCTCCTTGTTCGTCTGGTGGAACCACTGGAACTGCGGCTCAAGAAAAAACGTGGGCCCGCGAAGCTGTGCCTGTGCGATCACACGCTTCGGGCCGCGTGGCTGCAGGAGTCTATTCCGTTGACCCCGATGGAGCTCGAGCACGCGCCGCACCTCGGCGATCTTGCCGGCCGAGTCGCGGAGAGCACTACGGGATATTTCCTTCGTTCGATCATCGGACTTGACGTGGCATATTTTCCAGAACGCGGGGCGGAGCCGGAAGTCGATTTCGTGCTGACCATCGGAGAACAACGCATCCCCATCGAGGTAAAGTACCGCCGGCGCATTGACTACAAGGACACAATCGGTCTGCGTTCATTCATCGAAAAGTCGCACTACAACGCGCCGTTTGGTGTACTCGTGACCTTGAACGACGACGCCGTCAGCGATGATCCGAGGATCGTTTCGATGCCGCTGTCGACGCTCCTGCTTCTTCGGTAGCACGCAACTCGGAGGCTCCCACGGGATTCCAGGTGACGGGCCGCCAAGATCAGTGTAGACTGCCGGCGTTCAATGAAGGAATGCTCGCCTTGGCGACTCTAGTTTTTTGGGTTCATCGACCATGTATAAGTGGTTCCTCGCCTGGCGATATCTGAACACCAAGCTGATCGCGTTCTTCGGCATTGCCAGCGTCATGCTCTGCGTGGCGATGGTGCTGGTGGTGCTCAGCGTCATGGGCGGGTTCCTCGACACCGTGCGGGCGCGGTCCCGCGGGCTGCACAGCGAGATCGTCGTTCACTGCGACTCCATGCAGGGCTTCCCGTACTACGAGGAGTTCAGCGAACGCCTGCGGCGAGAGCTGCCGGAGGTCGTGCGGATCACCACCCCGACCATCTACACCTACGGCATCTTTCGCGTACCGACAACCAATTACACCAAGCCCGCCCGGGTGTTCGGCATCCGCCTTTCGGAGTACCAGCAGGTCAACGAGTTCAAGAAGGGTCTGCATTACGACAAGTATTTCCCCGGAACCACGCGCCTTGACCCGCAGCAGATGCCCACCCTGGGCGTGGACCCGTCCGGCGAGCTGGCCCTGCCGCCGGACCTGAAAGCCGCCAACGAGAAATGGCGAAGCACGGAAACCGATCGCCAGGAACTGGCGCGGTTTGACGCCGCACCCTGGGCCCCGGTGCTGCTGCCCGATACCCAGTACCCGGGGAATGCCGAACGGGTGTTCGCCGCATCCGTCTCCGGTCCGGGATACGAAGGTCCGCCGCGCGACGGGATCATCGTCGGATGCGACATGATCAACTACCGCCGCGCGGATGGAAACTTCGATCGCTCTCTCGCCCGCGGCTCGGACGTGGCCCTCACCTTGATGCCCTTGAGTCCCGCAGGAAACCCCACGGGAGAACCGCCGGTCCGCTGGCCGCTGCGCTACGCCGACGATTCCCGCACCGGCATCTATGAGATCGACAGCCTCGCGGTCTACGTCGACTTCGACGCCCTCCAGGCCAAGCTGGCCATGGACGCCCAGGCGTTAACCGACGGCGGAATGTCCAAACCGCGTGTCAACCAGGTCTTGATCGGATTGCAACCGGGCGTGGATCTCGACCTCAGCCGCGAGCGAATCAATCGCACATGGATGGAGTTTTACGCCGGGCTTCTCGAGAACCAGGAACTCACCCAGACCGATTTCCTCTCCCTCAAACACGTTGACGTGTACACCTGGGAGGACATGCAGCGGCAGTTCATCCAGGCCGTGGAGAAGGAAAAGGTGCTGGTGACGATCCTGTTCTCGCTCATCAGCATGGTGGCCATCGTGCTCATCGGATGCATCTTCTACATGATCGTCGAAAAGAAGATCCGCGATATCGGCGTCTTGAAGGCCATCGGCGCGTCGCCGAAAGGCGTCGCCGGGATGTTCATCGCCTATGCCGCGGCGGTCGGCGTGTTCGGGTCGGTGCTCGGCGTCGCCGTCGGAGCCATGTTCGTCTGGAACATCAACGACATCCAGGATCTACTCGCCCGCCTGAACCCGCAGCTTCGGGTCTGGAGTCCCGACGTGTATTCGTTCGATCGCATCCCCGAGGCGGTCAAGACCGCCGACGCGGTTTGGATCGGAATCGTCGCCATCATTTCATCGATGGTAGGCTCGCTGATTCCCGCGTGGATCGCGGCCCGGGTGTGGCCGGTGAAGGCCCTTCGATACGAGTAATCCCAAGAGCAGGAACACATGGGTCAGGCCTTTCTTCGGGCGACGAATCTTCACAAGTCTTACGGTACGGGACGTGCCAAGGTGGATGTTCTGCGCGGAGCTTCGCTGGACTTGTCCGAGGCGGAGTTCGTGGTGGTTATGGGCTCCAGCGGCTCCGGCAAGAGTACCTTGCTCCACCTGCTGGGGGCCTTGGACACACCGGACCGGGGGAAAGTGGAGTTTCGCGGCATCAGCGTATTTGATCGGTCGGCCTCCCAGCGCGAGCGCTACCGCAACCACGACGTCGGATTCGTGTTCCAGTTCTATCATTTACTGCCGGAATTGACGGTTCTGGAAAACGTGGTCATGCCCCGCATGGTGGGGCAATCGTTCGTCGGTTGGCGGCGGACGGCGGCGGCGGCCCGTCGCGATGCGGCGGAACTTCTGGAAAGGATGGGGCTTTCCGAACGATCTTCGCACCGCCCCCGGGAACTCTCCGGAGGCGAACAGCAGCGGGTGGCGATCGCCCGGGCGCTGATCAACCGTCCCGCCCTCTTGCTCGCCGACGAGCCGACCGGTAACTTGGACGCTCGGATCGGCAATGAGATTCTCAACCTCCTGAGCGAGTCCAACAAGAGTGGGCAGACCATCGTGATGGTGACCCACGACGCCAAGGTGGCGTCACGGGCCCATCGGCAGATGTTTCTGGGCGAGGGGATGCTGCGGCGCGGCGACCGGGTAACGAATCAGCCGGCGATCGCGGATCCCGTAATAACGAAGGTGGGCCAATGAGCTCTGTATCCATCAAACCGACCGCTGCCCCGAAAAACCCCTACCTGCCCAAGCCGAACCTGCGCATCTGGCTCGACGGCGAGCTGCTGTCGCCGGAACAGGCGAAGATCAGCGTGTTCGACCACGGTCTGCTCTACGGCGACGGCATCTTCGAGGGCATCCGCATCTACAAGGGACGGATTTTCAAGGAAGAAGAGCACGTCCGGCGGTTCTTTCAGTCGGCCAAGGCCATCCGCCTGCAATTGCCCTACAACGAAGAAGGCGTCTCCGACGCCATGCACCAGACCATGGAGGCCAACGGCGTCACCGGCGACGGATACATTCGCCTGGTCGCCACCCGCGGCGTCGGATCGCTGGGCATCTCCATCGTTCGGACGGCCTGCCCCAGCATCATCGTCATCGTCGACACCATCTCCCTGTACGCCCCCGAAGTGTACCAGCGCGGGCTGCGCTGCATCGTCTCCAGCATCACGCGGAACCACCCCAACAGCACCAGCCCCCGGGTGAAATCGCTGAATTATCTGAACAACGTGATGGCCAAGCTCGAAGCCCACGACGCCGGCGTCGACGAAGCCATCATGCTCAACCACCAGGGGTACATCTCGGAGTGCACCGGCGACAACATCTTCCTGGTTCGTGACGGCGTACTGCTGACTCCGCCGGCGACCGCGGGAATCCTCGAAGGCGTCACCCGCGGGGTGGTCATGGAATTGGCCGCCCGGCGAGGACATTCCGTCCGCGAGGTGACACTCGAACGGCACGACCTCTGGGCGGCCGACGAATGTTTCGCCACCGGCACGGCCGCCGAGATCGTCCCCATCGTCGAGGTCAACAAACGCCCGATCGGCGACGGCAAACCCGGACCGATCACCAAACAGTTGATGCACGATTTCATTGCCTACCGCGAAGCCGTCTGAAGACCCGCCGCGGGCGGGCGCCGCCACAGGCTTCCGAGCAACGCAGCGAGCACGCCGATCCGAACCGCGACAGCATGGAGCGGTCAAACCCGGACCCGCCGCGCCCCACAATCCGGTCGGTGTCAGTGAACCCGCAAACTCGCGCAACGACGGTCATCACTGGAGTTGCCCGATCACCTCGCGGACCGAGGACAACCCCCGCGTTCGCAGGTACGACGCCAGACCGTCGCAAATGTGCACCGGCGTCCGCGGATCAACGAACAGAGCCGTCCCCACCGCGACGGCCGTCGCCCCAGCGAGGAAAAACTCCACCGCGTCGCGCCAATCGGAAATGCCCCCCATTCCGATGATCGGAACGTTGGCCGCCTTGGCGACCTTCGAATGCACGCGATGCACCATGAACACGGCCACGGGCCGGATGGCCGGTCCGGACAGCCCCCCGGTCCGATTCGCCAGCATGGGCTTCCAGGTGTTCACGTTGATCGCCATGCCGCACAACGTGTTGATGATCGAGAGGACTTCCGCGCCGCTCTCGATGGCCGCCGCCGCCGTGGCGGTAATGTCGGTGACGTTCGGAGACAGCTTCACGATCAGCTTGGCGCGGCGGACTTCCGCTCGAACGGCCGACACCAGCTTGGCCAAACGCACCGGATCGGTTCCGAACTCGAGTCCGTCGACCACGTTGGGGCACGAAACGTTCAGCTCCAGTCCGGCGATGCACTCGATCTCGTCCAACCGGCGGCAGACGGTGCGAAAGTCGTCCACCGTGTGACCCACGACGTTGACAATGACCGGTACGCCCGCGGATCGGAGGAAAGGGACTTTCTCGGCGATGAACCGCTCGAGTCCGACGTTGGCCAATCCGATGGCGTTGAGCATGCCCGCCGGGGTCTCCACCACCCGCTCCGGCGGATTGCCCTTGCGCGCCTCAAGCGAGACGGCCTTGGTCACGAACGCCCCGAGTCGCCGAAGGTCGATGAACTCGGCGTGCTCCGGGCCGTACCCGCTGGTTCCCGAAGCCGTCATCACCGGATTGGTCAAACGCAACCCGGCCAAGTCGACGGATAGATCCACGGCGCCGGTCGCCGAATCGACAGAGGACATCGGCTTCAGCATCGTCACCGCCGCCGGACCTGTCAACGCGACTAAAAACGTGTTTGAAAAGCCGTCGTTTGATCATCGCCGCGACCGCGAGGGAGCCGACGCCGTTTCAATCTGAACCGCGACAGCATGGAGCGGTCGTCGCTTCGATCCACCCTGCGACCGGGGCAGCCCGCTGGCATATTCCGCCTGCGTGGTACAGGATATGCCCTATCGGAAGCCCTGCCGCGCTCCCCTCGCCTCTTGGCAGGGTGTTTCCACGGTCGCGCCAAGATCCTTGTGTCGGAAACGCCGGCACGGGCGGACAAGCCGCCCGTGGCACACAGCTCAGGTTGCCGCGGAGAATTGAAAGGCCTTTCGGCACGCGGCACGCCGCGTCCAAACCGACAAGCGGACATGGACACACGGCTGGTTATCGCCATCGTGGTCATCATCGGGCTTTGGCTGGCGCTGGGGCTTTCGACCGCGGTCCACGCGGTTATGTACAAGCGCGATCCGCGGAGCGCGGCCGTCTGGCTCTTCGTGGGTTTCGCGATGCCTGTCGTCGGCCCGTGGCTCTACTGGGAGTTCGGGATCAACCGCGTGAAGCGCCGCGCCCTGCGCCGCCGTGGGTCGCGGGAACGGCTCTTCGCCGGGGGCGGCCCACACACGCCGGCCGAGCAAACGGCGCTGGACAACGCCGTCGGAAGGCTCACCACCCTCCGCGACATCGCCAACCGCGTGACTCGTCTGCCGCTGGTCGCGGGAAACACCCTTCGCCCGCTCCACAACGGTGAGCAGGCGTACCCGGAAATGCTGGACGCCATCCGGGCCGCGCAGTCAACCATCAGCCTGGAAAGCTACATCTTCGACTGGGACGACGTCGGCAAGGAGTTTACCGCAGCCCTGGGGCAGGCGGCCGCCCGCGGCGTCAAGGTACACGTCCTTCTCGACGGCATTGGCGCCGTGGCATCCTGGTCCCGCGTGGGACGCAAGCTCCTGCGCTCCGGCGCCAAGGTCGCCGCGTTCTTCCCCCTTCGGCTCCCCTTGGGACGGCTGAGGATCAACCTGAGAAATCACCGCAAACTCCTGATCGTCGATGGGCGCGTCGGGTTCACCGGGGGGATGAACATCTCGCAACGCCACTACCGCGACGTCCGCGACCACCGCCGGGTGGAAGACGTGCACTTCCGGCTCGAGGGACCGATCGTCGCCCAACTCCAGGAGGCTTTTGTCGAGGACTGGTACCTGGCCACGGGGGTTCCGCTGCTTGGAGACGAGTATTTTCCAACGTTCGAACCTTGCGGCGCGGCCGTGTGCCGCGGCATCATCCATGGGCCGGACGAAGACCTCGAAAAAGTGCACTGGATCATCTTGGCCGCTCTCGGGGCAGCACAGCAATCGGTGCACATCGCGACTCCGTACTTCATCCCGCCCGGATCGCTGATCGCCGCCTTGGCGACGGCCGCTCTCCGCGGCGTGCGGGTAACGTTGATCCTTCCGGCGCTCGTCGACCTGCCCTATATGCGATGGGCCGCCGACGCCTACCTCTGGCAACTGCTGGAGCACGGGGTTGCCGTCTACCGCCGCCCGGCTCCCTTCGTTCATACCAAGCTCATGATCGTGGATCGTCGCTGGCTGCTGTTTGGCTCCGCGAACCTGGACCAGCGCAGCTTCCGCCTCAATTTCGAGTTCAACGTGGAGGCGTACGACGCGGCCCTTGCGGCATCGTTGGCCGAGCGGTTCGATGTGGCCATCGCACCGCTCCAACCCGTGACCAAGGAAGCGGTTGACGCCCGCCCGCCACTGACCCGCCTCCGCGACGGTGCCATCAAGCTCTTTTCACCACATCTGTAGAAAGAACACATTGTGACTGATATTTTCGCGTTTTCCATGCATTTCGGTCAGACAGGTTCTGACTTGACAAACGGTATCTTTATGATATTATTATAATATAGTTCAACAACACGGAGGACAGGCGATGGAAAACCGCGAGCTTCAGGTCCGGGCGATGAATGGCTGGGGGATGGTCGGTACGCTGTTCGTGACCGGCGTGGCCATCGGCTATTCGATTTATTACGCCGCGAGTCAGCAACTCATCCCGTGGCTGGTGGCGGCGTGCATGGTTGCGGCGTTGTGGGGCGTGGCCTGCGGAGGGTTTTTCACGCTGCAACCCAACCAGGCGGAGGTGCTGATCCTCTTCGGCAAGTACAAGGGTTCGGTCAAAGAGTGTGGATTCTGCTGGGCGAATCCGCTGTTGACCAAGAAGAAGATTTCGCAGCGGGCCCACAACCTAAACGGGGCCACGATCAAGGTGAACGATCTGCGCGGCAACCCGAT
Source organism: Planctomycetota bacterium (assembly GCA_038043285.1). Taxonomy (GTDB): domain Bacteria; phylum Planctomycetota; class Phycisphaerae; order UBA1845; family UBA1845; genus JBBTCJ01. Next base: position 355 of record JBBTCJ010000184.1, on the reverse strand, counting down.
CGAGATTGCGGCGGTCATTGTGTGGCGCATCGTGGACACCGCTCGCGCGGTCTTCGACGTCGAGGACTACCGCGATTACGTCAGCGTGCAGAGCGAGTCGGCGCTGCGCCACCTCGCCAGCGCCTATCCCTACGACACGACCGCGGATCATGAGTTGTCGCTGCGCGGGAGCATGGATGAAGTGTCGCTGGCGCTGCAGAAGGAGTTGGAGGATCGCGTCGCGCGCGCCGGCGTGCACGTGGAGGAGGCGCGACTCAGCCACCTCGCCTATGCGCCGGAGATCGCGGGGGCCCTGCTTCAGCGGCAACAGGCGGCGGCCATTGTCGCGGCGCGGACGCGCATCGTCGCCGGCGCG
>JBBTCJ010000183.1:0-4127 GCA_038043285.1 Planctomycetota bacterium | reverse complement strand
GATCAAGCACCGGGTAGAACAACCGCTCGATGTCCGAGGCGCCGATGCGCTGGATCGCCTCTCCCCGGCTGATTACCGGCTTGGTCGCCGCCTTCGCGTACCGCGCCGGAAGGAATCGCTTCTTGACCAGTCGCTTCGCCGCCGCCGGAGTCAGCAATCCCTGAGTCGCCTGCTCGACGGCGATCTTGAACGCCGCCTGCGGCGAACGCTTCCCCACGCGGCACTGAAGCATGTACAGCTTGCCCTGCTCGATGGTGAACTCCAGGTCCTGCATGTCCTTGTAATGGACCTCGAGCATCGCCCGAACCGCCTCGAGCTGTTCGTAGGCGGCCGGCAGGATCTCCGCCAGACGCGAAAGCGGGAGCGGCGTCCGCACGCCGGCGACCACGTCTTCGCCCTGGGCGTTGATCAGCAGGTCGCCATAGTACGTCGACTCGCCGGTGCTGGGGTCGCGGGTAAAGCACACCCCCGTGCCGCTGTCGTCGCCCATGTTCCCGAAGACCATCTGGCAGACGTTGACCGCGGTCCCGGCAAGTCCGGTGATGTTTTCGACGCGGCGGTAGGTGACGGCCTTGTCCGCCATCCAGCTATGGAACACCGCGTCGATCGACCCGCAAAGCTGGTCATAGGGATCCTGCGGAAACTCCTCGTTGCAGTGCTCGCGGTAGATGTTCTTGAAGGTGGCGACCAACTCCTCAAGCTCCTCGGCGTTGGCGTCGGTGTCCGCGATTTTCTCGTGATCGGGTTTGGCGATCCGGGAGCGGGTTCTTGCATTCTTGATCGAATCGAAGGCCTGTTCGAAGTGCCGCCGTTCGACGCCCTTGGCCGTCGAGCCGTACATCATGATGAGCCGACGATAGGCGTCCAGCGCGAAACGGCGATTGCCGGAAAGCTTGGCGAGTCCCTCAACGGTGGCGTCGTTCAATCCCAGGTTGAGGATCGTCTCCATCATCCCCGGCATGGAGCGGGCCGCTCCCGAACGAACCGAAACGAACAACGGCCGCTTGGGATCCCCGAAGCGCTTCTTGGTCGCCCGTTCGAGCTTCTGCATCATCTGGCGGACTTGCCTGTCCAGCCCCGCGGGCCACTTCCCGTTGCCCTGGTACGCGGCGCACGCTTCTGTCGTGATGGTGAACCCGCCGGGGACCGGAAGCCCGATGCGGGTCATCTCCGCGAGTCCCGCGCCCTTGCCGCCGAGCAGTTCCTTCTGATCGCCGCGTCCGTCCGCCTTGCCGTTGCCGAAGAAATAGACCCACCGAGTCGCCGCAGCCATGGAGTTGATCCTTCCGGGATTGTCGTGTCGCGCCTCTTTCCAGCGCGATCATATCCGTGGTCGAAAGTGCGTCAAACGATCCTCTGTATATCGACCATCAAACGGGGCGACGCGCAATGGTTCAGCACGTCAGCACCCCGAAGCAAACCGGGACCGAAGCGTCCGCAACGGGCCGTCTCTTCCGCCCCGCCATGCCGCATAGGTCTTCGTCAAACTTATCGGGCGTCGAGCGACCGAAGACGACGCCCCGGCGCTCTGCGCCGTGCTCCTTGGAATGCACGGCGAAAGCGACTGGCTCATGCGGCTTCCGGGTGAGTTCAATTGGACCGTCGGGCAGGAACGAACATTCACTCGCGAAGAGAGTGCCGCGATTACCACTTCGGCGGGTCGTCCGCTTCGTCGTTGTCCTCGGCGTCGCTTTTCCAGCGGTCGGCCTCGTCCACGTCGTCGATCTCCCGCTCCATGTGGCGGAACATCTTCTCTTGGAGCGGAGCAAGCCGCCTGTACATGTCCAAGGTAGCCTGGTGAGACTGGGCAACAATGTTCAACTTCACCAGTTGCCACTTGGCAAGGCACTCCGGCTCCTTGATCGTCGAGAAGGGATCACAACCCAGAAACGGCGAACCATCCGCACCGCGGGAAAAGAATTCACATTGATCGCAACGCAACATTCCGAAAGCCCATTGGTTGGTTCCGCCAAGCCCTTTCGAGGAGTCCGCCGAAGAACCCTCCCTCGGCACGCAGCCCCGACCTCTTGCCGCCATCGATACGGCCTGAAACCCCGTGCCAGGGTTTGTCAACGGGCAGCCGGGCGCACCCGAACTTCATGCTACGCCGGGATCGGCGCCCTGGGTAGCCGCAGCCTGTTGAAGACCCGGTAGGATCCTGTGGCGTCGGCATGTTGCTGGCGAAAGGACGGTCCCGAAACCTGTCCCATGCCATGAACTTGTAGGGGTTTCCCTAATTTTTCTGGCCCGCCGGCTCACCGGCGCACTTTTTTTGGATTTTCTCTTGCCAACAAGTCCGATATCTGAGAAAGTAAGTCGTGGAAGTTGATCCACTTACCGACCCGTCCCCCCATGGGTCGGTTCCCCCAAGGCCCGGTCCACCCCACCGGGCCTTACTTTTTTCGACAAAAACGGACACTGGCGCGACCCCAACCGCACGGAGCGCCCGTCGCAATCGCCCCTTCGACGTGGCCTATCCTCGGCGTGTTATGGCTGGTCGTACGGTGCGGGTGGGGAGGCCGACAACCCGGCCGGGTTGCGGAAATACAGCTCCCACCAAGTCTGGAAGCGCTCACTGACCTGACGGTACAGCTCCGAAACCGCGATGATGTTGTTCTGCCGGGCCACGGACTCCGGCGGGCGGCTCAGCGTCGCCAAGATCGACAGAAGGGTGTCGCCCCGGACCACCATGAGTTCGATCGTTTCGCCGGGACGATGGTCGCGGATCGCGGCGCTGAAGCTCTGGCGGATTTGCTCGCCCTTTCCTTCGACGGCCAGGCCGTTCAACGCGATCAACACGTCGCCTTCCTGCAACCCGGCACGGGCGGCGCCGGTACCCTCGATCACCTGAGCCACATAGACCCCCACCCGACCTTCGGGAAGCCTCGGCGGGGCCAGATTCTTCTGCTGACCGCGCGGCGCGCGGACTTGTCCCAGCAACGCGGGCGTCGTCGGGTCGAAGACGTTCATGCTGATGCCGAGGAAACCGTACCGGTCCAGCACGTGGAAATTGAGGTACGCGGTGCGCACGATGTTTTCGATCCGCAGCTTCGTTTCGAGATCGTCGGCGGAGTGGTAGCCGCTGCGAAGCTTGGCGAAGGCGCCGGCGCCGGCGTCAATCAGGCCGGCCGTTGCCTGCTCGCGGTCCTGGAATACCGGCGCCCCCAACTTGGCGATCAAGTCGTCGACCGCGGCCGACTGAGCCGCGTCCAACTCGACCCGAAACTCTTCGTCGGTAATGGGTTTGTTCAACAGCTCGCGAACTTCCGGGGTCTGTTGGAGCACCGCTTGACCCGTCACAAAAGGTGCGGAATGCAGGAGCATCGCCGAAGCGAGTCCTAACGAGCGAAGGCTTGTCCGGTGTGGTGATCGAATCATGGCTGACCCTGCACTCAGCGTACATGACCCGAATGGCAGCGGCAAACGGCGGGCCGGTGGAAGGGCCTGGTTTGACAAGCGTCGGCGATGGGCATCGTCGCGGGGGCTGGTCGGCGGCCGAACACTTTCGGTTTCGGCGGACTTCGATAGACTTACAGGCGACGCTGCACAGAAACGGAAACTGGTGTCGTGTCATGCCTCCACGGATAGAACCAACCGGCCTCGAGGCGCAAGCCGGCGGGCGTTCGACTGAATGTCGGCGCCCGAAACGCGGTCAGCCGCCTCCTACGACTCAGCGAGCGATCTTCGCCACGGGCGACCTATGGATGGGCCACCAGGCCTGATGTGCGGCACGGGCTTCCAGCCGTGGACGCACCGGCAGGATGCCGGTGCCACATGGGTTCTTTTCGGCACTCTTTACGGACAGCTCGACATCGCGAACGGATAAGCCTTGAACTTCACCGCGTCCACCGTGTTGGCGATGTCCAACACGTTGACGTTGGCCGTGGTCACCGGAATCGCCGGCTGAACCTGGGCACGGGGTTTAATCACCGTCCCCGACGCCAGATCCTTGACCTTGTTCACCACCGTGGCGATGTCCGTCACGTTCACGTCCGCGGCCGCGTTCGTTCCGCTGCCGTCCAGGTTGCCCCAACGCGCCGTCTTCACCGCCAGCTCCGTCGAGGCACCCGCACAACTCGCCTCCGTGCCCGCACAACGCTGGCCGCTACTCAGCCGGCTTAACGGCG
>JBBTCJ010000182.1:0-39083 GCA_038043285.1 Planctomycetota bacterium | reverse complement strand
CTCCCGCGCGCCGGCTGTAATCCAGGTACAGCATAGAGGCGACGGCGTCGACACGGAGTCCGTCGACGTGAAACTCGCGCAGCCAGTAGACCGCGTTGGCGATCAGGAAGCTTCGGATTTCCTTGCGCCCGTAGTTGAAGATCAGCGTGCCCCAATCGGGATGCTCGCCGCGGCGCGGATCCTCGTGCTCGTAGAGCGCGGTCCCATCGAACCGCCGCAGTGCGAAATCGTCCTTTGGAAAATGAGCCGGAACCCAATCGAGGAGCACTCCGATGCCCTGTTGATGCAGGCAATCGACGAAATACCGGAAATCGTCGGGATCGCCGAACCGCGCGGTCGGAGCGTAATAGCCGGTGATCTGGTATCCCCACGATCCGTCAAAGGGGTGCTCGGCAATGGGCAGGAGCTGGACGTGCGTGAAGTTCAAGTCCCGAACGTGGGCCGCCAGTCGCGGGGCGATCTCACGGTACGTCAACGGACGGTTGTTCTCCTCCGGCACCCGGGCCCAGGATCCCAGATGCACCTCATAAACCGCCAGCGGCGAGGCGCGAAGCTCGCCGGACGCCCGCGATCGCATCCAATCCCCATCGCCCCACGCGTATCGGGAAGCAAACACCCGCGAGGCGGTCCCCGGCGGACGCTCCGAAAACGTCGCCATCGGGTCTGACTTGAGTCGCAAGTCGCCTCCGCGGGTCTTGATCTCATACTTGTAGGCGTCGCCCGCACGCACGCCGGGAACAAACAGTTCAAACACCCCGGACGATCCGAGTTGCCGCATCGGCAACCGTCGCCCGTCCCAGCGACAAAAGTCCCCCACGATGCTGACCCGCAGCGCGTTCGGCGCCCACACCGCAAACGACACGCCGTCGACGCCCTCGAGGGTTCGAGCCCTCGCCCCCAGGCAGTTCCAAAGCGCCCGATGCGTGCCCTCATTGAACAAGTGAAGATCAAGCTCGCCGACCGTCGGCGGGAATCGGTACGGATCGTCCCCAACGTGCTCCGCCCCGTGGGCGTAGATGAACCGCAATTTGTACGACAGGGGCGGCCTGCAATCCGCAAGCAATCCCGCGAACACGCCGTGCCCCCCGAGGGGCTCCATGACCACCCGCTCGCCCGCGGCTGGTACAACCTCCACCGACCTCGCATCCGGATCCCACGCCCGAACGACGCAGGCGTCTTTCCCGTTGAGCTTAAGTGGATGAACGCCGAGGATACGGTGAGGATGGGTATGCTCGCCGCGGCGCAGACGCTCCAGCTCGGCCCCGTCGATGCCCTGCATGAGCGACGATGCACTCGCGCGACTAGCCATTTCCCGCCTCCGCCGCCGCGCTGGTATGCCAATGCAAGAGGAGCATGGAACGCGCCATAACGGTTGCAGTTCCCGACAGCAACGGCGACGCCCCGTCGCAAGCCTCACCTTCCTCGTCATCCCATGCGGAGTCCAGCTCGACCTGCCACCAACCGTGACCCACCAGTTGGGGCAGACAGAAGGTGCAGTCCTCCGGCGCAGCGTTGAAGATCAACAGGCCGGCGATCCCATCGACACGTCGCCCGCTTTCGTCCAGCTCGTCTGATGCCCGGGCCTCCAACAGCATTCCCAGGACGCGACGATCGGCGTGGTACCAGTCCGCCCCCTCCATCTCGCTGCCGTCCGGTCGCAGCCAGGTAACGTCCTTTCGACCATCGGGCGGATGCGCGTGCCCGTCGAGGAAGCCGCGCCGGCGGAAGACCGGGTTCGCCCCGCGAAGTCGAAAAATCCGTTGGGCGAATGAGAGGAGATCCTTCGCTCCCGGATCGAGCCGCCACTGGATCCATGACGACTCGTTGTCTTGACAGTAGGCGTTGCTGTTTCCGCGCTGCGTCCGTCCCAGCTCATCACCGGCGAGAATCATCGGAACGCCCTGGGAAAAGGCCAGCGTCGCCAACAGATTTCGCTTGACGCGTCGGCGAAGCCCACGAACCCCCTCGCACGTCGTCGGACCTTCCTCGCCCCAGTTGCAGCTTTGGTTATCGTTGGGCCCGTCGGCGTTGAGCCATCCATTGGCTTCGTTTCGTTTTCTTTCGTAGCTGACCACGTCCTCGAGCGTGAACCCGTCGTGACATGCAACGTAGTTGATGGAGGCACTCGTTCCGCGGGCCGGCTTGCCGAACAACTCATTGCTCCCGGAAAGGCGGAACGCCAGCCCGGCGATCTGCCCCTCGTCGCCGCGCCAGAATCGGCGGATGGTCTCTTGAAACCGATTGTTCCACTCGCTGTAACCCGAAGGGAATCGGCCCAATCGCGTTCCGTCCGCGTCGCAGCACCACGGCTCCACAATGAGTTTTCGTGTCGCGAGCACCGGATCTTGCCGAATCGCCCCGAAGAACCGATGCAACCCGGCCTCCCCTCCGCCCGGTTCGCACATCGCCGGCGCCAGGTCGAAGCGGAATCCATCCACTCGCATTTCGATGGCCCAGTATCGCAGGCTGTCCATCATCATTTGGAACACGCGCGGATGGCCAAGCTCCAGCGTGTTCCCGCATCCCGTCCGGTCCACGTACCGCCGCGGATCCTCGGGCGAAACCGCGTAATACGACCGGTTGTCGATCCCCCGGAATCCCAGCGTCGGACCCTCGTGGTCCCCCTCGCCGGTGTGGTTGTACACCACGTCAAGGATCACCTCGATCCCCGCGCGATGGAGCCGCCGCACCATCGCCTTGAACTCGCCGACCTGGCCTCCATCGCACCTCGAGGCGAAGCGGCAATCCGGCGCAAAGTACCCGATCGTGTTGTACCCCCAGTACTGGTGAAGGCGCCGCTCCGCAAGACGACGCTCCGTTGCGCATTGATGCACCGGCAGCAGTTCGACGGCCGTCACCCCAAGCTCCTGAAGATGCCGAATAACCGCCTCCGACGCGAGTCCGAGGTACCGACCGCGATCCCCGGGCGGAACCGCCAAGTGCAAGGCCGTCATTCCCTTCACGTGACACTCGTAGATGACCGTGCGCTCCCACGGCGTGCCCGGCGGACAATCGTCGCCCCAGTTGAACGCCGGATCGACGACCACCGCCTTGGGCATCCACGGCCCGGAGTCACGGCCGTCGGGGCCGGCCTCGCCGCCGCGATCGTTCACGTCGAAGCCGACCAGCACGTCGTTCCACTCGACGCTCCCGGCCAACGCTCTCGCGTACGGATCGATAAGCAGTTTCTGACTGTTGAATCGATGTCCGCTCCCCGGATCGTACGGTCCATTTACCCGATACCCGTAGAGCTGCCCAGGACCAATCGACGGCACGAAGACGTGCCAGACTCCCTCGGTGCGCGCGTGGAGTACAATCCGTTCCTCCTCCCCTTCGCCGCGCGGATGTCCAAACAGGCAAAGCTCAACCGCCGTCGCGTGCTCTGAGAACAGCGCAAAGTTCACTCCGCTTCCATTCCAGGTCGCACCGAGCGGATACGGCTGTCCCGAACACACCCGCATGACGGCGTCCTATCCGCGAACGACAAGAGGCATATCGAGATGCGTTTGACGAACCATCAATTCGATCCGCTTCCTCGGGAAGCCGACGACGATCGAACGTCAGCCAGCAATCGTTGCGTCGCCAGGTTCTCAGGGTCCAACCCTTCGGCCTCGGTCAGCAACGCCTCCGCGCGTGCCTCCTCACCCGCCCAGAGCATGGCCTGCGCTTCACGAGCGAGCCTCGCAGCCTGCCGGAGCGGAGCCGGCGCAAGGGGCAGGTCGTCCGGCGCCCCTCCAACGCGACCCTCAGCCCCAAGAAGCAGGCGCAGATTCTCGAGCTTCGCCCGATCCCAGTCTCGCGGGTCGGCGCGGAAGGGAGTGTAGTCGAGGACCAGTTTGTCCCACTCGCTGGTCGCACCCTGCCCCAGCGCCTCGCGCAACTGGATACCATCCGCGGAGCGATGGGCAAGCAACGAGGGCACGTCCCGCACCCCGTGCAGGCTCAACTCCGGGAACCGGCGTGGAGACATACCCCCATCGGCGTCCGGCACGCTGGGCGGCGTCGTCCAGGCCACCATGAACACCGAGTCCGGCGGGAGCACGTACGTCTCGACGTGGGGGAAGGCGTCGGATATCGTGCGGAAAATCACCGCAAAATCTTCGGGCAAAGTCGCCAGCGACATCCACTGTGCGAAAACCCCGCCGTCGCGAAGCGACGCCCGTGCGTACTGGTAAAACTCGCGGCAAAGCAGCACCGCGTTGCCGGAGTAAAACGGATCCTGTTTGCCGTCGGAGACAATGACGTCGTACGCGCCTCGGGCCCCCAAAAGGTAATGAACCGCGTCGTCGTGGATCACCCGGACGCGCGGATCGCCGTAGACCTCCGATTCCGCGAACAGCACGCTGCCCTCGATGACCGCCTCGTTGATCTCCACACAATCAACCGTATCGAGTTGCGCGTAGCTCGCCAGCGTTCGAAGTGTCGACGCCGAACCCAGTCCGACCGTCAACGCCCGCGAGGCCCGGGGCTGGAGGGCCATCGGAAGATGCGCCACCGCCGACTGTTTCAAATGCATCGTGCTTTCAACAAACGTCGAGCTGCAGCCGATCATGCACCCGTCGATCAACATCACCTTTTTGCCCGAGTCGTGCGGCATCTCCATGACGTGCACGGTCCCCTGTTCAGCTTCGCGTACGAAGGCGACGCGCCAGTCGGCGAGGTTTCCCTCCCCGGCCTGGGGGATGGAAGAAGGTACAGCCAGGAACAATAACCCGACCGCGGCCGCGCCATACGCAAACTCGCCAATCCCTTTCACCCGCCAGGCGACCAGCGCAGCCAGCGCCACGTTCAACAGCGCGCAAGCCTGCGTTCCGCGGTTGACCCCCAGGACCGGGAGCAGAATGACCGCCGCCAGAACCCCCCCGAGGATGCTCCCGACGTTGGCAAGGAGGTAGGCCCCGCCGACGAGCCGACCCAGTTTTCGCACGTCGCCCACGAACATCCGGCTGGCAAGCGGGAACGACAACCCCATCACCAACGTTGCCGGCAACATTGTCAACAGGGCCACCGCCGCAATGATCGCCATGCGCCGCGCCCACGGCTGAAGCCGAACCTGCGGCAAGAAAATGTTCACGTATTCGTTGACCGACGGATGGACCAGCACCAGGGCCATGCAAACCACCGCCCAAAGTCCCAGTCCCGCGATGAGCAGCTGACACAGGCAGAGGTCGCGTTCCGGTCGCCCTCGCCGAAGCACCCACCGGAGCGGCAACGCCCCGAGTCCCAGGCCGCACAGGAACACGATCAGCACCGCGCCCAGCGCGTAGGTGCTGTTTCCCACGAAGAGCCGCAACGCCCGGAACCACAGCATTTCGTAAGCCAGCGTCGTAAAGCCCGACCCGATCAACACCAGGCCGATGATCCACCGCGGCAGTGCCGTGGGAGCCGCGACCGTCGTCTCGGTGCCTCCCAAGCTCGATGGGCCGCGCTCCCGGGCGCCGAGCAGTAGCAATCCAGCGGCTCCTGCGATCGCCACGTTCATCGCGTTGGCCACGTGGACCGTCCCCGTCAGCCCAAGACGCTCGATGAGAATCAACGAGCCGAGGACCACCCCCGCCGCCCCGCCGACGGTATTGATTCCGTAGACCACGCCAAGCCGGCGATCCAGATTCGCCGAGCTTCGGATCATCACCTCACAGAGCGCCGGGAACGTCGCCCCCATCAACGCCGAGGGGACGAAAAGCAAAGCGATCACACAAGTCACCCGAACGACACCGAGAACCAGTGGGGCGCCGACCAACCGCGACACCGGGGCCAAGGTCTCCGGAAGCGAGTAAAAGGTCGCCGTCAGAACCGCCGTCGTTGCCGCGATCCCGAGTTCGAGCAACGCGTAAACCAGCAGCGGTCGCGATAGCTTCGCGCGAACAAGGTGATAGCCCCAGGCGCCGACCCCCATTCCACCCAGGAATCCGCCGATGACCGAGGCCGCCGAGAGCGTCGTGCTCCCGAAGGTCAACGCCAGCATTCGCGCCCAAGTCAGTTCGTACATCAGCGCCGCGGCGCCCGATACGAACGCGAGGAGATAAACGGCCAAGTTCAGCGCCGTCGTGCCTTCGCGGTCGCTAACTCCCGGCAATGTACGGTTGCGGCCCAATCGTGACATCCTACAGGAGAAAGGTCGCGGCCCTGCCCGGCATCGCCCGCAGAATGCGACCCCTGGACCCCGTCGCCATCCGGCGGATGGGAAGCCGATTCTCTACGGCGCCGCGGGGGCGCGGCTGACAACCGATTCGCCTCGCCTGCCGGCCGCGCGGAGCAGATTGTACCCTCTGTTTCGTCCCGCTTCCAGAACCGCTCCTGGCCTATGGACGATATCGTGATGACGCGCGATCCGTTGCAAGTGGGCGTAGTCCAAGCTTATGGCGGTGTCGGTCCTGCGGGTCCGGAAGCATGCGTCCGAGCACGCATTGGCTCCATGAAAACCGGTTCCCATGGCCGCTCCACGCGATTTTGAAACCGGGTCGCCATAATCTTGGACTACACCCGTTGCAAGTCGTGCGCGCATATCGCTTTTCGCCTCGCCTGCGAGTAAGCTTGCAGTGCGGAGACTTTCCTGCGGGGAACTTCCCGGCTTGGCCAACCGTGCCACAACCACGCGGATCACCACCTCCCGCGTTCTTGCTGCGCACATCCTGGCCGCCGTGTTCATCCAAGCCGTTTGGTTCAGCCTCTCCTCAATGATGGCCGTCGTCGCGCGAAAGCGCTTCAACGCCGACGATTGGCAGTCCGTATTCATCACCGCCACCGTTCCCACGGTGATGGTCTTGTCGATCTTCTGGGGAGAGGTGCTGCGCCGCGTCGGAATTCGCCGTTATCTGCTGATCCACTGGGCGACGACGATGATTCCGATCGCCGTCGCTTCCCTTTCGCTCAACTTCTGGTTCCTGTTCGGCTGTCACGTCCTGGCCGCCGTCGGGACAGCCGGTTGGTCTCCGTTGTCCGGCGATCTGCTCCGAAAATTCTACGGCGAGAGCTACCGCGGGCGGGCGTTCGGACTCATCAATGCCGCCATATTCTCCGGCATGATGGTCGCCACCTTCGCGTTTGGGCGGGCATTGGACGCCAACCAGAACGCCTTCCGCGTCTTTTTCCCGGCGGCCGCCCTCCTGTACGCCGTGGGCGTCCTGCTCCTTCGCCGGCTCGTTCGGGCAACCGGCGACGACCGACCCGACGGCTCGCCGCCTCCCGAACCGCTCAGCCTCCGCTCGCTCATTGACCCCATCCTCCACATGCGCGCCGTCCTGCGCGAGGATCGAGTGTTCTTGCAGTACGAGGCCGCTTTCATGACCTATGGCGTCGGGTGGATGATCTGCAACGCCCTCCTGCCCGTGCTGGCAACCGATCGCCTGCACATGACCTACACCGAGTTCGCGGCCTCGACGCAGGTCGTCTATCCGTTGTGCATGTTGCTCTTCACCTTTCCGGTCGGGTGGCTTTCGGACAAGATCGGACCGGCAAAAATCTCCTGTTACTCCTTCGCCCTACTGCTGTTCTACCCGATCGGATTGCTCGGTGCCGAGACCGTCTCCCAGGTCGCCCTGGCCACCGTCGTCTATGGAATCGCGATGGCCGGCGTGCAGATCGGATGGATGCTCGGCCCGGTCTCGCTCGCCCCGACGCCCGACAAGGTTCCGCAGTACGTGGCCATCCACACCACCCTGGTGGGAATCCGCGGCATCGTTGCCCAATTCGTCGGCATGTTCCTCTACCGCCTCACCGGCAGTTTCGCCGTCCCGTTTCTGGTCGCCGTTGGGGCGTTTCTGTGGGCGGCGGTCCAGATGTCAGGACTTCGCATGGCCGCCCGCGAGCGCGTAGCGACGCCGCCTGTTGTCGATGTGCCGGACTGATCGCGGGCTACCGTAGTCTCGCCGTTCCTCGCTTTCTGTGTCGCGTCGCGGTTCATCCGCGGCGCGGATGCTACCGGCAGCTTGCTGCCCGTGTCGGCACGGGCGGACAAACCGCCCGTGGCCACCGAGAGAATCGGCATTTCATACCAGAACTGATATAAGTCCCTGCCGGCGTGACCGAGAGTGCGGCGCGCCGCCTTAACAATCATGGGATACGATCCGCGAGACCGAACCGTCTTCATCACCGGCGCCTCCGGCGGAATCGGCCGGGCTTGCGCCGTCGCGTTTCATCGCGCCGGCGCACAGGTCTTTGCGAACGCAAGGTCCGTCGATAGGCTTCAATCGCTGGTCGATGAACTCGGCGATGACCGCATCGCCTTCCATCCCCTCGACGCCACGGACCCAGCGCAGCGCGTCGCGGCCATTCGACGGTGCCGCGAACGGTTCGGGCTTATCGACGTGCTCATCAACAACGCCGGCTGGGCAGCCTTCGGCACGACCCACCGCATTCCGCTCGAACACGTCGATCGGATGCTTGCACTCAACTTGGTTGCCCCCATCGCCCTCATCCGCGAAGTCCTTCCCGCAATGCTCGAACGCGGAACGGGGCAGATCATCAACATCTCGTCAGTCGTGGGGAATCAGGCCATCCCGCGCATGAGCATTTACAGCGCCACCAAAGCCGCTCTCACCAGCCTGAGCACCGGACTCCGCATGGAGCTTCGCGGGACCGGCGTTGACGTCATCTGCATCGCGCCCGGTTCCACGCGAACCGCCTTCTTCGACTCCGCCGCCATCGTCGACGCGAAAGCCACCCGAATCGCCCAAACGCAATACTCCGCGGAACGTGTCGCCCAGGCCGTCGTCCGCGCCTCCCGCAGACGTAGCCCCGAGGTCGTGCTGTCCGTCGAAGGAAAATTGATTTCCCTGATTCGCCGCTGCTCGCACCGGCTCGCCGACGCCATCATGTACCGGGTCGCCAAGCGGGCCATGCCGTCAACGACCCCGCCGTAACGCGGGGGGCCTTGGTCGGCCGGCACGGTTTGCCTACAATCCCGCGTCGCCGGACCGACGGGTGACGTGGGCGATGGGAGCGAACATGCTGCGGAAGTCAGTCTATCTCGAAACCATGGGCTGCCAGATGAACGTGCTCGACAGCGAGCTGGTTCTCGGACAGCTTCGCGTGCTGGGTTACGAGCCGGTCCAGAGCATGAAATCCGCCGACCTCGTGCTGCTGAACACCTGTTCGGTCCGCGATCACGCCGAACAGAAGGTGCTCTCGCGCCTCGGTTCGCTCCGCGCGACCAAGGCCAATCGTCCCGCCATGATCGTCGGCGTCATCGGGTGCATGGCCGAGCGCGACCCCGAGGGAATTTTCGAGAAAATGCCCCACGTCGATTTGGTCTGCGGGCCGGGCGAACTCAATAAAGTCACCGCCCTCGTCGAGGAGGTCCGCTCAAGCCGACAACGGGCGATCGCCCTGGCCCGGAACCTCTCGCGCAAGAGCACCCCCCTGCAACGAGCTTTGGAATACGACTCGGTCGAAGCCCTCGACCTCGCCCGCGACCCGAAGCCCGGCGGCGACGTGCTGCAATCCTACGTGCGCGTGCAACGCGGCTGCGACAAGTTCTGCACCTTTTGCGTCGTTCCATTCACCCGCGGACCGGAACGCAGCCGCCCGCCGGGGCAGATCGTCGACGAAGCCCGGATGCTGACCGATCGCGGCGCCAAGGAAGTCACCCTGCTAGGCCAGACCGTGAATAGCTACGTCGGCCAGGAGGACGGCCGGGCGGTCCGATTCGCCGAGCTGCTCCAGCGCGTGGCCGGTGTCGGCGGCATCGAACGCGTCCGCTTCGTCACCAGTTACCCCGGTGACTTTACCGACGACGTCCTCCAGGCGATGCGCGACGTGCCCAAGATATGCGAATACCTGCACATCCCCGCCCAGAGCGGAAGCAACGAGGTGCTCGCTCGAATGCGCCGGCAGTACTCCGCCGAGCAATACATTGAATTGATTGACCGGGCATACGAGACGGTGCCCGGACTAGCGATCGCCGGCGACTTTATCGTCGGGTTTTGCGGCGAGACGGACCAAGACCACCAGGCAACCATGCGGCTCATCGAGCGCTGCCGCTACAAGAACATCTTCGTGTTCAAGTACTCGCCGCGGCCGGGAACGGTGGCCGACAGGCGATTGGCAGACGACGTGCACGAGGACGTCAAACGCCGACGCAACCGCGAACTGCTCGCCCTTCAGGAGCAGATCAGCATCGCCGCCAATCAACGACTCGTGGGCACGGAGGTCGAGGTGCTCGTCGAGGGTTACAGCAAGGCGGCATTGAAGGCCCAGGAAGCGGAGCAAACCCGTGGCGACGAAGTCGGCTGGCGACGCAGCGACCAACTGGTCGGTCGCACGCGATCGGATCAGATCGTGGTCTTCAACGAATCGCCGGAGTACATCGGTCAATTCCTCAAGGTCCGCGTGACGGCCGCGACCGCATTAACCCTGCACGGCGCCGTCGGGCAGATTTCCGTGAAACCCAGCGGCGGAGATTCAGGTCGACCCCGTTCCGGTTCATCCGACCGAGATCGCCGACTTGCCCTGCCCGTCATCGCCTCGTCCCGCACGCTCAGGTGACCGCGGCCATCACCTTCAACTCGATCGCAATGGGCGTCGGAAGGGCGGTCACTTCGACGGTTGTCCGCGTCGGATTCGGCTTTCCCGGACCGGCGAAGTGTTCCGCGTACAGTTCGTTGAAGATCGGGAAGTCGTGCTTCATGTCGGCAAGAAAGACCGTGACGTCAACGATATCCTCCCACTTCGCGCCCGCGTCTTCAAGAACGGCGCGGACATTCTCGAACACCGAGCGGCACTGCGCCGCGATGTCGTGGGCGACGACGTTCCCCGCGGCATCCAACGTGACGCCCGGAATCTCCCTGCTGCCTCGCTTCCGAGGACCGATGCCGGAAAGGAAAAGAAGGTTGCCGACTCGTTTCGCGTGTGGATAGGCCCCCACAGGCTCCGGTGCGCGGCGGCTGACGATGGATTCATTCATTGGGAATCAAACCTCCCCGCGGTCCCAGCAGCCGATTCCAGGATGCGGATGGCGGAATGCCGAGAGACCGGAATTGAGAAAACTTGTCGTTCATTCCGCATTCCGCCTGGCCACTCCCTCACGGTCGCGGTACGGATCGGCATTCCGCATTATTTCGGGATCCTCACGCACACGTTCTTCGGTTCGGTGAAGAATCGCAGGGCTTCCACTCCGCCCTCGCGGCCTACGCCGCTGTTCTTCACCCCGCCGAAGGGCACGCGCAGATCGCGCACCAGCCAGCAATTGACCCATACAGTTCCTACCTGCAACGCTTCCGCCACGCGATGCGCCCGCCCCACGTTGCTCGTCCACACCGCCGCGGACAACCCGTAATCCGTTCCGTTGGCATAGTCGATGACCTGACGTTCGTCGTCGAACGGGGTAATCGTCACCACCGGGCCGAAGATCTCCTCGCGATTCACTCGGCAATCCACGGGCAACTCGGTGATCACCGTCGGCTCAAAGAAGTACCCGCCGCGACAGCGTTCCGGCAGGCCCGCGGGAACCGCCCCACCACAGAGAATCCTTCCCCCCTCCTGCTTCGCCAGATCGACGTACGATCGCACCTTCTCCACGTGCGACCGTGAGACAAGGGCTCCTTGCTCGGTGAATTCGTCGAGCGGATCGCCGACGCGGAGCTTCGTCGCAGCCTCCACGAACCGGGATACGAACCTGTCGTAGACCGGCCGCTCGACGAACACCCGCGACCCGCACAGGCAAATCTGACCCTGGTTGGTGAACGAGGATCGCAGACTCTCGCGGATCGCCTCATCCAAGTCCGCGTCGGCAAAGATAAGGTTGGGGTTCTTGCCGCCGAGTTCCAGGCCCACCTTCTTGAAGAGCGGACCAGCGATGCGCGCAATCTCCCGCCCGGTCACCGTGCCGCCGGTAAACGAAAGTGTTCGCACGTTCGGATGGGCGACGATGGCCGATCCGGCCTTCGCCCCCAGGCCGTGAACCACGTTTAGCACACCGGGCGGCAATCCCGCCTGCGTGCACAACTCGCAAAGCATGTAGGCCGTCATCGGCGTGAGTTCGGAGGGTTTCGCCACCACCGTGTTCCCGCAGGCGATCGCCGGAGCGACCTTCCAACTGAACAGGTACAGCGGCAAGTTCCAGGGCGAGATCATCCCGCAGACGCCGCGCGGCTGGCGAAGCGTGTAGTTCAACCCGACGCCGTCGGTCACGTGCGATTCCGAATGAAAGTGCACGATCGCCGTGGCGAAAAAGCGAAAGTTCGCCGCGGCGCGGGGAATGTCCAGCGTCCGCGCGAGCTTGACGGGCTTGCCGTTGTCGATGCACTCCGCCCGCGCAAGGCGTTCGAGGTTGGCGTCTATCAGGTCGGCCAGTTTCAGCAGGATGCGGGATCGCTCCGCCGTTGGAGTCTGCGACCAGGTAACGAACGCCTTCTCCGCCGCCGCGACCGCCCGCTCCGCGTCACGATCATCGCTGTCCGGAACATAGGAGTAGACGGCTCCCGTCGACGGATCAACGTTGTCCAGATACGCGGCCGAGATCGGCTCGACGAACTTGCCGCCGGCGTAGTTGGCTAGTTTCGGGAGCGACATGGGGACGCCGAGAAAGTCGAATGCGGAGTGCGGAATGCGGAAGAACGGCGAGCGCTGCTGAGGCCTCGCTTGATGCGGTTCACGGATGACTGTTCAATGCTCATTCCGCATTCACAATTCCGTATTCCCTATTGTACCGCTGTCCGTCCACCATCCACGGGAAGATTTACGCCGGTGACATAGGAAGCCGCCGGCGAGGCCAGGAATCCGACGACCGCGGCGATTTCCATCGGAGAAGCCAACCGCCCCATCGGAACGGAGTCGATGACCTGCCGTTCCACGTCCGCGATCGTTCCGCCCGCCTTTTGCGCCTTCACCTCGAACAACGACTGAAGTCGTGCGGTCGCGGTATAGCCCGGCAACACGTTGTTGACGGTGATGCCCAAGGGCGCCAACTCGCCCGCCATCGTGCGGCCCCAGTTGGCCACCGCGCCCCGCGTCGTGTTGGAGACGCCAAGCCCCTTGATCGGAGCGACCACGGACGTCGAGATGATGTTCACAACTCGCCCGAATCCCGCCGCCTTCATGCCCGGCAACACCGCCTGGACGAGCAGTTGATTGCACACCACGTGGGCCGAAATCGCCTGAAGGAACTGTTCCGGTTTCGCATCCACAATCGCGCCGTGCGGCGGACCGCCGGTGTTGTTGACCAGCACGTGCATCGGCCCGAACTGACGAACGTGACCTTCGACTTTGGCCTTGACGCCCGCGGGGTCCGTGAAATCCGCGACCAGCGTCCGGTGGACCCGTCCGCCGGTTGTGTCCAGCTCGCGCAGCGCTCGCGTCAACGCATCAGCATTCCGCGCGACGATGGTCACCCAAGCCCCAAGGCGCGACAGTTCGATGGCGCACGCCAGTCCAATTCCCTGCGATGCGCCGCAGACCAACGCGTTGCGTCCGGTCAGTACACCTTCCATAGGGCAACCTCCGTCCAGCGCATCGTAGCCGACCCGAACAACCCCGCAACGCGCAGGCCCGTACCTTCGGTCTTGTTGGGCAGGCCTGGTTCCGCCGCCGGCTGGCGGCCGGAAGTCATTATCCCAGGCAGACTTGCGCCGCAATCGGCCCGCCGCCGAGGAACTTGGGAGGCCCTCTTAACAAGTCCCTTCCTGTCTGCTAAACTGGCACCTTTGGTCCACAACCGGAGGGGCTCCGTGTCTGCGAGCAGAATTCCCGGCTGCTAGTTGCGGTAACCCGCTGACCGCTTCGCGAAGCCGTGTGCGAAAGTGTCGCGCGGAGGGTTGGCGCCGCAAGCGCGTACCCAGGGTGAATGCTCACCGCCCGCAAGACCCGATCAAGGCTCGCGCCTTCGCAACGGCGCTTCCCCGGCTGCCCAACAGAATTCACGAAGCGCAGAACAGAAGCCAACGGATTCGACGGAGGGGAAACTCATGCGGCGACGTGTTAGCGTAACCTCACTGGTCGCGGTCGTGATGACGGCGTCGATGACCGTCGTGTGGGGTCAGTACCCCTCGGTGCCGACCTCCGAGTCGGCCGCGCCGATCCGCAAGAGCGACACGGAAGTTGTACCCTCGCGCTCCGCCGAGTTCTTCTCTGTGGCCCCACCCCCGGGAGCCGTTGCGGCGGAGAATCCGCAGGCCTGGGGCCGCGACGCTCGACGCATCGACGGAACGACGAACAACCTCGCCCATCCCGACTGGGGCGCAGTCGGATGCCATCTCCTCCGCAAGGAACCCTGCGCCTACGCCGACAACGTGTCCATTCCGTCAGGTGGAGATCGTCCCAACCCCCGACAGATCAGCCGGATCGTTGTCGCCCAGCCGGGAAACCTGACCAACGCCGTCGGCGCGACCGATTGGATGTGGCAGTGGGGACAATTCCTCGATCACGACCTCGACATGGTTCCGGTTCCCGCGGATCTGATGCCCTTTCCGATCCCGGTTCCGATGGGCGATCCGTTCTTCGACCCCAACAGTACGGGAACCCAGCTTATGGATTTCGATCGTTCGGCGTACGACTACAGCACGGCCACGGGTCCGGACAACCCCCGCGAGCAGTTCAACCTGATCACCGGATTCATCGACGCCTCCATGGTCTACGGGTCGGACGACGGACGAGCGCTGTGGTTGCGGACGATGGATGGGACCGGAAAACTCAAGACCAGCCCGGGCGACATGCCTCCCTACAACACGATCGGTTTGCCCAATGGCGGGGGAACATCGCCGACGCTGTTTATTACCGGCGACATGCGGACCAACGAGCAGCTCGGCCTCATCGCCATCCACACGCTCTTCGTCCGGGAGCACAACTATCTCGCCGACCAGTTCCGCAACATGGAGCCGGGGCTGTCCGATGAGGAAATCTACCAGCGGGCACGAGCGATCGTCGGCGCGGAGATCCAAGTCATCTCCTACAAGGAGTTTCTGCCGGTTCTCCTCGGATCCGACGCCATCCCGCCGTACAAGGGATACGACGAAACAGTCGACCCCAGCATCTCCAGCATCTTCGCCACGGCATGTTATCGCATCGGACACACCATGCTTTCGTCCCACATTCTGCGAATGGATCGCGAGCTGAAATCGATTCCCCAAGGCGCGATTCCGCTTCGCGAAGCGTTCTTTGTGCCGACTCGCCTGGTCAACGAGGGAGGCGTGGAGCCGATCTATCGCGGGCTGGCCACGCAACTGATGCAGGACATTGATCCTTTCATCGTCGAAGAGGTGCAGAACTTCCTCTTCGGCTCGCCGGGGCAAGGCGGGTTGGACCTGGCGTCCTTGAACATCCAGCGCGGTCGGGACCACGGGCTGCCGAGCTACAACGCGGCGCGAATCGCGTTTGGTCTGCCCGCGGCGGCAAACTTCTATCAGGTCAGCAGCAATCCGGTGATTAGCGGTCGCTTGCAACTGGCGTACGGCGACGTGAACAAGATCGACATCTGGGTCGGCGCGCTTGCCGAGGACAAGGTTCCCGGCGCCCTGGTCGGGTCGCTCATGAAAGCCGTGCTGGTCGACCAGTTCACGCGCGTCCGCGACGGCGACCGTTTCTGGTACCAGAACCAGTTCTCCGGCACGCTGCTGGTGGCGTTGGAGAACACGCGGCTCTCGGACGTCATTCGCCGCAACACCACGATCCGCGGCGAATTGCAAAATGACGTGTTCCACATTGCGTCGGCCGAGGGTCCGCCAGTGCCCGCCGCCTCCGGCTGGGGCCTGGCGGTCTTGACGCTGCTTCTGGCCACGGCGGCGACGAGAATGATGATGCGCCGCCCGGTCGTACCGGCTGGGCGTGTTGTACGTTTGGATCGTAGATCGTAGTAGATCGTAGGGTGGGCATTGCCCACCATCAGATCTGGCGGGGGAGCTTGACGCCTCGCTCCCGCGCGATGCGAACCGCCTTCTCATACCCTGCGTCGACATGGCGAATGACGCCGGTGGCCGGGTCCGCGGTGAGGACGCGCTCTAGGCGCATCGCAGCTTCTCTTGTGCCGTCCGCGACAATGACCTGCCCCGCGTGGATCGCGTAACCGATGCCCACGCCCCCGCCGTGATGCACGGAGACCCAGGTCGCCCCGCACGCGGTATTCACCAGCGCATTCAAGATCGGCCAATCGGCGATGGCGTCGGAGCCGTCCTTCATGCCCTCCGTCTCCCGGTTGGGCGAAGCCACGCTGCCACAATCCAGATGATCGCGCCCAATGACGATCGGCGCGGAGATCTCTCCCTTGCCCACAAGTTCGTTGAAGATCAACCCCATCTTCGCCCGCTCGCCATACCCCAGCCAGCAGATTCGCGCGGGCAAGCCTTGAAACGCGACGCGCTGCCCGGCAAGGCGAATCCAGCGGCACAGGTGTTCGTTATGCGGGAAGGTCTCCAGAACGGCTCGATCCGTACGCGCAATGTCGCAGGGATCGCCGGAGAGCGCCGCCCAGCGGAACGGCCCCTGCCCCTCGCAGAAAAGCGGTCGGATGTACCGAGGGACGAAGCCCTCGATGTCGAACGCGTTGTTGACGCCGGCGAGCTTGGCCTGCCCGCGAATGTTATTGCCGTAATCGAAGGTGACCGCGCCGCGCCGTTGCAGTTCCAGCATCGCCCGCACGTGTTCGCCCATCGTCCGCATGGACTCAGTGACGTAGCGTTGCGGATCGCTCCGGCGCAGCCGCATCGCCTCGGCGTACGGCATTCCATTGGGAACGTAACCTTGCAGCGCGTCATGCGCCGACGTCTGATCAGTGAGAAGATCAGGCACGACGTCGCGCCGAATCAGCTCGGGAAGCACGTCCCCACAATTCCCCAGCAACCCCACCGACAACGCTTGACCCGCCGCCTGGGCTTCGCCGGTCCAGGACAAGGCCTCATCCAGATCGCCGGTCCACCGATCGAGGTATTTGGTGTGCAGGCGGCGCTCGATGCGGCTCTTGTCGACTTCAATAACCAGGCAAACGCCTTCGTTGAGCGTCGCCGCCAACGGCTGCGCGCCGCCCATGCCGCCCAGTCCGCCGGTGACCACCAGCCGCCTCTTCAAGCTTCCTCCGAACTGCTCGCGGGCAGCCGCTCCGAAGGTCTCATACGTTCCTTGAAGGATTCCCTGCGTTCCGATGTAAATCCAGCTCCCGGCCGTCATCTGGCCGTACATCGTCAGACCCATCGCCTCCAGGCGGCGGAACTCGTCCCACGTCGCCCACGCCGGAACCAGCATGGCGTTGGAGATGAGCACGCGCGGGGCGTCGCGATGGGTCTTGACGACGCCGACCGCCCGCCCGGATTGGACAAGCAAGGTTTCATCGCTTTCCAGTTCCTTCAGTGCCGCGACGATGCGATCGAAGTCCGCCCAGGATCGGGCGGCCTTCCCGCTGCCGCCGTAGACGATCAACTCGTCGGGATGTTCAGCCACCTCGGGGTCGAGGTTGTTCATGAGCATCCGCATGGCCGCTTCCTGCGGCCAGCCCTTGCAGGTAAGCGAGCTTCCTCGCGGGGCACGGATGGTTCGTGCGGGGGTCGTGGCGGCGGCGACGGCAGTCATGGTGAACTCCTTACGATGAACGTGATGATCGCTCGCCGAAACACGTTCGCTGCCGGCAGGCGTTCGGCGCCACGATTATAAAACGATCGGAGCGCCCCGCAATTGCGTGCGGAGCACTCCGGGAGTTCACTTCATGTTCCGGGCCGCGCCGTCAAACGACGCTCCGTGACCCTACGGGCACGTCGGCGCCGCCGCCGGCTTGCTGGTGTTGTTCCAAACCGGATACGCCCCCGACCCCGCCAGCAGGTTGACCGCGTCGAGCAGGTCCATCGGCGTGAACGCACCACTGTGATCGATGTCCTTGCTCAGCATCCCCCACGGAAGCGCACCGCCGCCCAAGGCCGCCACGAGCGCGCTCGCGTCGCCGGCGTTGGCGGTTCCGTCGCCATTGGCGTTGCCCGGATGGGTGGTGAAATGGCCCGCAGTCGCAGCGCCGTTGAAGTTGGTGTACGAAATTCGCGTAACCGCCCCCGGGGTCATGGGTCGACCCAGCGTGATGGTGTAAGCCCCGGCAACCTCGGTCACTCCGGCGATGGTGTTGGCGGTTCCGGTACTTGCGGTCTCGCACAGGCTCCAACACTCGATGACCGCCCCCGGCGGACCGTTCACGTAAATCGTGTCCACGCCCAGCAGCGGCGTCCCCGTAAGCGGATCGAACGAACGCCGCGCATCGACCGCACCCGCAGCCGGATCGACGAACGACACCGTGCCGAGCGGGCAGTTCGGCCCGCACAACTGCGGGCAAAGGCTCCCCGCGCCGCAGTTGGGGTTCGCGCCCACCGTGGCGCAGCTGTTGTCCCATTCCACCGTGCAGCAGTAGTCGTCGCAGGCGCACACCGACTCGCAGCAGCGTTCGTTCGCGCAGCCGATTGCCGGCGCATGATCCACGCAGCAGTCGCCCGTCGCACCGGTGCAGGCCGGCACGTTTGGCGGACCGCAACTGATGCTGAAGGTTCCCGCTCCGCCCGCACTGCCCGGATACGTTCCCAGGCGGATCAGATACTCATGCGTGCCCAGGGCCTCGAAGGTCGTCATGGAGGCGGGGTAGCAGCGATCGTCGTCGCAGTCCAACAGCGCGTCGTCGCCGGGCAGACAGGCGACGCCGTCGTAGACGGCCAACTTCGTGTCGATTGCGCCGGCCTGGCCGCAGGTCCGCACAAACACGGTATCCGTGCACGGCGAGGTCCAGCGGAACCAGAGGTCGTGTTCGATTAGGTCTGTGCCCCCGGAGGTGCAAGCGGCGTGCGCCAACCCGTCGGTCGCCGCGGCGGAGTTGTCGAAGTTGAAGGTACCCTGACCGGAGATCGACTTGGCGTCGTCGCACAGGTCGTTGCTGAGAAACTCCGTGCAGACCAGCGCTGCCACCTCGGCGCACTGGGAGTCCCACACACCCGTGCAGCAGACGTCCTGATTGGGCTGAGCGCAGACGGCACAAGCGCAGAAGGGGTTCTCGCAATTGGCGCTGGGATGGGCCGACAGACAGTCGCCGGTCCCTTCCATGCAGACCGCATCCGGGCAGGTGATCTCCCCGCAGAACTTTCCAACCGAAAGGAAACCGGACTCCGCGTCGCATTCAGCGCGGGTCAGTTCGCTGCACACGGTGATCGTCGGGTTCAGCGGGAACCGGAAGCAGCAGGCATGAGCTCCGCACGGCGGATCGAACGTACCCGGATCGCAAGTACCGTTCATCACCCAGCGACCCTGACACTGCAACGAGGTCACGCCTTCGGTACAGGTTCCCGCCACCCGGTCGCAACATGCACCTGTGGGAGGAGTCCCTGCACACCAGACGTTGGCCCGGAAGCTCCCGGCAGGGGTGCAGTTCGCCCCGCCCGGACAGGTATCCGGGTTGAAGCCGCCAAAGAACAGCCCAGGCGACCAAGTGCCGGGCGCGCTGGGGAGGTTGAAGATCGCAAAGCTATCGTTGCCGACGCCGATGTCGGCCATGCCGCCAAGCCCCGGCCCGGCGTTGCACGAACTGGTCGACAGCACCACCCACGCCCGCTCGGGCAGCGTCACGCCTTCGAACGCACCGGCCAGCAGTCGATGGCCGATGAAGTCCGCCGCAATGCCGGGGAACTCACGCAGCGTGCCTGGAATAGGAACCCCCGGAATGTCATCGGTCGCATCGCTCGGCGTGCCGCGATCATCGTAGGTCCACAACTCGAGTGTTGCGTTGAAGCTGTCGGGGGCGTCAAGGCATTCGGCGGTCGGGTTCGGATCGCCAAAGACGGTCACATCGTAGGCGTGCAGATCGCACGGCGGTCCCGGCGCGAACGTGAAATCGTCGCCGAACTTCGTCCCTGCATCGACCGGCGTGAAGACCCCGGTACGGAAATCGTTTTCGTAGACCTTGAAGTTCGCGGCGCATCCTTCGACGCCGCAGGTCGCGCCGGGGTTGAAAACACCGTCCTGGCAGCCTGCTTCCGAGGTGTCGGTGCAGGTCGAGAAGGTGTCGCCGCGGCAGCAGGTTCCCGTCAGACAGACGTTGGGCACGCAGGTACTGAAGGCCCCCTGCCAGATGCCGCCTTGAAGCGGGCAGTCAGCCTCGGTCGTCTGCGAGCACGTCGTGCCGTTGCAGCACGCGCCTTGCGGCGGCGGAACCATGCAGCGAATGTTGGCCCAGAAGCCGCCGTAACGAGGGGTGCATGGTAGCGGGCTACAGCTGAACCCGTACAGTCCGCACCCGCCTGTACCATTGTACGAAAAGAAATCGCCGGTAAACCCGGTTTCCGCCCGCTCCGCAACGATCCAGCCCATGCTGGGATGCGCGATCGGAATGGCAGGATCAGTAAAGGTGGCCGCGAGCCAGACTTTGGCCGGGATTGGGATCACCGGGTTGACGGTGAATGAGAGCAGCTTCGGGATGCCGTCCGCCGGAATGTTCGGGACGTTGAATTCCGTACCAAGGATGATCGTCGAACCCACCGCGCACGGATCGCCGTTCCATAGCGCCACGTTGACGCTGAACGTCGTTTCGGCTCCGCTCAGTCCTACGACGGCGAGGTCGAAGTACGCGACGTCGCACGCCCCGCCGGCAAGCTCCAGGTCGTCAGCAAGCCGACGTCCCGCGCCGGAGGAACCTGGAAAGAACGTCGCAATCGACGGAATCTCGTTGGAATAGACGGGTTCGCCCGGCAGCGTTCCCGCGACCACGCCGTCGCCCGGCCACACCTGCATCTGCGACGCCGAGATCGGCGCAGGGAGCTGCTGCATCTCACCGGCGGACTGCGCAGCCACGTTGTGCGCGGCATTCGGCTCCTTGGCCACGACGACCGACGGTGAGACGTACGTTCGGGCGATAAGCAGGACCATCGCCGCCAAGCCCACCGCGATCGAACCCCGACCCGCTCGGATTGCCTTGCTACGCATTCGATTCACCTTTCCACTGACCGCGTACCCATTCGCATGACGGCGCCGCATTTGCTCCGTAGGGTGCCCCTGTCTCCGCTCGCTCACGCTCGCGGCTCTGCTCAAACGGCCAGCCGCTTCTGATCAGAGCCGCGACCGTAAGGGAGCGGTCCCCACCCACGCCGCACATTTCGCGGCGTCGGTTCACTGTAGCAACAACGCTTTTCGTCCCGCAGGGAAGTGCGCCCCCCGCCCCATGTCCCCCATCGAAGTCGGCGCATCGGCCCGATCGGAAGCCCCCCACAAGGCGCGATGCAACGACCGTGCGACCGCGAGCCCACAATCGTCTCCGAGAAGTCCGCGCCCGCGATCGGACGCAAAATCGTATCCCCCCGGCGCGGCAGAGTAAAGCAGGATGCAACCGAACTTTCAGCGCCCCGATGCCCCGATAAGTCTCGATCAACCCGCGCGATGCCCCGGGTAGCGGTACTTCCAGACGATCCAAGTGGAGACGCAGAGTGATTTACCATTCTCGGAATGACCGATTCCAGGGAATCCGTCCCCACCCTTCGCTACGCAAAGGATGGGGCACCGACGCATTGAGCGGCCGACAGGCAAAACTCGCTGTGCGCCTGGGCGGTGCCGTTGACGCGGCCCGACCCTTTTTGTTATCCTGACACTCGCCATCCACGGGGGTTGGGGATTCGATATCCGTTACCGGTCCATGCGCCGAGCACCCCGCGCGGCTGAGAATGCTCCGCGCCGGCGCGTCGATCGCACGAGGGACGCGACGTTCTTCTGGTCGCGCCCAAGGAGAGAGTGCATGCCGCGTCCATCGGCAAACTGGTTTCTATTTTCGTTCGCAGGCGTCTTGGCCGCAGGTCCGCTCGAGGCCCCGGCGGAGGAGGCGTCGGCAGTTCGGAACGCCGTGGCGCGGGTCGGCGGCGATGCGCTCCGGGAGCGGGCGGTCGAGATCCCGATCAATGATCTACAATCATCGACCGCGTCGGTCACGGCGGTCGGGCCGGACGTGACCTTCTGCCAGTTGTACGGATTGGGCCAATACGGACGGCTCGGCAGCGTCGTCGGACTGGCGATCGCCACGACTTCGTGGAACGTGGGCAACCTCGACCTGCGTTGGTGGGCGGCGCCGGACGAGGAGCACCCCTACATCGTTTCCAACCTGTATCGTCTTCACAACGATCGCCTGGAGCAGATCGGCCAATCGTGGATCAAGCACGGTTTTTTTGCTCTTGCCGACACGCAATGCGGCGGGACTTGCCATTATGAACCCGGGCACGGCGTCGGCAACTGGCTGGGCCAGGGTTGCACCGACACCTACGACGCGTCGCTGAACGCGATGCAAAGCGGCCTGGGTCCGCGACAGGAAGTCAATCCCTGGACCGGGCAATGGACATACGCCGGATCGCACATCTCGTCCGGCCACAGCCACAACGGCATTCAACATCGCCTCCAAGTCCGCGACAACGACTTGTCGTCGATCAATTTTCCTGGTGCGCTGTTCTTCGCGGAGGCCTACTACGTCCACCTTGATGACGTCAACGTGATGAACAGCGCGTCGTGGAAGGCGGTGCCGGTGTCCGGTCCGTCCGGGGGAGGCGTGTGGTCGTTCGGCATGAGTGGGGCATCGACGCCGCCGAACATCGGCTTCGCCATCGACACCTGGACCGGCGCGGCCCAGACCCTGTTGGCCCAGGAAATCCCCGTCGTCGAAAACGCATCGCCCGACGGACGCGGCATCCTGTCGGCCAAAGCGACGAACCTCGGCGGCGGAACGTGGCATTATGAGTACGCGCTGCTCAACATCGACATGCACCGCAAGGTCGGCGCCTTCGTCGTGCCGATCGACTCGGCCACCACCGTGACCAACGTTCGATTCCACGCGCCGGACTCGCACGACGAGTCCTACGACAACGTCGCGTGGTCCTCGGGATCGACGTCCGATTGTCTTGGAGCGGCAGCCTGGTGTTTGAAATGGACCACGGTCAACAACCCGGTGCGCTGGGGAACGCTGTACAACTTCCGCTTCGACGCCAACGTCCCGCCGGCCGACGGCCCGTTAGGTCCATCGGGACAACCGCTCGGTGCGACCCTCACCCTCGGATTGTTCGAGCCGGGCGCGCCCGCCGCCTTAAGCGGCGTCACCGTCGGACCGCAAACGGCGCCCCCCGGTCCGCCGCCCGCGCCGCTGCCGGGTGACGCGGACAAGAACCGCTTCCTTTCCTTCGCACTCCCGACGCTCGGCGCCGGCCCGGATACCGCGCTTCAGGTGCGGCTGGCGTCGTTATACCATCCGAGCGTCGCGCCGACGCTGGGAACCATTCCCGATTTCACTCCGTTCGAAGAACAGGTGCGTTTCGTCAACATGCTGGGGGACGGAGTCTGCCCTGATTCGGCCGTCTTGTTGACCTCCTTCCGTTGCGCCCAACTCGGCTGCACGCCGGAGTATCGCGACTGGGCCGGTGAGTTGGCCGGACGAACGCTGCACGTTGTCGGTCGTGAAATCGTCCCCAGCTCTGAGTACGCCGTCACCCAACTGGCCGCGTCGTGCGCCGGAAACGAAAGCACTTGCTTGTTTGTCTCCACCGAACTGACCGTCCGAACAACCACCTGGGGCAATGTGGACAACGACCCGCAGCTCAACGTCCTCGACCTCGCGGCGATGGTCGATAAGGTCAAAGACCTCGCAACGGGGACGCTGTCCAAACCTCAGACCCAGCTCCAGGCGGACCTGCCCAACCCGCAAGCAAACGTCAGCGTGCTGGACGTCGCCAACGCCGTCGACGCCCTCAAGGGCTTCGCCTATCCTTTCCCCGGCCCGCAGAACTGCCCCTGATGCGCTTTGCGTGACGCGTCCGGATGGCGAAACCGCGGGGAGCGAGGAACCCTCCATGTGGCAGGCTGAGCGACTGCAGCAGCTTCCACCGTATCTGTTCGTCGAAATCGACCGCCGCAAGCGCCAGGCGATCCAGGCCGGCCGCAACGTGATCGACTTCGGCGTGGGCGACCCGGACCAGCCAACACCCGCATTCATTGTCGACGCGATGGCCGAGGCCATCCGCCGCCCCGTCAACCACCGCTACGCCCTGGGCGCCGGGTCGATCGACTTTCGCACCGCGGCGGCTGACTTCTGCGCCGCGCGGTTTCACGTGGAGCTGGACCCGAAGGCGGAGGTCATCGCCCTTCTGGGGTCCAAGGAGGGCATCGGGCATCTCCCGACGGCGGTGGTGAATCCCGGCGAGGTGGTGTTGATTCCCGAACCCGGCTATCCGGTATACGCCAGCGGGACCATTTTCGCCGCTGGTCGCTGCCATACGATGGCACTCGCGGAGGATCGCGGATGGCTGCCCGATCTCGAGGCCGTCCCCGCCGACGTTCGAAGGCAAGCCAGGCTGCTGTACCTCAACTACCCCAACAACCCGACCTCCGCCTGCACCGATCTGGAGTTTTTCGAGCGCGCCGTCGCTTTCGCCCGCAGGCATGAACTCCTGATCGCCCAGGATGCGGCCTACAGCGAGGTGTACTTCGACCGCGACGACCCGCCGCCGAGCATCCTGCAAGTCCCTGCCGCAAGAGACGTCGCCATCGAGCTGCACTCTCTGTCGAAAACTTTCAACATGACCGGGTGGCGCGTCGGCTTCGCTGTCGGAAACGCCGCCGCGCTGGCGTCGCTGGCCAAGGTGAAGGCCAACGTCGATTCCGGCGTATTTGGGGCAGTCCAGCAGACCGCCGCGGTCGCGCTGCGCGGATACGATCGACCGGAGATCACCTCGCAGATCGAGTCGTACCGTCGCCGCCGCGACATTCTCGTCGGCGGACTGCGCCAGGCCGGCTGGTCGGTGGCCTCGCCCCGGGCGACCTTCTACGTCTGGGCGAAATGCCCGAAGTCAATTCCCTCCATGACCGTCGTCGGACGCATCCTCGATGAGGCCGACGTGGTGGCCATCCCGGGCGCTGGATTCGGACCCTTTGGCGAAGGCTACATTCGCTTCGCGCTCACCGTCGATGAACACCGAACGCGCGAGGCGATCGCAAAGCTGTCGAGGATTGCGTGGTGAACGACGGATCGGAAGTGCCGATGCTTGGCACTTTAAACAGCGAGCGTGGGCACCATGCCTACCTGAGCCTGGGCGCCAACCTGGGTGATCGATGGGCGGCGATGCAGGCCGCGGTCCGCGCCATGGCTACCCTTCCCCACGTCGAATTGGACGTCCCCGCCGGCGTGGCGTCCATGTATGAAACCGCCCCCGTGGGCGGACCGACCGGGCAGACTCCCTATCTGAACACCGTCATCACGCTTCGTACGTGGCTGTCGGCGCGAGAACTCCTCGCGGCGTTGCACGAGATCGAGACGCGGCTCGGACGCTGGCGCCGCATCCGCTGGGAGCCGAGGACCATGGACATCGACCTGTTGTTGTTCGGCGACCAATCCCTCCGTGAAAATGAACTGTCGGTCCCCCACCCGCGCCTGCACGAGCGACTCTTCGTGCTTGAACCACTCGCCGAACTGGCCGCCGAATTTGTTCATCCCCTTCTCCACCGCTCGATTGCCGATCTCCGCGCGGAAGTCGCTGCGGCCGCGTCACCCGGATCGGTCCGCCGAATCATGGGACCGGAGTGGTTTTCCGCTCCGCGGGGTATGTCATTCGCAGCCGACCCGCCCCACCGCCTCGACCTCGAAGTCGGGGCTTGATATAATGAGACGCATCTCCCCCAAGGATACCGCGCATGTTCCACGGCATGGGTCGATGGTCACTGGAGCGTTCTCGCCTTTTGCGCAGCGTCGCCCTTCGCGGGCGGCGCTTTCAGGGAAGCGCCGCGGATAAACCGCGACGCTGCACCATCACGGATTTTGCTCTCCTACGCAGGGCATTCCCCGCCTCCTCGCGGCGATGTGCCGTGGCGGGCCTGACCGCGTGGATCTGCCTGGTTCCTCCTCCGGTCGCGGCTCGCGCCACCGTGGTCGGCGCCGAGGCTCGCGTTACGGCCAGCGTGCAGGAATTGCTCGCCGGTCAGCCGGCTTCGTTCAACGAGGACTCGGCTGATTACAACGAACTGGCGACCAGCCTGCCGCTGCGGGCGCTGGCGGAGATTCGATCCACTGATCTAGGCGGCAGCCTCCTCGGAGCGGGTCGAAGTCGGGGAGACTTCTTCGATCCGACACGGCTGGATCAGCCCAACCCGGAGGAGCTTGCCGTGGAGTCCGCGTGCTCCTCAAACGCCGCCGACGTTTCCTATTTGGTGACATCCACGGTCACTGAACGGCGGCTGGTTGTTTTCAATGCCCCAACCGACGGCATCGAGTTCCGCGGCGACGGCACGCAGGAGATCCGCAGCACGATTTTTCTCAGCGGTGCGGTCGTCTTCTGGTCTGCCAAGCCGGCTTCCGAATCCGCGGCCGATCCCGTGGTGGAATTGTCCCTGCGCGTGTCCCGCGCCGACGACCCGGACGCACTCTACGAAAGCCGTGTCCGCCTGGCTCAAGGTGCCCTCGGCCTCGCTCCGGTCGTCGAAGGAACGCTTTCGACCGAGGTCGCCGACGTCGAGCGCCTTCGTCAACTCGGCGTCATTGAGCCTTCTCTTTCCGTTCTCCAACCCTTGGAAGACTCCGGCTCGCTGCTCATCCTCATCATTCCACCGCAGGAACAACGCTATTCCTATGAGGTCCGCGCCGACGAACCCGTGACGCTGGTGGCCGAGTTAGAGGCGCGATTGACCGACGTCTCCGAAGGTTCCGGCATGGCCGCCGTGCTCGGTCGCCCCTTCAGTGAACTCGCCGACTTCATCGAATTGAGCCTTCCGGGTGTGGACGGGCAGTCCGTGCAGCGTGCCGTCAACAAAGCCGTGCGCAATGCGAATCCACCCCGCGACGACGTCGATCACCCCGCCGGTCGACTGCTCGGCGACGTTGTCTGCGGAACGTTCGGCGCGGAGGCCCTGTTGCTTCTGTTCCCGTTGACCGCGATGGGTACGTCGATTCGCCGTCGTGCGGAGCGTGCCTGACCGCGACTACCCGCTCCGCGCCGCGGAGGGCGCCCGCCCCGCGATCTGGCGCGCAACCGCAACGGGATCGTCTCCGGAGGCGTCGATCTGCAAGTGTGCCGCACTGTGGTACATCGCCTCCCGCGCGGTGAGCACCGTTCGAATCTCATCCACGCTCGATTTCCCGGTCAATGGCGGGCGCGATGCGTCACTGCCCGGATCCGCCTGGATACGTCTGGCGAGAATCTCGGGGCAGGCCGTCAACCAGACCACCGTCGCCGCTTTCCGCAGCCCGACTACATTGGCGTCCACCGTCACTGCTCCCCCTCCCACCGCCAGCACCGCCGGCGGATCTCGCAGGACGTCTACAATCACCGCCGACTCGATGGCGCGAAAGGCGGCCTCTCCCTTCTCCGCGAAAAGTTGTGCAATTGTTTGCCCCTCACCTCGAACGATCAGGTCGTCCGTGTCGACGAAGGAGCCGCCCAGCAGCCGCGCAAGCTCTCGGCCGACCGTCGTCTTTCCGCTCCCGCGATAGCCGATGAGTGCGATGCACCGCTTTCCGCCACGTGCCGCGGAACCACCGGCGGCGGCGGAAAGCCGTTGCTCGAGGAATGACCTCGCCGACGCCGCGTCGGGACGTCGCCCGGTCCACAACTCGAATTGAGCGGCCGCCTGGCGCACGAACATGTACAGCCCGTTCACGGCCCGACAGCCCGCCGCCTCGGCCTCGCGGAGCAGCGCGGTTTGAAGCGGACGGTAGATGAGATCGAAGACCAATCGGCATCCGCTCAGGCTCGCCGCGGGAAGCGGAGATGAATCGACCTCCGGCCACATGCCCATCGGCGTGCAGTTGATGACCACCTCGCCCTTCCGCCTGACCCGATCGCTCCACGGTCGCAGCTCGCACCCCAGGCTCGCGCACCAATCGGCGATAGGCTCTGCCGAGCGGGCAAACACCGTCAGCCGCGCGCCAAGCTCATGCAATCCGGTCGCCACGGCGCGGGTCGCTCCCCCCCCTCCAAGGATGTCGATCGATACCCCGGCCAATTCCGCCCGTGAAGCCCCCAGCGCGTCCACCAGCGACGAAACGGCCGCGTAGCAGTCCGTGTTGAACCCCGTGGCCTCGCCGTCGCGAAAACAGATCGTGTTGACCGCGCCGATCCGACGAGCAAGCGGATCGACGCGCTCACCCAACCATTGCCGTGCACTCGCCTTGTGCGGAACGGTGACGCTGAAGCCGCCCAGATCAAGCCACGGCCGGGCGGCGCAGCCATCGAGAAAACCCGACAACCCAGCCCCGTCGCGAGCCACGCGCAGCGGAACGAAGACGCCGTTAACGCCGTGCTCCCCGAACCAGCGGTTTATCAGCGATGGGCTTAGAGAATGACCGACGGGATCCGCCAGGACGCCGAACACTCGCGTTTCGCCGTCGATGGCGTTCCAGCGGAAGTCGTCGATCATTTCTCGGATCGACAACTGCCCCGGCGCCGTCGGCACAACGCCCTCCATCGACGAATACGTGGCGAACGCATGGAACTTTCGGGCCAGGATCCGCGTCCAAAGTCCGGCATCCCCCATCGCCATCGCGGCAACGCGCCGGCCATGCTCGTGCATCGCGTCGAGCGCCGCAAAACTGTCCACGATATGCTCAGCGCGGTAGGCGACCTTGGCGATCGCCGCATGGGCGAGCCGGGGGTGGGTGCCCGCCGGCCCGAAAACACGATTAATCAGCCCGCCAAGGTTCCCGGGCGGACCGTCGAACCGATGGGACGAGAGAATCAGCCGCGGGTTGCCGCCGTCGGGGGGAGTTGCGGCGAAGGTGACTTTCTGTCGAATGTTGCTCGATCGTTCCCAGTCGGCGAGTTCGAAGTCCACGAACGCTCCGGTCCCGCGCGCCGCCGCGAGCAGGCGCGACACGCGCTCCATGGTGTCGCCGGTGAAATGACCTCCCTCCGCCGCACAGCGGCAGGTCACGATCCAAGTCTTGGCCGATTGGTTCGACAGAAACCGCGCGATCTGGGCCGCCTCGCCCTCGAAATCATCCAGGCGAAGTTCCACCGCGTCCGCTCCGGCGACGAGCGCCTTCGAAGCGGCCACCTCCAGGTCGCCGACGTCGTGGACGAAAACCGATGCAACCAGCAAGGTCATGACGTCTCGCCTGCTCAACCGCCCGACGGAATCATCATCGGGCCACACCAGTCCGAGCCGATACCATACGGGCGAGGATCCCCTCATGCGACTCATTCATCGCTTGAATCTGCTCGCATGGTACACCAGGTTGCCGCTGAAGTGGTGCATTTTTTTGTGCACCCTGCTCGCCGTCTGCTTCCCTTACCCGCGCGCGCTCCTACGCCACCTGAGTCACCTCCGGAACCCTCAACGGCTGATCGACCCCGATGCACCGGAGCTGACGCCGCTTGCCGACCAACTTGCTCCCACGCTCGGCCAGGACATCCCGCCGAAAGACAAAATCCGTCGCATCGAACAGTTGGTCCTTCAACGGGTTCAGTACGCCTGGGACTGGGACACCTGGGGACTCGCGGACTATTGGCCGACCGTGTCGGAAGCCCTTCAGGCGGGGCGCGAGGACTGCGACGGGCGGGCGATCGTCGCCGCGTCGCTGATGAGGAAACTCGGCTTGCACGCCGAGTTGGTCACCGATTTTTCGCACCTGTGGGTGCGAACCGAGTTCGGTGACGCGATGGGCCCGGGGCGCACCACGCTGGTGACGACAACCGCCTCGGGACCAAGGATCAACTGGACCTGGCGGATGCTCACCGAACCGCTCCGCGCGACCGGACTGGGCATCGCCGTGTTCCCATTGGCACGAGAGGCGATCCTGCTGGCCGTCCTATGGATCCTACTTTGGGGCCCCAGAGCTTCGCCCCTCGATCGCCTGCTCGGATTGCGATGCCTCGTCGTGGCCTTGGTGTTGCTCCGAGTGGGCGGCGCGACCTACGCCCATCCGATCGAATGGATGCAACTCGTCGGGGTAGCGTACCTGTTCGCAGCGCTGGTGGTGCTCCACGGACGAGATCGCAAAACTCCAGCCGCCGCGCCGAACCCGCGTTCACCCGGAGAAAGCGGCGTATCCGCCTGAGGCGCTGCCATCCTCGCAATCATGTAAGGAGTTGTACCATAGGCACCCGCGTTGGCTTGAGGAATCTCCAAAGCCCGCTACGCTTCGGAAATATCGCCTCGTCCGCGGCGAAGACGCATCCGATGAATCGCGCACCCGGTGTTGCGGCACGCGCGTCGGGCGTTTCCCGCTGGACCGCACCGCGTAGGAGTAACTCGAATGAGTTTTCGTCGACCCACTATCGCTATGTTGCTCGTCGGGGTTATGGTCGGTCCCGCCACGGGGCTTGCCCAGATCGCGGAATGGTTCAAGAAGGGGCGGGATGCTTTTCAGGAACCTGTTCCCGCGAAGCAGATCGCTCATTTTCATATCGCCGGCGAACTCACCGAAACGCCAATCACGCTACCCCCGCTCTTCGGCGGCGAGCCGCCGCTGTCGCTCAAGGGACTGCTGGAGCGGCTTAAGGAGGCACGGGCCGACGACGACGTCGTCGCCGTCGTCGTCGATCTCCAGGAGGCGCAAATGGGCCTGGGACAGATCGAGGAGGTCCATCGCGCCTTGCGCGCCTTTTCGGCCGTCGATAAGCCCGTTTACATTCACGCGGACGCGCTCACCACGATGACCTACGCGCTGGCCACCGGCGCCTCGCACATCAGCCTCGTGCCGACGGGCGAAGTATGGTTGATGGGGCTGTACGGGGAGACCCCCTACCTGCGCGGCATGCTCGACAAGGTCGGAGTCCAACCGGACTTCGAGCACTTCGAGGACTACAAGACCGCGGTGGAAATCCTGACCAATCGCGAGCCATCCGAGGCGCAGAAGAAAATGCTCAAATGGCTGCTCGACGGCATCTACGACGCGCTCGTCCGGCGGATCGGCGACGGGCGAAGTATGCCCACCGAGAAGGTCAAGAAGCTGATCGATTCCGGACCGTACACCGCCGAAGAGGCCCTCGCCGCCGGTTTGATCGATTCCGTGCAGCACCGCCAGGACTTCCTCGCCGAACTGGAGAAACGCCACGGCGAGGACGTCGAAGTCGTCACCGACTACGGTGAGGAGCAATCGCTCCATCCCCCGTCCGATCCCTTCGCTCTGTTCAGCTTCCTGATGCAGCTCCTGAACCCCTCGCCGAAAGAGTACACCCAGCCCAGCGTGGCCGTCGTCTACGTCGACGGATCCATTCAGACCGGATCGGCCCAGCCCAGCCCCTTCGGCGGATCGGAGGGCGCCTTCAGCACCACGATTCGCAAGGCGCTGGACAAGGCCGCCGGCGAGGAGTCAGTGAAGGCCGTCGTGCTCCGCGTCGATTCGCCCGGCGGGTCAGCCTTAGCCTCGGAGATCATCCTCGACGCGACGAAACGCGTCGCCAAGGAAAAGCCGCTGATCGTCTCCATGGGCAACGTCGCCGGCAGCGGCGGTTACTACGTCGCCTGCGGCGCCGAAACCATTTTTGCCGACAGCGCCACCATCACCGCGTCCATCGGAGTCCTGGGCGGGAAGCTCGTCACCACGGCCATGTGGGACAAACTCAACATTCACTGGCACGCGGAGCAGCGCGGCGAAATGGCCGCGATGATGAGCAGCGCCGCCGCCTTCAGCGACAAAGAGCGGGCCAAGCTGCGCGCAACCATGGGCGAAACCTATAAGGTCTTCAAGCAGCATGTCGTGAATGCCCGTGGAAAACGCCTGACCAAACCGATTGAGGAGATCGCGGGAGGCCGGGTGTTCACCGGTGAACAGGCCCTCCAGCTCGGATTGGTCGATCGAATCGGAGGTCTCGAAGAGGCCATCAAGTTCGCCGCCGAACGTGCAGCCCTGGGCGAATACGAGATTCGCGTCATCCCCGAACCGCCGAGCCTGTTCGACCTCTTCGGCGGCGGCGCCGAGGACGATTACGCATGGAGCTTAGTCCAAAAACCGTCGTCGATTCTCGCGCTTCCCGAAATCCGCACCCTGCTCGAGCCGCTCACTCTGGTCGACCCGCTTCGGGCAAAGGCCGTCCTCCGTGCCTTGCAATGCCTGGAGCTGATCCGTGAGGAGGGCGTCGTCGCCATGATGCCCTACGAACTCCTGATACGATAGGATGACAGCACCAGGTGACGTTCAGCGCCGCAGGCGCCAGTCCGCGGACCCCCAAGCACTCCACGCGCCTCCAGAACCGGCGTCGCTCGACCCTGCCCCCCGGAGGGCATACCATTGCATGGGGTCCGCGGGGGCATTGGGCGGTTGTCAGCCGCACAGAAGGTAAACCCAGCCCTGCCGCCATGCCTCCCGGCTCCCCGTGGGATGACGCCCGATGAGCGTCAAGCATCGCGATGCCCTGATCGAGATGTGGCGCTCGCGTATTCTTCGCGAATCGCCGACCACCGCCGCGTTGCACCTCGTCGCCGCCCGTGCGCTCGGCGACGCCGACGTCCGCGCCGATCCGACCGTCACCGCGATGATCGAAAGTTGGGTCCAGGAGCGCGACGCCGAACTCACCCACGAACAGGGGGAACGGGAGGCCGAGCTAAACGCCCAGATGCGCCCCCCTGACCCGGCGCCGCTCCGTGTCGGCGCTGCGGCGCCACCGCCGGTTTCAGCCGATCCAGCGCTCTTGACCATCCAGCGACTCACCGATGAGCTGCGCTTGCATCTCAAAAACTTCGACGAACATCAGGCCGTCGCGACCCTCGCCCGAATTCATAAGCTCCGCGAGGAAGCCTCGCACGGTATCACGCCGGAGCAACTGACCGCACTGGCGCGCCAGGTCGCCGAGTTGACCGAACATAAGCTCCGCGTGGAGTCGGAGATCGACGAGGCGCAAGAGGCAGCGCTGGCGGCCGCGGTCATCGGAGACGAAACACTACTGGAACACGGGCTTCGCCGGCTGGCCGCCGTGCACGTCAAATACCCCCGCATCCTCACCGACGGGAAATTCGAGGAGCTTCGCGAACGCATCGTCGCCGCCGGCGCCGAATTCGAACACCGGCAGGCCGCAAGACGCCTCGTCGATCGGGAAAGGGCGCTCGCCGTCGAGATCAAGAAGCTCGCCGAAGCGGTGCACCGGTTCCATGACGCCGCGAGAACGCTCCCCCACGACGCCGACGAATTTCGTCGGATGGACGTCGCCTACAACCGCGTGCTCCGCGACCTCAGCGGACATGACGCCGAGTGGTTCGCGGGAGTGATTCTCGAACTAACCGACCTGCTCGCCGAGGCCGAAGATCCGGCGCCGGAAGCCGCACGGCACGTCGATCGGTTCGTCGCCAGCGTCCGCTCCGCGCTCTCCAAAATACGCCGCGAAATCGCAGAAATCGAACGCGAATCCCACTCGCCCTGACGTCGAACGCTCCACGCCGTATGATCCCCACGATGTGTCCGCGCCCCCGACCTCCCGACGATCTCGTGCTTCACGCCGACCCGTGGATCGTCGTCGCCAACAAGCCCGCCGGAGTCCTCTCGATCCCCGGACGGGGCGACGCCCCCTTCCTGCCGGATCTGCTGTACGCGGCCGGGATCGGATCAGACCTCGGCCCCGTCCGCGTGGTCCACCGCCTCGACCGCGGCGCCACCGGCGTCATCGTGTACGCCAGAACCGAAGAGGCCCAGCGGCTCCTCTCGGAGCAATGGAAAAACCGCACCGTGGAAAAACTCTACCTTGCCTTGGTCCAGGGGTTCGTGACCGCCGACGGCCAATCCGACGCCCGGTTGCTCATCAACCGCGAAAAGGGCCGTGTCGTCGTCGACCCGAAACAGGGCAAGAAATCCCTTACCCGCTACCGGGTCGTCGAACGGCTGGCCGCGCACACGTTGATCGAGTGCACCCCAGCCACCGGCCGACTCCACCAAATCCGCGTCCACATGGCCAACCTCGGGCATCCATTGGCCGTCGATCCGCTCTACGGCGGCGGGCCATTGTTCCTGTCCAGGTACAAGCCGGGGTATCGACCCGATCGCCGCCACGACGAACGCCCGCTCCTGCGCCGGCTGAGCCTCCACGCCGCCAGCCTCGCCTTCCAACATCCGTCCGGAACGGGACTCGCGACCTACGTCGCACCCATGCCCAAAGACTTCCGGGCCGCCGTCAACCAGCTCCGCCGAGCGCTCAGCCAGCCGGAGACGCGCTGATTCTTGACCCATGACGCCGCGTGAGTACCACGACCAGGCTCATTCTTCTGATCGCTGATCCGGTATTCCGTACCGCGACCGTCACGGGGAGCGGCCCGCTCGGCGCCCGGTGCCCCATCCTTTCCGCAAGCAACAGGGAGACAATTCCCGTCGGAATGACTGTCGAATTCGCCGACCGATCCGCCCCCCACCCATCGCGGGCGATGGATGGGGCACCGACGCAGTCGCCACGATTCTGAACTACACCCACCAAACCCGATGTCGCGCGGGACCGTTTGAACTTTGCCCCGGCCTTGCTAAACTCCCGGCTGGTTCGAACTGAAAGGAGTGTGGCGGATGTCGAAAAACAATCTGATCTCGCGGTGCGGAGCAGGGTCATGCCTTCTGCTTTGCGCCGCGACGGCCTTGGGGCAGGCGAAGCCCGAGGCACCCAAGGACAAGGCGGGCGTAGCCGCCACCATTGGCGGGGAACCCGTCACCCTTCAGGAGCTGGATGCCAAGGCCCTGAAGACCAACATGAAGTTGGCCCAGTCGTTGTATGACGCGCGAAAGGCCGCTCTGGACCAGCTCGTGTTGGAGCGCCTTCTCGGTACGGACGCCAAAGCCAAGGGCGTCACCGTGGACAAGCTCCTCGCCGACAAGGTTGCCGAAAAGAACAAGCCCGTGACCGACGCCGACGTGGAGACGTACTTCAACGCCAACAAGGCCCGCATGGGCAATCGAACGCTGGAACAGGTCTCGCCGCAGATCCGATCGTCGATCGTCGCGCAGCGGGAAGGCGAGGCCAAGACGGCCATCCTCAACGAGCTTAAGGCCAAAACCGAGGTCAAGGTCATGCTCGACGTGCCCCGCGTCGAAGTGGCGATCGCGCCCAACGACCCGACCAAGGGACCGGCCGGCGCCAAAGTGACCATCGTCGAGTACTCCGACTTTCAGTGACCGTTCTGCTCCCGGGTCGGTCCGACCCTCAAGCAGGTTCAAGACGCCTACGGTGACAAGGTTCGCATCGTCTGGCGGGACATGGCCCTTCCGATGCACTCCCGCGCGGGACCGGCGGCAGAGGCCGCGCAGTGCGCCCACGAACAGGGAAAGTTCTGGGAGTACCATGACAAGATTTTCGCTAATCAATCCGCTCTGACCGACGACGATTTCAAGAAATACGCCGGCGAACTGAGCCTCAACGCGGAGGCCTTCGCCACCTGCTATGGCTCCGGAAAGTTCAAGGCGGACATTCAGAAGGATGCCAGCGAAGGTCAACAGGTAGGCGTCACGGGAACGCCGGCTTTCTTCGTCAATGGGCGCTTTGTTTCCGGCGCTCAGCCGTTCGAAGCCTTCAAGGTTCTGATCGACGAGGAACTCGCCCGATGAACGAAATCGACCGCGCGGATTAGGTTGCCCACGCGATCGCGCGTCGAGTTCAAGAAGAGTTCAGGCGCCGGCGGAACCCCTTGTGGTTCCCCGGCGTCTGTTTTTTGTTCCGCTGGCAACCGCCCGCGTCACCTGGCCCGGGAGTTCGGAAACCGCTTTGTAAGCGCTGCGGGGTAGCCAAGCGGAATCGCCCAGGACACACAGTCTCTCCTTTCTCGCGGGTGCACACGGAGTCATACGTTCCGTCTCTTGGTGCCCGTCGCCGCGGTACTTCGTCATGCCCGTGGAATGTCCCCGTCCGCTTGCCGAAGCGATCGCCGCCTCCGCTTAAGGTCGCCCGCGCGGAGAGCCGCCCGAGTGGTATGCCGATTTCGAGAAGCCGTGCGGCGTACTACCTCCCAAGGGAACAACATCGCCGGAAGTCACATGCTATTGGGCGGCGATGCTCCTCCACAGCAGACACCGTTGCACGGGCCGAGGGGGGGGATTGAACTTGAACCTCGGTACTTCGACTCGTACTTCAATTCGCGCGTCGCGATGCTCCGGGCTAGCTCTCTGGCTTCTTCGACCGGGGGGCAGCCGGTTCGGTCCTCGCCGTGCCGACGCATCCTTCTTCTTTTTTGGCGTGATACGCGGACTTACTTTTCGCTTAGAGGGGTAAGACGGTCGCCTGTGTAGGCCGCCTGTTCAACCGGAGGATTCGACATGTCGCCAACTTTCCGCCCTGCTTCCTGGGGAATCACACGCTCGATCATCGCGGGGTTGTTCGCGGGCTTGTTGCCGGCGGCCATCGCGCCCGTCGCCGAGGCCGCGGAGCTCTCGCTTCGCCCGATAAGCGCGACGGGCAGCTACACGGTTCTCGGCGACACCATCTGGGTGGAACCGAACTCCACGATCACGCTCGAATACTATGTCCACAACTGGGGTGCGGTGAAACTGAGGGGGCTGCAAATTTACGGAGATCCGGCCGGCTACACAAGTGGAACGGCCGGCTCACTCAGCCCTCTTGTGGTTCCCGATGCCACGGCGGGAGCGTTCATCACAACGGGCCGTTCAGATTTCGTACATTTCGGTTACTCCATCTTTATGGGGGTAGACACGAGTACGCCAGTTTATCGGTGGTTTACTCTCGTAGATAGCGCAAATGGTCCGCTTGATCCCGGCGGCATGAGGTACACGTGTACACTCAAACTCGTCGCGTCGAGCGACGCGTCAGGCGTATTCATCGTCGGCCCTGACACGAATCCGGCGAATACGTACGCGCTAGATGAGACCAGCACGGATATCCCCATCTCCGCGTTCCATGCGGCAACCATCGTCGTCGGTGCGCCGTCGCCAGCCGGGCTGATCGCATGGTGGGACGCGGACGCCTCGTCCGCGCCGGTCGCCGTTGACATTCAGAACGGGCACAACGGAACGATGGTCAATGGGGCGACGCTCGCGCCCGGTTACTACGGCCAGGCGTTCAGCTTCGACGGCGTCGATGATTATATCACCGTTCCATCGTCGCCACCGCTCCAGTTCGTCACCAACTTCTCGGTCTCGGCATGGGCCAAGGCGGACGTTGTGACCGGTACTCGGACGATCGTGAGCAGGTACGATGTTTCATGCTGGAACGGAAGCAACGATTGTTTGGCGTATATCCTTCGCCTCGAGGACGCGGTGCCGCGGGCATACTTCGCTCCAGGCTTGGGCCTCGCAATGTGGGTGACGGGCCCTGCCGTCGACACCGGATGGCATCATTATGCCATCACCTACACCAACACGTCTGCCGTGTTGTACGTTGACGCCGTCGCGGTCGACACTATCGCGATGGGCCAGCCCGTTTCGTCGAGACTCATTCCAACAGCGATTGGCGCCAACTCGGTCGGTTCGGAGAACTTCGACGGCTTGATCGATGAGGTTCAGATATTCGATCGCGCGCTGAGCGCTCCCGAGGGCCAGGCGATTTACGCGGGACGGCGGTTTGTCGACGCCGACGCCACCGGCGCCAACAACGGATCAAGTTGGGCGGACGCCTACCAAAGTCTACAGGACGGGGTGGCGGCGGCCCTGCCGGGATCGGAAATCTGGGTCGCGGCGGGGATGTATCGACCTGATCGCGGCACGGGCCTCACCCTGGGGGATCGGACGGCCACGTTCCAACTGAAAAGCGGGGTAGCGCTCTTCGGGGGATTCAACGGAACCGAAACGAGCATCGAACAGCGGGATCTCAACCTGAACGTGACCAGTCTCAGCGGCGACCTGAACGACAATGACTCCGGCGGTCACGACGATCCATCGCGCGCGGAGAATGCGTATCACGTGGTCACCGGCAGCCTGGTGGACGACGCGGCGATTCTGGACGGGTTCGTGGTCATTCATGGTAATGCCAACGGTTCCGGGGCGAACAGTTCCGGTGGAGGTATTTACAACGACGGAGGCAGCCCGCGCATACACAGTTCCTGGGTTACCTGGAATCGATGTGATGGGAGCGGTGGCGGCGTGTACAACGCCAACGGCGGTAACGCCACCTTTGCGAACTCTTTCATTGACGTCAATTACGCCGCCAACGGAGGCGGGATGGCGAATGTCTCCAGTTCCCCGAACGTGATTAATGTAGAATTTGCACATAACATAGCAAGTGCCGCGGGCGGGGGGATGTTCAACGTCGCCAGTAATCCGTTTGTCTATGTAAGCACTTTTCAGGAGAATGCTGCACTCCACGGTGGAGCGATGGCAAACCAAATCGGCAGCATTCCGGAGCTGTTGCAAGTTCGTATGTACTGGAACGTCGGAGACGCACGAGGCGGGGTGATGTTCAACCAGGGCGACAGCCGACCGGAGCTAAGGAGCTGCGTTCTGAGTGCCAACACCGCCACCGTCGACGGCGGCGCCATGTACAATGACGGAAGCTATCCCGTAATAATCAACTCGATCCTCTGGGACAACGCCCCGAATGAGATGACCAACGTCAGCAGCCTCCCGACGGTGAGCTACAGCGACGTCGAGGGCGGATTCGCCGGGGTGGGCAATGTCAACGCGGATCCGCTGTTCACTGATCCGCAGACTGGCTCCTTTGGATTGAGCGCCGGCTCGCCGTGCATCGACGCGGGAGACAATCGCGCCGCGGCCGGCTGGCTTGAGGACGCCGGCGGCAGCCCACGGTTTTACGACGATCCGACCACGGTGGACAAAGGCGTCGGCCCCGCACCGATCATCGACATCGGGCTTTATGAGTACTTTGACTGCAACGGCAATGGGATCTACGACGCCTGTGACTTGACCTGTGCTCCACCTTGCGACGTGCCGGGGTGCGGCCTGTCGGCGGACTGCAACGAAAATCTCATCCCAGACTCCTGTGAGAACCGCAACGATTGCGACAATGACAACGTCCCCAACGATCCGGTTTGCGGCGAGCCGGTGCCGGAGCAGGACTGTGACAACGACAACGTATGCAACGGCGTGGAGATCGCAACTTGCCCGGCGCCGCCGCTTCCTGGGTTACCTGACCTGAACGCCGGCTGCCGGGACTGCACCGGCGCCGGCTGGTCGAGCAACGGCATTCCCGATGCCTGCGATATCGCCGCCTGCGCGGGTAATCCGCCGGGCTGCGCTGACTGCACAGGCAACGGAATCCCGGACGGCTGCGAGCCGGACTGCAATAGCAACTTGGTGGCCGACAGTTGCGACATCGCCG
>JBBTCJ010000181.1:0-13120 GCA_038043285.1 Planctomycetota bacterium | reverse complement strand
ATTCCTCGGCCCCTTACGGGGCCACAAAAGATCCCGCCGGAAGTGTCACGGACCCACACGGAACCCGTGAGTGCGCCCCATCTTGTACCCGACGACGCGGGGGTTAGAATCCGCCCCTTATAGCACTGTTGCATCCGTCGTCGTCGGAGCGGTCGTGACGACTGGGTGTTGCTCGCTCGCCGCCGGCCGCACGTCGCGGAAGGATGTGCGCCGCGTTGGAACGTCAACTACTTTTCGGAGACTCGACGTTGCTGGAACCTCTCGTCCCACGCGAACTGTTTTTTACGAAGGGCGTTGGCAAGCACCGTAACAACCTTCAATCGTTTGAGGAGGCCCTGCGCGACGCCGGCATTGCCGAGTACAACCTCGTGCGCGTCAGCAGCATCTACCCCCCGCACTGCAAGATCGTTCCACGCGAAAAAGGCTTGGCCCAACTCTCGCCGGGACAGATCGTGTTCTGCGTGCTCGCCGAATGCCGCACCAACGAGCCCAACCGATTGGCCTGCGCCGGCATCGGACTCGCGGTCCCGGCCGATCGGGCGCTGCACGGGTACATCTCCGAGCATCATGGGTTCGGCATGACCCAGAAGGCCTGCGGGGACTTCGTCGAAGACATGGCCGCCAGCATGTTGGCCACCACCCAGGGCATCGACCTCGATCCCGACACCGACTACAACGAACGGAAGAACATCTATCGCGCCCAGGGATTGGTCGTGAAAACCAAGGCCGTCGTGCAGACTGTCGAGGGCGACAAAAACGGTCGCTGGACGACCTGCATCGCCGCGGCCGTCTTCATTCCGTAGCCATTGGCCTTGCCAATGCCGGCCTCCGTTGCGCCGTTGCGCCGCCGCGGACGACAGGCACTTCCAGTCAGGAGTTTGTCATGCACCCCTGCAAGGGATCAGGAAAGGATCATTCTCGCCGCGACGACTGGTTGTCCGGCGCCGCCATTGAGCCGATGAAACTTGCGGGCAACGAGGCCGTTGCCGACCTCATCGACCGATGCTTCGCCCACAGCGGCTTCAACGGGCGGCGGCTGGCCGAGGGTGCTCAACTCTTCGCCCGCATGATCGACGATAACGCCACCATCGCCCTCACCGTCGCCGGGGCCATGACCCCCATCGGAATGGGCGGAGCGATCAACAGCCTCATCGAACGCGGGTTCGTCGACTTCATCATCGCCACCGGCGCCAACCTCTATCACGACCTGC
The DNA here is from genome assembly GCA_038043285.1 of Planctomycetota bacterium. GTDB lineage: Bacteria > Planctomycetota > Phycisphaerae > UBA1845 > UBA1845 > JBBTCJ01. The sequence continues at coordinate 11,909 of JBBTCJ010000181.1, read as the reverse complement.
ATTTGGCCTACAACTTCCCCATGGTCCAGGGATCGCCCGACGTCGATGACAACGCCCTCGCCGACGACGGAGTCGCCAGAATCTACGACGTGTTCATCGGGGAGAAGGACACCCTGATGGCCACCGACGACGTCGTGCTCGAATTGCTGGCCGGGTTCGACCTGTCCCAACCGTTTTCCACGGCCCAACTCCATCATCACCTCGGAAAGGGTGTGTTGCAAAAATCGCCGCGTCCATCGGCCTCCTTGGTGGCCACCGCCGCCAAGTACGACGTGCCCGTGTACACCTCCTCGCCCGGCGACTCCTCGATCGGGATGAACCTGATCGTGCCGCACCTCTTCGACAAGCCGGTGATGCTCAACCCGATCCTGGACGTGATCGAAACCGCCGCAATCGTCCGCGACGCGGACAAGAATGGCGTGGTCGAAATCGGCGGCGGCTCGCCCAAGAACTTCTATCTCCAGACCCAGCCGACGCTGCATCAGATTCTCATGGATCCATCCAAGGGCGGGCACGATTACTTCCTGCAGCTCACCACCGACGCGCCGCACTGGGGCGGTCTTTCCGGAGCGACTCCCGGCGAAGCCCGGAGTTGGGGCAAGGTCAAAGACGCCTTCGTCAACAACGTCGTGGTCTACTCCTGCGCCTCGATCACTTTCCCGCTGATCGCCCAGTACGCGCTCTCGCGATGCAAACCGAGAGCGCCTCGACGACTGTTCACCCGGATCGATGCGATAACCGAGTCGTTGCGCCAGGCCGCCGGGAGCACCCGCAAACCCGCAACGACAGCGGGAACATGCTGAGCCCCGCACTGATGCGCCGGTCGGCGCAAACGAAACCACGCGGACGAAACAAGGAGGTCGTGAGGCGTTGTTCCGCGTTTGCCAACGCCGGATTCTTCATCGCATGTTTGCGAAGTCCGCAACTCGCTGTAGCGTCGCCCTTCAGGGGCGGCGCTTCCAGGGCAGCGCCGCGGAAAAACCGTGACGCTACACCCAAACGGATTTGGCTCTGGACAAGCATTGATGCCCAAGTTCGACGACATCCCCCTTCCCGCCGTCCGCCGCCTCAGCCTCTACCTGCGCGAACTCGAAGCCTTCGCCAACGCCGAATGCCGCACCGTCTCCAGTCGCCAACTCGGCAAGGCCCTGGGACTCTCTGACGCCCAGGTGCGGAAGGACTTGGCCTACTTCGGGCAGTTCGGCCATTCGGGCATCGGCTATCGCGTCCCGGAGTTGATCCAGCGCGTCCGCCGCATCCTGGGCACCGACAAGACCACCAACGCCCTGATCGTCGGCGTCGGCAACCTCGGACAGGCGCTGCTCTCGTTTCGCGGATTTCAGCGCCGCGGTTTCGCAGTGGTCGCCGCGTTTGATTCCGATCCCGCCAAGATCGGCATGAAGGGTCCGGGGCCGACCGCGCCGCGGGTGCATCCATTGTCCGAGATGCCCACCGCTGTGCGCAAGCACAACATTCGGCTGGGCATCCTGACCGTGCCGGCCTCAGCGGCTCAGACCGTCGCCGACGACATGGTCCGCGCCGGAATCCGCGCCATCCTCAACTTCGCGCCCGTGACGCTGAAGGCCGGTCGGGGAATCGCCGTCGCCTCCGTCGATCTCGGCGTGCACCTCGAACAACTTTCCTTCCTCCTGCGCGCCGGTTCCCGAACCGGTTGACGTTTCGCCCATGCCGGGGGAGCAATGTCCACCAGCCCATGTACCCCACCAGAGGATTGCGGAATGGTAAACGTCGATCCGAACCGCGACCGCAAGGAGCGGTTTTTCACGTACTACGCGTACCTCATTCCGCATTCCGGGCAGCGGCCCGAATGCGTCCCCCGAAGGTCATACGCGCACGCCACGCACCGGCCATGCCGCACCCGCCACCAGCGACGCACCGGACCCTGCGCGATCGGTAGCCCTCCGCACGTCGCCAGGAAGACCGCCGGCAACCAGAAGGGAAACACGATCCACGTGTGTCGATACGCCCCGCTCATCTTGGAGGTGAACAGCAACGACGCGTTGTTGGGAACCGGGTTGTAATTGATCGGCGCCTCGAACTCCGACCGCGAAGCCGTCTTCCGCGGCATGCTCAGCAGGTGCAGCCCGCAAAGCCCGTCCTTCATGTACACGTCCACGGATTTGTACAGCGTCATGTCCCAACGAAACCGCACCGGCTGAGTGTGACTCCGCCGCCACAACGCCGCATTCAGCGGCAAAGTCACCAACGCCACAATGGCCACGATCTTCACGAGCATGTCGGACGGAGACTCCCCTTCGGCCGCGGCGGGCGGGCGCGCTCATGCTACCAACCGATGCCCGCCCGCAACAACCAAGCACCACGCCCCGCGTATAACCGGTCAGCCATCCTTCCCTCCGGGCGGCATCTTGCGGCGCCTTTGACGCGAGCCTCGCCAAGGTGTAACTTGGTTGAGCGATCAATCAAGAACCGTTATCGCTGGACCGGGTGGTCGTGGTCGGTGGCGAGGCCGGGCGGACCGGCGCAGAGCGGCCGCGTGCACTGTGAGGATGAGACGGCGCGCGACCCAAGCTTGCGGCTCCGGGTGGATTGTTCCGGGCGCGATTGGGTCCGCGGCTCGTCCCGCGCCGAATGAAGGCGTGAAACGGTATGAGATGATTTGATGGACGCTGAAGCGACAACGCGGGATCGGCTGGTGGACGCGGCGATGCGTCTGTTTTTGGACCGAGGGTACGAAGCGACGGCCGTGTCGGCGGTGTTGAAGGCGGCGGATGCGCGCAGCGGCAGTTTGTACTATTCGTTCCCTTCAAAGGAGGACTTGCTGATCGGGGTGCTGGAGAAGTACCTGGAGATGGTGGAGCCGGTGATCCTGGCTCCGGCGGAGGAGCGGGCGAGCGATCCGATCGAGCGGGTGTTTGTGCTGCTGCGGATGTATCGGGAGTTCCTGGTGACTACGGGATGTCGGTATGGATGTCCGATCGGGAATCTGGCGTTGGAGATCAGCGATCATCACGAGGAGGCGAGGAAGCTGGTCTTAAAGAACTTCGACGACTGGTGCGCGGGCGTGCAGCGGTGGCTGGAGGCCGCGGGGGACCGATTGCCCAAGGATATCGACCGCGCGGGGCTGGCGAGGTTCATTCTGACGGTGATGGAGGGGGGGCAAATGCAGGCGAAGGCGGAGAAGCGCATCGACCCCTATGACGCGTCGATGGGGCAATTGCGGAACTACATCGAATGCCTCAAGTCGCGGGCGGAAAAAGAGAGGGAGAATGCGGCCAAGCGTTAGCGAATCTTCCGCTTGGTTCGGGTGAATGGACAGGCCGCGTCGGCGTCGGCCCGGGCGTCGAATCTTCGCTCCATCGCCGAGGAAGAGCAGGAGGCGGCACGGAAAAGTAGAATGTCCGCCATACGACCTGATCCGGTGGCGGCGCTGCGCTGGCCACCGGCTACTATAGTGCAGGCTTTCAGCCTGCTCGACGCGGCGATCAATCGCCCAAAAGGGGTGTAGTCCAAGCAGGTAATCGTGGTCCCAGCCGGCGAGGAGTCGTTTTCGCTTGATGCCGCAGAACGCGTCGCGCCCCACGCGCGGCACCCTGCAACCGGCATCCTGACACTCTGTCCGGTATGATCCGCGTTCGGATCAGGAACCGGACGAGCCGATGGTAACTCCCACGTCTGTAGTCCCGGTTCCCTCCACGGGCATGAGTTCAGGTTCGATGGTCACCGCGTCGTCGCCGAAGTCCGGCAGGCCGAAGAACAACTCGTCCTGAATCGTGGTCAAGTCGTCCCTCGTCGCCCCGTGCACGCCGAGGTTGGTGACGGCGTAGACCTTCGATCCGACAAACACCCCGCGGGTGAATGACGGATAGTAATAGGCGGCTTCGTCGAACCAGGTGCTGATGCGGCCCAGCTCCGTCAGCCTCTCCTCGGCGCTGACGCGGAAGACTACCAATCCCTCGAATCCCTGATCCACCGTCGAGGCGCCCGAGGTGTCGGTGGTCGTCGGCGGATCGGTGGTGACCACGTCTCCGGTGCCGGCGGAGCCGTCCGTACCACCCGCCGCGCCGCCGGAGTCGGTGGATCCGCCGACCGCGTCCGCATCCCCGTCGATTTCTTCGACGAAGATCGGCCCGCCGTAGATGGACAGCGGCAACGCGACCAGACCTTGGTCCGCAAAGTAAGTGAAGGCCTTCGGATCCCACTGGGCTTCCGAGTATGCGCCGGTGTCCTCGCCGAGGATGACGTTGGCCGTGCGCGTCGGGTTGGCGAAATCGGTCACGTCGAAGATCGAAATCTGCACGCCCCAGGCGCCGAAGGTGTCCGGCGGGGGAACGTATTGGCCGACCGCGAGCAGATGATTCTCGTCCATCGGAACCAGGAACGTCGAAAACCCTGGAACTTCCAGTTCGCCGACGATGCGCGGGTTGGCCGCGTCCGAGAGATCGAGCGTGAACAACGGGTCGGTCTGCTCGAAGGTCACGAGATAGCCGCGGTTGCCGACGAACCGCGCGGACTGGATGGTTTCGCCGGTAGCCACGTTTTCGAGCGACCCGACGACGGTCAGCGAATTAGCGCCCTCCGGTTGACTGAGTACGTAGACGTTGTTCTGCGACTCCGAGGCGACGCCGAAGTTGCCGACGAAGTCGAAGACAAACGTCTGATCGATCGTTGTCGCCACCCGCAGGTTGCCTTCGTGCTCGCCCATCGAATACTGGTTGAGCACCCGACCGGGCACGCTTCCCGTGGCCGTCGCCGTCGCGCCCCGGTCCGTGTACGCGAACTTGTAGATGTCGGTCGTCGTTCGCTGGTTGCCGGCGAAGTCCCAGTTCGTGTCCGTGAGGTAGAGCGCATTCAGTGACGAGTAAATCAAACCCGGCTCGGCCACGATTCCGACCGCCTGGAAGGCGGCGTTGTTGTCAATGTCCACGCTCACGACGGTGACCACGCCGAACCCGTCCGGGTCGGTCGGGCGATAGAGATTCTCCCAGGTGACCAGATCACCCGACGCCGTGGTCGATTCGCCCTCCGTTCGGACGTAATTCGGCAACATGTCGCCGAGCATCAATCCTTCGGTGCTGAAACCCGATCGGCCCATCATTGGCATGACGTCGAAGTAGTACGTCTGGTAGTTGGCCAACACCAGGTGCAGCACGCCGTCGATCATGCGGCTGGCGACCTGCGTGCCGTCGAAACGGGTGGCGGACACGATCCGCGGAGCAGCCCGATCGGTTACGTCGACCACCGTGACGGCGGTGAACGGCCGTTGATAAGCATACCCGTCCCCGTCCACGTCGATCGGCGCGATCGAGATGTCCGTCGCGGTAGAGTCGTCCGTCTCGACGGCTACCGGCTCACTGGAATCCAGCTGCGCGGTCTGCCCCTTGGCGGATGGACGCATCATCCCCATCCCGCCGTCCACGCCCGCGACGCCGTCCATCATGTAGTAGATTCCGCCGCCGCTGGTGATCGCGACAACCATATCGCCCATCAGGTAGATGTCCCGCCCATAGCCTTCGATGGTTGCCTCGCCGGCTGCCTGAATCGGATCGACGTTCACTTGAACCATGCGCAAGGTGCTGGTGTCGCCCCAGCTGCTGTCGATGACGTAGAGATAGTCGCCGTCGGTTTTCACCACGTCGGATTCGTCAACGCCTTCTTCTTGGGTGGTGGTCTGGGAGTGGTCGCCGTCGGCGCTGTCCGTCGGTGCGGTGGAAGGCGGACTGGGCCCATTGCCTGTGTTCACCGCCGCGTCGTCACCGACGCTATTGACCGGTTCGGCTCCTTCGCCGCCGCCAGCGCCGTCGCCGCGCACCTCATCCACAGCGAAGTTCTGATTTTGTGCGCCGACCTGGGTCTTGAAGTAATCCAATAGATCCTGTTCGGACGCGAAACCTTTCAGCTCCGGCGAACCCGTTTCACGTTGTCCGATCAGGTCCAGCAGATTCTGGACCACGCCGCAACCGCCCACCACGCCCAATGTCGCCACCCCGATAGCCAGGCTGATTACGCGCTTCATCGAAGAAGACCTCCAAGGCAAGAGCCACGCCGAAAACCCGCGATTCACTCGCGCACCGCACACCAAAACCCGCGCCGGCTCATTATGACGATCGCACCAGGTGACCAGTCAAGCGGGCCGCACGGCGCCAGAAGCACTCCAGCGCCGTCACGAGTTTTATCGGCAATTCCGATGCCTTACGCGGAGGGATCGACTTGCAGCACGACTTTGCCGAACGGACCTTCCGCAAGCTTGCCGAACGCGTCCGGCAGACGTTCGAATGGAAACACGGAATCGACGATCGGGCGGGCTTCGACGGAATCAAGCAGTCGCAACACTTCATCCCAGGCTCGCCGCGCGGGCTGCCCCTGGTAATCGTTGACCAAAACGCCGCCGATCTTCACCCGCCGAAACAACAGCTTGGCCGTGTTGAAGTCCGGAACGTTGCCGCCGAGTGCGCCGATGACGCTGATGCGTCCGCCGTAACCGAGCGTGTCGATTATTGTATTGAAAAGCACGCCTCCGATGGTCTCGACGATCAGATCGACGCCTTTGCCATTGGTGAACTCCTTGACCGCGGCCTTCAATCGCGGATCGGCCGGATCAACGAGCAAACCCGCGCCCAACTCCGCAAGTCGATCGCGTTTGGCGTCTCCGCGCGTGGTCCCGATCACCCGATGTCCGTAGGCCTTCGCCAGTTGCAGCGATGCAATGCCCACGCCGCCGGAGATGCCGGTGATCAACACCGTCCCTGCCGGAATGGCCCCCCACTGATTGATCGCCTGATGGGCGGTCAGATAGACGAGGGCTGCCGCGGATGCCTGCGGCTCGCTCCACGCCGGCGGCTTGGGAACCAACGCCTCAGAGGGAACCACGACGTATTCCGCAAAGGTGCCCCAACGCTGTACGCCGGCGTCGCCGCGTAGGATGCAGACCTCCTGCCCCGCGCGAAGCCCGTGGATGCCGGCGCCGATGCTTTCGACGATCCCGCAGCCGTCTCGTCCGAGTACGTGCGGCAGTGGCGGTTGGGCGGGGTAAAGGTTCTCGGCCAGGAACCGATCCGCCGGGTTCAACGCAGCGTAGCGGACGCGAACCAACACTTCACCAAGCCCCGGCACCGGGGGATCGATCATCTCGGCAAGACGCAACGCGCCGACGCCTTCAAAACGATCCAAAAGCCAAGCCTTCACTGGGGAGCTCCGACCATGAGGCACATCCTATCCGCCCGCGCGGACGCCGGGAAACCGGAAGCCCCTCGGATCGCCGCGCCTGCCAAAGCACGCGGTTCGCAAGAGTTACACGCGAAAGCTCACCACAAAATACTCAGTTTGAGTAACTGGTAGTACTGACCGCCCGACGCATGGCGCGGTCCGACGGATAGGCGTTGTGCGACGACCGCAGATCTTCCCGCCGCCGCCGCGATGGCCGCAGGGAAGACCCACTTGCCTGTCCGAAGCCGGCGGTGGTTGCAGAAAAACCCATAGGACGGTAGACTTATGGGCAATTGGAGGGCGGCGGGCACATGTCCTGCTGCGCGGCCCATCGAATCGACGCAATAACCACGGGCCGACATCGTTTGGCCGCTGGAGTCACTCAGTCCGCATCGCCGCCAGGTGGGGAGGACGCATCATGGGCGTCGGGAGAAGCCGCACACCGAGGTTGACGGCGGCCGTTGGCGCCGCCCTGTGTTCGTGGGGGGTCTCCGCGGGCGTTCCACCTGTCTACGTCACGATCGTCAGTCACAACGAAGAAGGGGGCGCGGGACGACCGGTTTATACGGCCGACCAAACCTACTATCTTCAAAACCGAAACCTCGTGAAGTTGCTGGCGGAGACGATCACCAATCGCGGCGCGACGTACAACTTCCAATCGGATTGGAATTACCTTAAGGCCGTGGCGATGTTCGACGTGGGGAGCGTCACCGACAACACGGCCGGCAAAAACATCGTCCGTTGGATGAAGGAGAACCTGGGCGTGGAGGTGGACCCCCACGCTCACGAAACGCAATACAACTATGCGGACGTCGCCTACCTCATTGAACAACTGGGCGTGACTACGTCGAAGAACCTGGGCGGGTTCCTCTACGACCCACCCGATAATCCGCAGGGATGGGAGCAACACGCCAATGGCATATACGGTTGGATCTATCCGTCCTACTTCTGGCGGGCGGATCACTTGTGGGGTGCGGCCACCTATCTGCATCAGGGAAATGACGACCTGTCGTCGGGCATCTGGAGGCCGAAGGACCGCTACGACTTTTACGTCGACGATCCCAACCAGCGGCTTCTATACATCGGCGGCGGTTGTGGCGGTCAACCAAGTCTTTTGCAACTTCTGAACGATATCCAGGCGGGGCGAGTGCCGGCGGACGGTTTTTACACCGCCAACCTGATGATGATTCAAGACTTGATGACCCCGCAGAGCATCGCCGCTCTCGGCGCCTTCATCGACTCTCTCGCGCCCTACGTCGCCGATGGTCGCGTCCGCTGGTCCACCCTATCCCAGACGGCGCAGAGGTGGCGCACACAGTATGGCGCGGTCTCGTTCCGCTACGGGTGCGCTGCGGTCCCGCCCACGACCTACACCACCGAAACGATTGAGACCTGGGTCACGGCGCCGAACGGCAATCAGCTCTATACGCGTGTGATTCAGCCCGTGCCCTCGCTCTATCCGGACCGACGTTTCCCTGCGCTCATTGTCATTACGGGCGGCACCGGCCCCGGCGCTCCATTGGCCGACAACCCGGGTTATCGGGCCTTCGCAGCAAGTGGCTTTGTCGTCGTCGTCTTCAATCCTGAGGGGCGCGGTTCCGGTCAACCCGGGAACCTGCTGAGTCAGGGAACGGAGGACTGCAACGGATTTATTCACCAGGACGATCTCAAGGCCATCGTGGAGTACACGGCCGCCCGGTCCAACGTGGACGCCTCCAACATCGGTGTGGAGACCGCCTCGTTCGGAGTCGCCATCGGCGCGGGGGCGCTGGGACGCTACCCCGACCTTCCCGTGAAATACCTCGTGGACCAGGAAGGGCCGCACGATAGCCGGGTCATCACCTTCTATGACGTGGGTCTTGAGAGGGCCGTCTGCGGGCACTGGAGCACCGTCACCGACCCCTCCGCCGCCAACGTGGCCTTCTGGGCCGAGCGCGAGGCCGTCCGACACATCGGCAATTATCCGGGAATGTACCTGCGTATGCAGGCGGAGATCGACCACGCCCAGGGGGCGGGCTACTTTCGCCATACGATCGAGATGGTCAACGCGGCCACCGCACCCTCGTACGGAGGAACAGGCTCGGCCTGCTGGACGCGGGTCAACGGTGCCGACATTGGTAATCCGATCAATGCGGTTTACCCCTTGAACGACCCGTTGCAGTATCCGACTTGGGTCACGGGGCGCCTTTCCGACCACCCCGGCCTGAACCTGGACTACGACCGCGAAATGTCGGCGCTTTCGTGCGCTGCGCCGATTCCCACCGTCTCCCAATGGGGTGTGATCGTCATGGTACTCACGCTGTCGGCGGGCGGGACAGTCGTGATTCGCACGGGCGTGCGCCGACAGGCAACCGGAGAATCGTCATGATGAAACACGGCGTTGCTTTCACCGCTGCCTGCTGGGCGTGTTCCCTTGCTTTCGGCACGGGGCTCGCATTTGGCCAAGTCTTGCAGCACGTAAAGACCGTGGCAATCACCTCGACCGGCGAAGGCGGCAGTGCGCGACCGGAGGTGGCGGCCACAACGGACCGCGTGTTTGTGCTTTATCTGGGCAACATTCAGTCGGGCAACAGGACGTTCAGCCTCAAGGTCTACGATAACGAACTACAAAACCTGCTCACATCGCGAGTGCTGGTCTCGGCGACGACGCAGTACGGCGCACCTACGGATATCCGGGTCGCGAGCGATGGCCAGTTCTTGTACGCTTTCTATGAGACTAACAGGCCCACTTCGCCTACGACGGGAGAGACCTATCTGTGGGCGGCCAAATACAGTCTTGACGATGCCTTCGGCCGCGTGGCCTATACTCCCACGCCCGTAGCGCAGAGCGCCCCCATGTCGCAACTTCCTGAAGGGGGTGAAGCTCTCGACGACCCGGCACCATTGGTTGGTCCCAGCAGCGTCTTCGTAGTCACTCGCCTGAAGTCCTCGTTGTCGATGTCAGGTCAGACCATCTACCGTATCCGGGAGTTCTCCAAGACCGATCTGTCACTGCAATCGCAGTTTGATCTTGATCTTTCCAGCGCGGCCAACGGGCGCGGGCGCGTGACCAGTCTACTGCACTGGAACGCTCGCATTTACATGGCCCTGGCGACGACCGTTTCCGACCAAGGCCTCAACGAGAATTCCGACGACGGCGCCAAGTCGGATATCGTCCTGGTACGCATGATGCCGGACTGGACCTTCAACCCGCAGAGCGACGTCCGTACGATTTCTGCAGAACCCACCGACGTGGAGAACTATATCTGTGGCCTGAAGGGCGACAGCGACTCCTTGTTTGTCACCTACAAGCAGAGCGCCGGTGCCCCGCCCGCCGGAGAGCACCGCGCATGGATCAAGGTCTTCGACTGGGATTTCAACATGGTGCACGGCGAACAAGTTCGCACAACCGTCTGGGGTCCGGGCGGCGGAGAACTGCGTCCATCGCTGGAACGGATGGGCGATCGAATATTCTCCGGACAGAGCACTGGCGCCAGCCTGGGCAGCGGAGACGCGGAGGTGGTCGTCTACCAGGTAAATCGGTCGGTTGCGATCCCCACCGTCTCCCAATGGGGTATGATCGTCATGGTCTTCGCGATGTTGGCCGGGGGAACGCTCCTCCTTCGGTGTCGGATCCAACCCCGCCGGGCTACCGACTGACAGTTGTGGCCATTCCGCGCACGTCGTACGATCGCGCAACGTGGAGAGAAACGTCAGCCTCCTGGTTGCATTCGACGGTACGGATTTCCACGGCTGGCAGTTCCAGCCGGGGTTACGCACCGTCCAGGAAACCCTCGAGCAAGCCCTTCGCCGCGCGCTGCGCCATCAGGTGGGCCTGATCGGCAGCGGGCGAACCGACGCGGGGGTCCACGCGGCCGGCCACGTCAGCAACTTCAGAACCGACTGCACGTTGAACCCCTCCAAGCTGCGACACTCGATCGGATCGAGGCTGCCGAAGGATCTGTCGATCGTCGCCCTGCGCTTCGTGCACCCGGACTTCCACGCCACCCAAAACGCCGTCAGCAAGCTCTATCGGTACCGCATTCACAACGCGCGAAGTCGCCCCGTGGAAACCCTCTCGCAACGCTACACCTACCACTTCTGGGATCCGTTGGACGTCGACGCCATGCGCCAAGCCGCCGGGCACATGGTGGGCACGCACGATTTCTCCTCCATGTCCGCCAGCGGAACCGAACGCGACACCATGGTGCGGACGGTCCTCCGTTGCGACGTCGAACGACATTTCGACGAAGTACGCATCGATGTCGAGGGAACGGGGTTTCTGTGGAAGCAAGTGCGGACCATGACCGGAACGCTGGTCAACGTCGGTCGCGGACATTGGCCTCCCCAGCGGGTGGCCGAGATCATCGCCTCGCGCGACCGGACCCAAGCCGGTCCCACCGCTCCGGCGCGCGGGCTGTGCCTGCGATGGGTCCGCTATCCGCCGGCGCTGCTGACCGCGCCGAACCTCGAAGGCGCCGCATACTCCCTGATCGGCGACGCCGCGTCGGGCGACTAACGGCAGAGTGAAACTGGGATTGGTCTTACCGTGCCAGCAAGCGTTGCATCAGCATGAATCCAGGATCGACGCACGCCCCGCTGTCGCGGGCGAGGCTTTCCGTGAAGCGCGGAGCGGAAGTGCCGGCGATCCCCCTGCCGGCCAGGCAATACGGCGGCGGAGTCCGCGAGTGAATGCGCGTGCCTACCGGCGTGGGGTGATCGGGGGCCACAAGAATGCGCCATTC
>JBBTCJ010000180.1:0-12630 GCA_038043285.1 Planctomycetota bacterium | reverse complement strand
TCCCCGACTGCGTCGACTTCCTCCCCATTCCCACCACCACCACTTGGGGCTTGGTGGTCCTGGCCTTGCTGCTGCTTTGCGCCCTCAAGATCGCGTGCCTGCGCTCCAGTGCCTCTCGGGTGCCATCCTGATCAAACTTGCGCGATCCTCGCGCCCATCCAGCCTACCCAAACTGGAGACCAGGGCAGTGGTCACGCGATTTCTGGGCCTTGCATCACTCTGCCACTACTGAACGTCATCGCCTTCGGCGGCCGCGCCGGCAGAATTCGCCAGTGCCGCGCTTTATCCGGCTACACCGGAATGCGAGGGCGAGGCTACTGGAAGATCGCCGCGCTCGGACCGCCGCTCGAGGTTCCCTGACCTGACGTTCTCGGCGGGAGGCTCGCGTCCGCGGTCGTGGTGCGCCGTGCCGGTTCGGTTCGACTGTCGCACCCACAGATTTCTTAGCGGGTGTTCGAGTAGGCCGATCTGTGCGGCGAGCGTAAGCAAGTGGTTCCCAGAGCATTCGGGCGAAGACCTGAAAAACCGCTCCCTCACGGTCGCGGCTCTGATCAAACAACGGCTATTCAAACACGTTTTTAGACGTAGGCGGCGACCACCAGCGTGTCGTTTTGTCCGCCGAAGCCGAAGCTGTTGGAAAGGGCCGCGCGGACCGAAGTCTTGCGTGATCTGTTGGGGACGTAGTCAAGGTCGCATTTTGGATCCGGCTCGCGGTAGTTGATCGTCGGCGGAACCACGCCGTCGCGGATCGCCAGCACACAGGTGATGAGTTCCACCGCGCCGGCTGCCGCAATCAGATGTCCAATCATGCTCTTAATGCTGCTGATGGGGACGCTCTTGGCGTGGTCGCCGAAAACTTGCCGGATGGCCAACGTTTCGATCTTGTCGTTTTCCTCGGTGCCCGTTCCATGTGCGGAAATGTAGCCGATGTCGGCGGGCGAAAGCCCAGCCGAGGCGAGCGCCGCGCGCATGGCGGCCGTTGCCCCACGACCTTCCTCGTGGATGTCGGTGATACGAAACGCGTCCGCCGTTGAGCCGAAGCCCACGATTTCAGCCAGGATTCGCGCGCCGCGCCGCCGGGCGTGATCGAGCTCCTCAAGAATCAAGATCCCCGCCCCCTCACCGAGCACGAAACCGTCTCTGGTCCGATCGAAAGGCCGCGACGCCGTCGGACAACTGTCGTTTCGCGTTGAGAGCGCCGTCAGCCGACTGAAACCGGTTACGCCGAGCGGATGAATCATGCTGTGCGTCCCGCCTGAAAGCATCACGTCGGCATCGCCATAACGGATCAGCTGATAGGCTTCGCCGATCGCCTGCGTGCTGGCGGCGCAGGCGGTCAGCGTGTTCAGGCTTGGTCCCTGGGCCTTGAACTGCACGGCGAGATGCCCGCACGCAAGGTTGGGATCCTGTTCCAGCTCGTTGACCGCATGGAGCACCGACATGGCCTTGCCGGCCCAGCGAACGGTGTCCAACGGCGTTTGCTCGCCGTATTCATTTCGGCAGCCGGCCACCGCGGCCGCCGCGAAGGGATGGAAATCCAGCGGTCCCTCGCCGCCGCCGAGGTAGACGCCGACGCGCGTCGGATCGAGCACCAGGGCGCGATCAAGTCCGGCATCGCCCCACGCCTGAGCAGCCGCACCCAAGGCAAAGATGCTGTTGCGGCTGGCGCCGTCGTGAGCTTTGGCGGCGTCACCGAGGAAGTGCCGCAGGTCGAAGTCCTTGACTTGGGCGGAGAATGAAGTGGGGAACGTCGAGGCGTCGAACAATGTTGTCGGTCCGACGCCGCTTTCAGCATTGAGCATCCGCCTCCAGGCGGACTCAATGTCATGCCCCAGCGGCGTGACCCAGCCCATTCCTGTGATAACGACGCGACGCTCCACCGGTCACCCCTCGTACTTTCGCAGCACCAAGGCCGCCGATTGCCCGCCCGACATCGCCGCGGCCACGCTGACCAACTGGCTGACTTTCGCGTCTTTCGGATCACTCTGGACAAAGCGGAACCGCGAAGCCGGATCCCGCGGTTCCGTATTCAGCGACGCCGGGATGGTGTTTCGATAGAGAGCCATCACTCCGGCGGCCAAGTCAATCGCCCCGGAACCCGCCCCACTGTTGCCCACGGCTCCCCGCGCCGCCAGGGCCGGAACTTGATCGAGCCGATCGCCGAAAACAGCGTTCCAGCCGGCGGATTCGGAAGCGTCGTGCTCAACCGTCCCCGCGCCGAACGGGACCGCCAAGTCGATCGCGTCCACCGACGTCCCGGCGTCGCGCAACGCGCCACGAAGGGCCAGCGAGATATGTTCACCGGACGGGTCGGGCATTGACCAACTCGTCACGCTGGTAGCGGCTCCGAATCCCACCACCTCGGCGTAGATGCGCGACCTGCGGTTTATCGCGTGGTTAAGCGATTCGAGGATCAGCAGTCCGCCGCCCTCGGCGGGCACGGTTCCCGCGCGGTTGGCGGCAAACGGTCGGCAGGCCAGGTGCGGGGCATCATTGGAAGCGACGTTGAGTCTTCCACACAGAAGCGGCCTGGCGACGGCCATCGGATTGGTCTTGCTTTCGGCCCCGCCGCAGATGCACACGTCGGCGTCGCCGCGGGCGATGATGCGGAAGGCCTCGCCCACCGCCAGATGGCTGGACGCCTCGCCGCAAGTGATTGTGTTGGACGGCGCCTGAGCGTCGTGCACGATGGTGACGTGACACGCAAGCATGTTCGGAAGGAACTTCAGCAGCCACAGCGGCGTGAGATTGTTCATTCCCTCCGCGCCCCAGCGTTGCAGAGAGAACGCGCCGGCTTCATTGACAGCGGTACTCAATGCGCCCGCGAGTTCGTTCAGGTCCGCGCACACCAGTCCCGCGCCAATGTTGGCGCCGAACCGCGTGCTGTCTACGTTGGGCGGACCGGGGGCTTCGCCGCGCTCCACGATGCACTTGGTGCTCAATCCAGCGTCGCGGACAGCGTAATAGGCGCAGATGATCGCCACGACGATGTCGCGGGACATAACCTTGGCGCTTTTGCGGTACGATTTGGGGATGTAGTCAGCGAACTGGAGCTTGGGCAACTCGCCGCCGACCTGGCAGCCCAACCCTGAGGGGTCGAACGATTGAAGTCGCCGAATGCCGCACTGCCGATTCAGCAGCGCCTCCCAATACGCTTCGATGCCCAGCCCGATCGGGCTGGCGACGCCGAGTCCGGTGATGACCACGCGACGCCGATTACCCATGGGCGGCTCGGCTCTCCTCGCCGATCCGCCGCCGGAAGTTGCTCAGCAGCGTAAGGAATTGATCGGTGAATACAAAGTTGTGGTCGGGCAAATCCTGCACCTTTTCCGCCTGATTAACGTGCGAGAAGATCAAGTCCACCCGCCCCATCGGCTTTCCATTCTTCGACACGGTTCCAGTGGTCGCGGCCGCCCGATCGTCGATCGACTCGACCTGGGCATCGTAACGCAACTGGTCCCCCGGCACAGCGTAATCGGAGAACTCGGCCTGCCGAATCTTGGCAAGAATCACGTTCTCAGAAAATCCCTTCGACTCCCCGACGAGGATTCCAGCCGTCTGGGCCATCCCCTCGATGATCAGCGTAGCGGGCATCACCGGGAAACCCGGAAAATGGTCGTGAAGGTGCTCTTCCGCGAGGGTGACGTTCTTGACTGCCGACGCCCTCCGTCCCGACTCAAACTCCACGAAACCGTCAATCCAGATCCAACGCATAGACCGCTCTCGGGAAGGCCGCGGTGATCGATGCGGAGCTTTTCGGTCCGCACCCGTCGACGACCGCTACGCCGCCTTCAGCTTCGTTTCAACGTAATTCACGATCGTCTTCACCGTGAACAGGTCGGGCATCTTGGAAACCACCGGTTCCTTTTCGAACGCCGAAAAATCGGCGTGGGGCATCATCGCCTTGAGGCGGACGAGCCCGGTCGAGGTTATCCGGTTGTTCTCCACGTACTCCGGGTTGTTCATCACGTCGTCGGGAAACAGCTCTCCTTTGGGAATCTTGATCGAGAACGCCTTCTCCAGGCGGAAAACGATGTCCAGGAAGTCGATACTTTCCGCCCCGAGATCGCCCTGAAGCGTCGCCTCCGGCGTAACCTCTTCCGCGTCGACACCCAACGCGTCGGTTAAGACGTCCTGCACCTTGCTGAAAACCTCGTCACGACTGGGAGCCATTCCGATCAATCCTCCATGAACCACTGATTCAACGAAAAAAACCGGGCTAGCGATCGATCACGCGATCCGTGAACCGCGTGAAAGAAGCCTCGCCAGCACGGCCCGTCCGTCGGGCTGGATCCGGCTACCTGCGGCTGCGGATACCGCCGTCACTCCCTGCAACGTCAGGTGGGTCAACCCGAACCGGGCCCGCACGGCCTCCGCACCTTCGCAATAACCCGTGCCCTCGAAGTCGCTGTCGTCCCGCGCCAGCCGGCGGCAGCTCACCTCCACGCGAAGCAGATTGCCCGGCTTCACAAAAGCCCTATATGTTACATTCCTTGCCTGCCGAAGCAAGATCAGGTCAGGGGTGAAGTCCAGGGCGTCTCGCACCAACCACGTCGCCGCTTCGACCATGGATTGAAGCATCAGCACACCCGGCAGTACCGGAAACGTTGGAAAGTGGTCAGCCAGGTACTCCTCCGCGAGGCTGACCGCCTTGACAGCCACGATCCGCTTGCCTTGGGTCAGCTCAATGATTTCGTCGATCAATCCGAACTTCATCTTATTGATCCGGCGGGCCTTGCCTGTTGCCGCAGCCTGAAACAGCCCCAAGCATGATAGACTCACGCGCTAAGTAGCGGAAGGGTGAAGGGAGACGCCCAGGTGTTAAATCGAGGATGGGTACTTGAAATCCAAAATACGCATTTCGACGTCTTTCCGACCGTTGAAGCCGTTGATGATCGGCTCGAACGCCAGGCGACAGCGGCGGTGTTGTTTGAGGTCTTCAATTGCCGAAGCAAGCCCGAAGCCGATCCCGCGAACCAAGACGCCGTCCTGTTGGAAAACCGCCTGAAGATGGTCCTGTGCGGCGCCAACGCAGCGAGGCTCAGCCGCAAGCTCGACGAAGTCGGTGCTTAGCTTGGGCTTGGGATTCCCTACGCCGAAGGGGCCGAGGTTCAAGATCAACTCTGCCGTGGGAAGAGTCAGCTCCTTCAGTCGCACTTCGGCGTCGAGCCGGAGCTTCGGCTGCAAGTCGCCGGCCGTAAGGCGCTGATTGGCTACCTCAACAAACGCCCTGCGGAACGCCTCGACGCGATCCGGGGCGATCCGCAGGCCGGCCGCCATCGCATGACCTCCGTGGGCGATCAGGTGTTCCTCACATTCCGTCAACGCACCTGCCAGGTCGAATCCAGAGATACTCCGCCCCGATCCTTGCCCGCCGTCGGCGGACAAGGCGATCAGGATCGCTGGGCGATGATAACGCTCCACCAATCTTGCAGCCACGATACCAATGACGCCGGCATGCCAACGGGGGGAAGCCAAAACGATTGCCCGATGCGCGTCGCTGGCGAGGTCGTCATGCTCGACCATTTCGCGGGCCTGCTGAGCGATCTTCCGTTCCGCCGACTGCCGGGAGCGGTTGTGACCTTCGAGATAGAGGGCGATCTCGCGGGCGCGGGCCGCGTCCGCCCAGGTGAGCAGCTCGACGGCCAACCGCGCGTGCCCCATTCGGCCGGCTGCGTTGATTCGCGGCGCAAGTTTGAAGCCGACGTCGTAGTCGCTGATCGCGGCTCCGTTCAAGCCGGAAGATTCGATCAGCGCGCGGATGCCCGGAACCGCCGACGCGGACAGGCCCTGCAACCCATGGCGTGCAATGATCCGGTTCTCCCCGGTCAGCGGAACCACGTCGGCGATGGTGCCCAGGGCGGCAAGGGGCAACAGCTCCTTGAGCAGCAGGTTGCGATAGGCCGGATCCACGCGCTCCGCCCCGCACATCCGCTGGGCAAACGCCCACGCGACCTTGAAGGCCACGCCGGTCGCGCAGAGGTTCGGATTGGGGTACGCGCCACCAATCGAGGGGTGCACGATGGCCGCAGCCGCGGGGAGTTCGGCAGGCAGAACATGGTGATCGAGGATCAACAAAGGAATCCCGCGCGTTTGAAGCTCGGCCGCGATATCGATGGCTGTGATGCCGCAGTCGATGGCCACGATAAACTCCGCCCCGTCTTCCACGAGCCGGCGGACGGCGGTGGCGTTCAGGCCGTACCCCTCTTCAATTCGGTGGGGAACGTAGAAGCGCGGCTCGGCGCCAGCTTGGCGGAGGGCGTGCCAAAGGATGGCCACGCCCGCGGTTCCGTCAACGTCGTAGTCACCATAAAGGACGATGGTCAGCTTGCTTCGTACCGCCGCGACAAGCAACTCCGCCGCCGCGGTCGCTCCGGGCAGCATGGCCGGAGGGTGGAGGTCTTTCAGTTGCGGCGTAAGAAACCCATCAATCCGTGCTTCTTCGTGAATCCCGCGATTGGAAAGAATGTGTGCGATTAGCGAGGGCAGGCCGCGGCGATCGGCCAGGGCGGTCGATTCCTGGGATACCGGCGGAATGATCCACTGTCGGGTCATCGGCAACGTCGCTTGCGCGGGCGATCGGGCGAACCCCGCGCCGGAGTTGTTACCCAACCGGGAACCAATGGCAGAGTCTACCGCTACGAAACGCGAAGAGGAAGGCGGATTCCCCCCGCGCAAACGGGGCAAGGGGTAATCTGTTCGCGTACCCCAAAGCCCTGGCCGGTTTTTTCAGCCTGGGTCTGGTAATTCAGCCCGTTGACCTACCAGTTTCGTGGTCCAGCCACTCATGCTTTTACCCGCAGGGGGCGATCCGCGACGGTCCTCCCCAACGTTTGGCTTCGAGGTCGAAGTTTCCCGCCACGGCCAGGGCGTTTCAGGGAGAAGGCCAATCCCTTTCATAGATGGGGTTCTAAAAGATGACGGAATTTTCTTGACGCAGGTGTCCGATTTTGTATAATCGGACCTCAGGTCGCTTCGTCCGAGGTTCTGGTTTGGGTGTGTTTGGGGCACGGTCCGGACGGCCAGAGGAGAGAGGCTGTTCCGAGCATACTCGCGCGCCGCGGGCTGAAGCGCGTTGGGTGTGTTCTGGGCGTCGCCCTCCTCGCAACAGTTCATTTTTAAGTTGAATGTGGTGGAGCGCTGTGGATTCGTCCAAGCGCCGACCACGTCGGGCGTTGGCGATCTGCGGAATGCCTTTCGATCGCCTGAAGAATTGGTGATCTACGTCGGTTGACCGCGGATCCGTTCCTCTCGCGCGTTTGGGCGCGCGCGATGCGGGTGCGGACCGTGGTGGGCTGCGCCCCGATGGTGCGCAGGTTGTTTGTTGTCCTCGGTCGTGAGGCCGACGGACGTTTCAGGGTGTCCCCAGGCGGAGGTAAAGGGCAATGAGACGACATTGGGCAGGGATCGGGCGCCCCCTAATTGGGGCGGTCTGTTTGGCGGCCGTGCTGGCCGGCGTCAGCTATCAGCTCGAAGGGGCCCCCGTGCCCAAACGAGATTCGAGCGGTGGCGAGACGGATCACGTCCAAAGTGCCTTGCGAGCGGCTTACCAATCCAACATTGCCTCGGCGATATCGGCGGAGAGGCCGTCCACGCCGTCCAACGCGGCGATCTGGGCGCGAGCGGGCCAAGTTCCCTCCGGCGGATACCCTATTTTTGATCCGGTGGTCGTTAATTACAAAGACGATGAACCGTCGCGCCTTCGGGCTGCCGGACTTTTGCATGGCGCTCTCCCACTGTCCGACGGCGGCATCGTTGCGGCCGGTGGATGCACTTACGATATTCAATGCGAGGATGCTAATCCGTGCACGCGAGATGTCTGCGTGATCGACATCTCGCAGGGCCTTGGCAGCGGGAAATGTACCCACGCGCTGGAACTTCCCGGCGAGCAAGGCGACTGTGACGACGGCGTGTTCTGTAACGGCAAGGAGTTCTGTAATGGCGCCGGGCAGTGCCAGTCCGGCCTTGTTGCGACCTGCTGCCTCGGGGGCCCGGGCAACGATCCGCCGCTGGAATATTGTTCGGAGAACGCCGGTCTTTGCGGCGATGATGCGCCGCTGCCGGGGAAGCTTTGCGCCAGT
The DNA here is from genome assembly GCA_038043285.1 of Planctomycetota bacterium. GTDB lineage: Bacteria > Planctomycetota > Phycisphaerae > UBA1845 > UBA1845 > JBBTCJ01. The sequence goes on along the minus strand of JBBTCJ010000180.1, from coordinate 4,549 downwards.
GACGCAGACTGCGGCGGCAAGGAGTGCCAGCATTGCCGTCCGAAGTGCACGAACAACACCGACAGCGACGACACCTCCGTCTGCAACGGCGACGAGACTTGCGACGCCAACGGACATGTCGTTCCCAGCATACCGACGTGCGGCGTCGGCGCGCTGTGTTCAGAGAAAAAGTGCAGCTCGTCGGGGCAGCCCAAGGCGTGCAATATCGATGAGGACTGCGGGGCTGGTTTTACATGCACCGGCGTCGGACCGGTCTGTTTCTTCGGGCGATGCTGCCCCTTGAACGCTGAGCCGGACCAGTGCACGTTCGCAAAACTCGCCGGCTGCACCGGCGGGAAGCTGTGGTTTGCAGGTGACGCCGGCTCGGAATCGACCGTCATCGGCGAGTGCGGCGGCGACAATCCCAACCGTCCCGGCGTCCAGCTCGGCTGTCCAAAGTATACCAGCGGTATCACGCAAATCGGAACATCGCTGGCCACTCACCCAGTGGCGGCAGGTCCGGCCTCCCGATCTTCGGCGTCGATCGACCCGCCGAATGGTCCGGGAACGCCATTCCTCCGAATCGGCGACGATTACAGCTTTGACAACAACGCTCCGATCGCCCTCGATGCCATTCGATTCCTCGGCTACATGGCCGTTTCGGACGCTATCTTTATTGAATTTTGGGACGAGAACGGAAACTTGATCGAGGACTTCCTTTATCGCCCGACGACGGTTCTGGGCGTGAACCAGGTGGTGTTGGAGGAGCCGCTGGTGATTCCTCACCACGGTCGGGTCTCCGCGATCAACAAGCCTGAATTCGGGCCTCAGTCCAAATTCGTGTGGATGTCGGCTGGGGCGGTGGAAGACGGTGGAAACAATCCGAACATTCTGTTTGTCAACAATGACCCCAATGCGGCCAACTACATGACTCCGTCGCCGGGTATCTTGAGTTTCGAGCTTGTGGGGCGCAAGGTCGCGGAACCGCTGGGTGGATGCTGCCACCACGGTTCCGGCGAGTGCACCAACGAACTCGACTGGATCTGCGAGACCAGGGGCGAGTGCGTCGGAGTCGCCTGCGTAGGCGGCGTCAACGACGGGTTGGCCTGCTCGTCGAACGACGAGTGCACGGGTACGTTCCAGGGCGTCGGTAACTACTGCAACACTTGTCAGTATGGAGAGAACGTCGGAGCGGCGTGCGGGCGTTGTTCCGTCGGCGCGGCTCCCTGCAACGCTGACACCGACTGCTCGAGCGGCACATGCGATGCCAACCACACGGTCTGCAATAACAAGTGTGTCGGCGGTGATACGCCCAACGCGCCTTGCCTCACGGTCGCGGACTGTCCAGGGTCCGGCGTAAGCTGCGTGCCGGCGTCGAGCACGTGTAGCAACGACACGTCGAACACCTGCACGTCCAGCACGGAATGCGTGCTTCGGGTTGGCGTGTGCAGCAATCGGGATCAGGGTTGCGTGCTCAACAGCGACTGTCCGCCGGGCGGCGTTTGCGGCGGCGCGGGGACGTGCGAGGCGGGCGTATGTGCGGCGCTTGATTCATGCGGCGTCGGTGCGTGTTGCAGCCCGACTACGGGTGCTTGCACGCAGACCAATGCAGGTGGTTGCACCGGCAGCGGTGGAACCTTCATGGGGTTGGGCGTGGGTTGTAAGCCGAACTGCTGTGAGCAGCCCTACGACCATGTCAACGCCGACGTTCCAGGGTTAGACACGTTGTATGACAACGATTGCACGGACGGAACCTGCTACACCGGCGCCGATGACTGCCCCAACGCCATCGTCTCGGGTCACGTAGTTCCGCTGCTGGATCCAAGTGACCCGCCCTACATCATCACCATGACCGGCAACGACGCGTATGCCACCAGCACGGAAGCCAATCCTGACGCCTGCGTGGGCGTCCCGAGCGGCCTGGGAGGTGATCGAGGGTGGTTCGAGGGGTTCTCCACGACGGACACCTGCACGCGACTTCGTATCGACCTTTGTTGCTCGACGCCGACGCAGTTCGCCAACCTGCCATTCCTCTGGACCAGTTGCGGCTGCGGAAACGTGATCTCCGCAACCCCCGATCCGAACCTCGAGCAACTTCTCGACGTGGACCGTGGATTGCCGTATTGTGAGGAGGACAACCTCTGGATCCATTTCGGACTCGTCGGTCCCGGCACGTTTTTCTATTCCCCGCTGAGCGATCTGGAGGTGACGACAGGCCCGTATCAGATGCACGTCGTGGCCGAGGCGTGTCCCGAGGCCGCCTGCTGCAAGCCGGACGGTAGCTGCATAGATGGCGTGAATCAACTCGAATGCAACAACCTTGACGGCATGTTCCTGGCGCCGCCGCAACAGTTTCCCGCGACGCCGCTCTGCTCGGGCGATCCGGGCATCTGCGCGACGGGATCCTGTTGCACCGGTCCCGGTAAGTGCCTGGATGAGGTATTTGGCGACACGATCGTCAAGACGGATTGCGAAACCAACCTGGGCGGACGCTACATCGGCGGAATCCGGTGCCAGGGCGGGCTTTGCGACAACGACATTCGGTTCTCGTGCAATTCCGCCGTGGATTGCGATCCGAACTTCAACGACGGCGCTCCGGGAGGATCATGCGGTGGGGGTCTCGGCGGGCAACGGGCGATGAATCAGCCCAACCCCTGTCCGATTTGCGAGCACCAGGTGCCCGGACAGTGCAATCTCTTCGATGGATCCGGCGCCGGTGTCTTTGCCGATCTGAACCACGGATCGGGCTTGGTCGGCGGCGACGACTTTGTTGCGGGTCCAGGCCTGACACAAATCGACCAGGTCTGTGTCTGGGGCTATTACTTCAAGACGACCGTTGCTGGGGATGGCGACTGCGCGGATGCGGTGCTGGCCGACCATTTCCGCGTGCGCATCCTCCGACCGACGGCCGATGGGCTGCCGGATCGGAATAACGTCGTGGGCAGCTCCACGACGACCTCCGTCCGCGCCGAAGTCAAGGGCATAAGCAGTGACGTGGAAACGCGGATCTGGGCCTACCAGCTTACGCTTGACACGCCAATCACCGGCCTTGTCGCCAATGACACTTACTGGCTCGAGGTCGGCAACAACGTTCCCGACGCCTCGAATTGCACGTGGCTGTGGTCTGTGGTGTCGGCCACCTCGGCGGATGGGAACAAGTACTCGGCCGTGGGGTCCGACGCCAGCGGATTTGTGTCGGGTAGCTACAAAACCAACGACTTCGCCTGGTGCATCAATGGGGGGTTCACCGCTCCAGAGACTCCGGCGCGCCCGAGCTGCTCGTGCTCTGGCGATTGCGCGTCGCAGACGCCGGTTTCGGCCAATGGGAACCAGGATGATTGGGACCAGACGGGTACCGGCCAGACTTGCGGGCTGGATTACTTCTGTTCCAGCGGCGGAACCCCCAGCGCCTATCCGTCGAATGACCTGTGCACCAACGCCAAGAGGGTCGGGGTAGGCATGCATCCGTTTTCGCTTTACTGCGCCGAGACCGACGGCTTGCCGTCGGAACCGAGCGAACTCGGCGCGGCAAGCGCAATGCCGTTTGACCTATGGTACACGTTCGTTGCCCGTCAAGACTGCAAACTGACAGCCGACGCATGCTCCTCCGGCACAAACGCGACGACCGGAATGGACATGCAGTTGGGAATCTACACCAACGGCAACGGCGAATGCCCCTGCCCGACGACGGCGGCAATCGCCAACGCGACGCGGGTCACGCCGATCGGTTGGGAGACCACAGGGAGCTGTGTCGACAACGGCTGCGTCATGGATGACTCCTGCTTCCCGGGGACCGCTTCCGGCGGACCGTCCACGGGGTCGGTCCTTGCTTCGCCGGGGCAATGTTTCACTATTCGCGTCGCGACCTGGGGCGGACTGAAGGGACACGGCGTGGTTGACATCAGTTGCGGCGAGCCCTTCTGCGGCGACGACGCCGCGCAGGCCGCAATCGGCGAGGAATGCGACGGCGTCGACGACGCACTGTGTCCAGGTGGCTGCAATCCGCCGGGCGATGCGAATGCGTGCAAATGCTCTAGCCCGGTTTGCCCGAACGGAATTCGCGAAGGCCTCGAGGAATGCGACGGAGCGGACGCAACCGCCTGTCCGGGTCTGTGTCAGACTGGTTGCATCTGCGGCTCCAATTGCGGCAACAACTTTGCGGAGCCGGACGAGGATTGCGACGGCACCGACGCTGTGGACTGCCCAGGCCGTTGCCTTGGCAATTGCACCTGCCTACCGAAGGTTTGCGGCAACAACTTTGTTGACCCCGGTGAGGAGTGCGACGGGACCGACAATGCGAACTGCGGCGGCTTTGGTTGCCGTGACGCCACCGATCCCGCGGGCGAGTGCACCTGCAAGTGCGGAGTTGTTCCTTCCGCTCCGATGGAGCCGGAGCCGGCCCTACCCAATCCCGACGACCTCATCCCCAACGCGACGGGCACGAAGGAGCGCTATATCTCCTTCAGCTTGAACATGGCCGATGCGGGCAAGGACACCGGGCTGCGGGTGAAGCTGACCTCGCTGCACCAGCCGGCTGCCCCGGTTCCGCCGGGAACGCCGAGCTTCGCGA
>JBBTCJ010000179.1:0-8733 GCA_038043285.1 Planctomycetota bacterium | reverse complement strand
TCACGCGTCCTGGGCAGCGGCGTACGGCTGCTCGTGGCGTCGCTGGCAATCTCGGAAATCTTCGGCTGGCCATTGGTGTGCGTGGTGATCGTCACCGCCGGAGTCTCCACCGCGTACGCGGGCTACGGCGGAATCAAGGCCATCCTCTGGACCGACGCCTTCCAGGCCGCGATCATCACCTCCGCGGCGTTCGTCGCCGTCGCCTGCCTGCTTGCCGGCACGCCGGGAACCTGGAGCGAAAACCTGGCCACCGCGTACCAGGCAGGCAAGTTCCACGTGTTCACCTGGGACGCCGATCCCAACAACGATCGGGCCTTCTGGGTGCTGCTCATTCACGCGACGATCCTGAACATGGCGGCCCTGGGAACGGATCAAGATCTCACCCAACGGATGCTCACCTGCGCAAATCTGCGCGACGGGCAGAAGTCGCTGCTCTTCAACGCCTTCGCCGGGTTGCCCATCGTTGTGGTGTTCCTGGCCATCGGATCCTTGCTGTTCGTCTACTACCAGGCCCAGCCGGCGGGAAGCGTGCCCGACCACGTGCTCGCGAAAACCGATCGCATCTTTCCGTTCTTTATCGCCACGGGCCTGCCCTACAACGTCGGGCTTCGCGGGTTGCTGCTGACCGCGATCCTCGCTGCGGGCATGTCCAGCCTGTCGTCGGCAATCGGGGCATTGTCCTCGACGGCGGTGACTGATTTTTACCGCGTGGTGACGCGATCACGGCGGTCGGAGGCACACTACCTCCGGGCGGCCCGGGCGTGTACCGTGGGGTTCGGCGCCGTGTTGATTCTCGTCGCGCTCGCGTTCGCCGGTTACGACAAGTTGCTGTGGCAGGTATTTCAGTGGGTCAGTCTGGTTTTCGGGGGGATGCTCGGCGTCTTCCTGCTCGGCGTGACGACCACCCGTCGCGGCCACGACCGGACGAACATGCTGGCCATGGTCTCCTCGACGCTGCTCCTGGTCGCCCTCAAGCTTTATCAGGAGCACGGGAAGGGAACGGATCCGCTCGATCCGACAGTCCTGATCGCCTGGCCGTGGTGGGTCGTGGTGGGGACGGGGTGGACCTATCTGCTTGGAGCGTGCTTTTCTACGAGGCGCAGTCAAGGCGACAGGAGCCTTACGGACCGTCGATGATCGACTGTCGATTGACGATTGCCAGGCTTCGATGGCCCGCCGGACCATGGCCCTCGTCCAATCGAAAATCGACAATCCCGCAATCGACAATCCCTAGAGCCGACAGAGGGATTCGAACCCTCGACCCCAGCTTTACGAAAGCTGTGCTCTACCACTGAGCTACGTCGGCGAAGCGGGCGGACCTTGTACGAGACGCCCATTCGGGAGTCAAGCCCATGGCAGTCGCCAAACCCGTGCGACCCACCCGCCCAACGAAACCGCGACGCATCGAGCGGAACGCCCTTGGGCGATCCACCCCCGGCGCTTCCAACTACGCCCGGCAGGACTCGAACCTGCAACCTACTGGTTCGAAGCCAGTCACTCTATCCAATTGAGCTACGGGCGCGCGGAACCTCCGCCTCGCGGCTACCCTTCTCCACGGGGCGAACCGCGATTATAGTACCCTAGGCGGCGGGGTCCAGTTGTGCGATGACTGGTTCGCTCCGGCGGCAATCTCGGGTTCGTGGTCGGACCACAGGCAAGCGAATGACCGGAAGTTGCCGACCAACGCGGCGCGCGGTGAAGAGGGTAACGTGACGGTGACCAAACCTCAGAAGGCCAAAAACGACGAGACCACGGAAGAAATTCCCGAACTACCCGACACGCCGGAGGTGCCCGAAGAACCGGTGGTGGTTGTGGCCGAAGTCCCGGGGCGAAGACCTCTCGGCACCAAGGAGCCGATCGTCTTCAAGTGGAAGCTCCTCGGCGAGGCGAACGGATACGTCCTTACGCTCTCCAAAACCGTCGAGCGAGAGGACATCGATGCGCACTTCGAACGCCTGACCAAGGAAGGGTATTACAAGAACCTGCGCGTAACCGACAACAACGAGAAAGTGGTTCAGCCGCCGCAGCCCAAGCCCGCGAAGGTCGCCAAACCCTTCGGAAAAACTTCCCCTGCGGGTTCCGCGAAGTCGTCGCCAACGGCGTCCTCTAAAGCGAAGATTCCCGACGCCAAGCCGGTGAAAGCTCCCAGCGCCAAGACCGTCAAGGCGCCCGACGCCAAACCGCTGAAAGCTCCCAGCGCCAAGACGGTCAAAACGCCCGACGCCAAACCGGCGGGGAAACCCAAGGCGGCCGCCAAGGCGCCGCCCAAGCCGGCCAAGAAGGCCCCCCAACCCCAGAAGAAAAAGAAGAAATAAGCGCGCGGCGACTCCAACCGCCGCCGAGGCATTCCAAAAATCTCACGCACTGGCACGACGATAGCCGAACGCACCGTCCACGAAGGCGTCGGCGTCCGACTGCCACTCGAACCGCCGCCCCTCGGTGAAGCCCAACCGCGTTAAGTAGCGCGTCAGTTCGTCGTCGCTGAACTGCGATAGAAATTCCTCGTTCACCGAAGTGTTGTGTCGGAGAATCGCCTGGATGACTTCGCTCTTGGAGGCCATGATCGTCGCTCCCTGTTTCCCTGCGCGTGGACCGTCAGAAGAGCGCCCGCAAAACCGGCGGCGCCCGTGCGAGCTTCGACGCTCCGCACCTGGCAGGAGTATCGGTCGCAGTCTTTCGTGCGCTTGAGCGGCCCCGCCCCCGCCTGCGCCGAGCCAGGCGCCTCATGGGGCTAGAATCCTGCGCGCCGTCCGCGTGAGACTTGCTGAACTCGTGCTCGGCAACGTTGTCAGCGGCGTCGCGACGCCGGATCGCTCTACTTCCCGCGGCCGCCTACGCCATCGCCGCGCCGTTGACGCCCGGTCACGAAACCCGGTACGATCCGGCCCGATGACCATTCGCTTTCAATGCCCCGCCTGCGGACAACCGCTGGAAGTGGACGACCCGCTGGCCATGCAGGTGGTGGGTTGCCCCTATTGCCACAAGACGGTGACCGCTCCCGCGGCGTCGACCGTTTTCGAGTCCCCGGTCTTGCCCGTGGCCAGGCCCTTCGTGGAACATTCGGGCGCCGCGCCGCCTCCCCACCCCCTTCCGCCTCCCTCACGAAACGGCCCCGCCGTTGCCGCGTTGGTGCTGGCGTGCGTTCTGGTTTTTCTACAGTTCGCCTCAGCGGCCATCGCCTCCAGGCACGCCGTCGAATTACAAGATTTCATGCGCGAGTTTGAACGTTCCAGCGGCGACGTGAAGGCCCAATGGACCGCGTTCAACGCCTTTGTCGCCGAGCGCGGCGGGGCCATCCCCGTCTGGCTGGTCGCGTTCTGTACCATGCAGTTGGCGGTGTTGGCGGCTTGGCTCGCTGCGGGCGTGTGTGGATTGATCGGACTGCGCGTGCGTCACCGCCGCCGGTCCGCGATCGTCGCGCTGGCCGTCTGCGGCGGGTATTTGCTGCTGTTCCTCTTCCCTTTGCTTACGTCCTGAATCCACGCGGAAACCGCGGCGGATCAGTCATCTTTGCGATCCGCCGAACTGTCCTGCGCGCCCGCGTTCAAAGATGCCCTGGTCGGTTCGGGAACCAGGAAAGCGGTCTTGCATTCACTGCAACGGACCCGCTTTCCGCGGACCGACATGGGCACGCGCAGGACGGCGCGACAGTGAAGCCGAGGGCAGACAATGCAGAAAGTTCCATCGCTCATAGGCGTCTCGCACGCTCAAACAAGGCGTGAGCCTTGCTCTTGGACACGACCTCTGGGCTGCGCGCCTTGCCGGCAACGGCGCGCCGCTGCGTATAGTGTCGGATATCCCCGCGAGAAAATGTGTGTTCCGTCGTCCAGCCGCAGCGCGCCCCCGCCCGCAGACCGACGTTTTATGCGGACTCACGCCGCCGCCGCGACTTGGGGATCACCAGGGGAACGAGGCCCTCGACAACCGCCCGGGTCACCAATTTCTTGCCGTGCTCAACGTTATCGGGCAGTTCGTACATCGGTTCGAGCATCAGCTCTTCCATGACCGAACGAAGAGCTCGAGCGCCGGTTTCGCGCTTCAGCGCCTTCTCGGCAATCGCCCGCAGCGCGTCCTCCTCGAACTCCAGCGCGCAGTGCTCGTACTCGAAAAGCTTCTGGTACTGCCGAACCATCGCGTTCTTCGGCTCCGTCAGAACCCGCACCAGCGTCTCCACGTCCATCGGCTCCAGCGAGGCGGTGACCGGCAACCGGCCGATCAGCTCCGGAATCATGCCGTACTCCACGAGATCCTCCGGCGTCACCTGCGCCAGCATCTCGCCCTCTTCCTTGACCGGGCAGCGGGAAACGCCCTCGTTGGAAAAACCGATGCGGCTTTGTCCCAGGCGTCGCCGAATGATGTCGGTCAACCCGGTGAACGTGCCCCCCACAATGAACAGGATGTGCGTCGTGTCCATTTGGATGTACTGTTGCTCGGGGTGTTTCCGACCGCCCTGCGGAGGAACGTTGGAGACCGTCCCCTCGAGCATCTTCAGCAGACTCTGCTGCACGCCCTCGCCGGACACGTCGCGGGTGATGCTGACGTTGTGCGACGTCTTCCCGATCTTGTCAATCTCGTCGATGTAAACGATTCCTCGTTGGGCAAGCTCCAGGTCGAAATCCGCGCTCTGCAACAACCGCAACAGGATGTTCTCGACGTCTTCGCCGACGTAGCCCGCCTCCGTCAGCGTCGTTGCGTCCGCGATGGCGAAGGGAACGTTCAGCACCCGCGCCAAGGTCCGCGCCAGCAGGGTCTTGCCGCACCCCGTCGGACCCAGCACCAGCACGTTGGACTTGTCGATCTCCACCTCGTCACTTCCGCCCGTGTCCACGTGCTGCAACCGCTTGTAGTGATTGTGGACCGCGACCGACAGAATCCGCTTCGCGCGGTCTTGCCCGATGGCGTACTGATTGAGGAACTCGTGGATTTCGCGCGGCGCGGGAATCTGCCGGACGGCCGTCTTCCCGCCCGTCGCCCGCCGCGTCTCCTGTTTGATGATGTTGTGGCACAGCTCCACGCACGACTTGCAGATGTAGACGTCGCGCGGCCCTTCCACCATCGGGCCGGCTTCACGGTGCCCCTTCCCGCAGAAGCTGCACGTCCCTCCGCGTCGGGACTTCGTTCCGTCCGTGCCTCCACGAGTACTCGCCATGGACCGCTCCTGAGTTCACCGCGCCGGACCGCAGGGAAGATCCTCTGCGCCAAACTTGCCCCGGCGCGAGGATATCGTCACTTTTTTCGCCGACCCTGAAGCACTTCGCCTTTCCTGCCTCCCATCGTCGGCGGGCAAACAGCCCCGGCAGCCCCGACCATGCGGGTCTTGATCGCCGCGTACTCGTCCGTGGTCGGGATGCCGCGCGCATGCCGGCGACAAAGGTCGTCCAGCGCGAACCCGCCGCCGCGACTCCCAGCCGCACCACGCAAAGCAGAGCGTCGAACCACGGCCACGCCGCAGAAGCCTCCGGCTGCAACTCGGAGGCGCTGACGGCCGAAGCAACGCCGTCTCCCTTCACGAACAACCATCGTAGTGCCCTATCGACACCACCGCAACGAATCGCCCCGGCGGCGCGGACCATACAATCTTAGGCGTCGCGGATCAACGGTTCCATGACCCTCCTCACACGCCCCTCGCCGCCGCGCTCACGTCAGTCGGACCAGTGAGCGCGGGGCTGCGCCTTCGGTTCGAAGGGGAAGCGTCACGATGAACGCCGCCCCCTTCCCCAACTCGCTCTCTACGCGGATCGCCCCGCCGAGCACGTGCACCAATTCCCGGGTGATGGCCAGTCCCAGTCCGGTCCCCTGATGCTCGCGCGTACGCGACGCATCCACCTGGTGGAACTTCTCGAAGATGGCGGCGTGCTGGTCCGGGGCGATCCCCGGACCGGTGTCCGTGACCGCGACGCGAATTCGCCCGTTGTCCGTAGGATCGGCGTCCAGGCGAATGATTCCGCCGGGAGGCGTGAACTTCACCGCATTGCTCAGCAGGTTGTAAAGAATCTGCTTGAGTTTCCCCGAATCGCCGTGCAGCAGCGGCAGACCCTCCGCGACCCTGGTCTCGACAACCTGATTCCGCTTGTCGGCGAGCGGCCGGATGAAATCCACCAGGTCGCGACACAGCTCGGCCACGGAAAAGTCGGACAGGTGAAGTTCCATTCGCCCGGCTTCGATCTTGGCCAAGTCCAACAAGTCGTTGATGATTTCCAGAAGGCTTCTTCCGCTGGTCAAAATATTATGGACATATCGAGCGAGCCGATGCGCATCGATCTCCGAATTGCCCGACGCATCGCGCAAAAGCTCCGCAAACCCGATGATCGACACCAGCGGCGTGCGCAACTCGTGGCTCACGTTGGTGAGGAACTCGCTCTTCAGCCGGTTCGACTCGTACAGCGCGACGTTGGTCTCCGCCAGTTCACCGAGCTTGACGTCCAGCGAGCGGTTGATCCGTTGCTGCTCCTCCTGGGCGGACCGCAGGCGGTCCAGCATGTTGTTAAACGCCTCAGAGAGATCCTGCAGCTCGTCGCCCGTGGCGATGGCCGCGCGCACCCCCGCGTCGCCCGTAGTGACCTGTTCGGCCGCCAGGCGAAGTCGGGCCACCGGCGTCAACACCAACCGCTGCGTCACGACGTAAAAAACAATGATCGCCAGCACCGCCCCGCTCGCCCCGGCCAGAACCGTAATCACCACGTTCCACAGGTCCGAACCGCGCGGGATCGGAATCTGAACGTCGATGATCCCGAGCAGCGCGTCCGGGTGGGCATCCGCCTCGCTGCCGCGGACGGCCAGCGCGAACCGACAGCGCCCGGCTTCGCTCTGCACTCGCCAGTAGTAGCGTTGCTCGGGGTTCTGGCTCAGTCGTTCGATCGCCTCGCGCTGGAACCCCGGACCTTGGCTGCCGACGGCCACGAGCCGGGGAGCCTGACGGTCCGGAAGTCCCAACCCGCGCGCCAGGACCGGCCAACGAAGATCCAATTGCGTTTGCAGTCCGGTCCAATCCGATTCACGAAGGTCCACCGTCTGGAACGCCGTTGCCGCCAGCAGCTTGGCCTGCCAAAGCAACGACTGCTCGTTCAGCGCGGTCATTTGCAGCCAGGGGAACGCCAGCGTGGCCGCGATCGTCAACAGAACCGCGGTTCCGAACAGCAGGCTGATTTTCCGCGCCAAGGAGACTTGGACCCAGCTTTGTCGCGGCATGGGATCGTAGTGCGACGCCCCGACTCAGCGTCGCGGCGACAACCGACCCGCGGACCGACGTCAGGATGCGCGGGCGCCCGTCGCACCAGGGGATGACCATGCCCGCGGCTCGGTGCTCGAAGACCGAACGGGCGCCAGTGTACCCCAAACCGCGACCGGAGTGGCGAGCGCTCCGTCCCAGTTCCCAAACCGCGGTGCACTCCGCAGCCGCTGGAGGTCGACCTGCGAATTCGCGGTCCATGATCCCCAGATCCCGCCCCGCGGCAGAACATCATGGGAAATTGGGTAAATCGAGAACCTCAGATTCGACGTTCCGGATACCGTGTCTCGCTTATAAAAACTTTTCTTTTGTCGGTTGTGGCTGGAAAGTCGTCCAGTGGTACACTATCATCGGTTGTCCGGCGTACGATCCCGACGAGCGCCAAAAGCCGCATCACCGCCGGAGGCCAGGGACTTGGCGGTGCCAGTGTTGGCCGAGGATGCCTTACCCTCGCTCACTTTGGGGTGGTTCATTGCGTTGGGGCGTTCGGTCCAACCTTGCCGGAAAACGCGGCGGTTGTGACGTGGCGGGTGGCGAAAATGAATCGACAATGCGAAGATTCTCGCATTAGAGGGGCAAACTTTAGACAGACTTTGCAAGCGGTGTCCGCCCCGGAACGCGGGCGACCCGGAAGAAACGAAAGGCTTTAGATGGAGCGGATCATGGGCGTAAGACATCACATCAAGGTGCTGGTCATCGACGACGATCCGTCGATCTGCAAGACCGTGGGGCTGCTGCTGGAGGACCACGGGTTCGGACCACGAACGTTCACCGATCCCGAAGAGGCCGTCGCGGCCGCGGAAAAGGAATCCTTCCAAGTAGCGCTGATCGACCTGCGCATGCCGGCCATGGACGGCGTCGAGGTCGTCGAGAAGCTCAAGAAAATCGACGAGCGGATGAGCTGCATCGTCATGACCGCTTACCCCGACCTCGACAGCGCCACCGAGACCATGCGTCACGGCAGTTGCGACTACATCGCCAAGCCGTTCAAGCAGGAGGAACTGGTAGCCTCGGTGGACCGCGCCTGCCTGCGGATGGGGATCATCTACACCGACGAAACGGAATTGAACCGCCTCATCGGCCAGCGGATTCGCAGTCATCGACTTTCGCAGAACCTGACCCTGCGACAACTCTCGGACCGCACCGACCTGACGACCTCGCAGCTTTCGCAGGTGGAACTGGGCAAGAATGCGGCCAGCGTCTGGGCGTTGGCACGCATCAGCAACGCCTTGGGACTTCAAGTCTCCGAACTGCTGTCGGGGCTGTAATTCGCCGACGGGACGCATCGGCTCAATGAACTCGTTTGGTTATTTTTCTTTTTGTGGTATTGCTCCTTCCGCGCAAATCGTAGCCATTCCCTTCCGGCGCCGGTGCTCGCTTCGCTTGTCGATGGGCGAAATCCCCTTGGGCATGAATCCCCCAAACGGCGTAGCCGCGGGCACGGCCGGGCGGCCCATCCTTTGCGTTGTACGTGTTTAGCGTGTATCAGCATCATCCGGGCTGGT
>JBBTCJ010000178.1:0-1267 GCA_038043285.1 Planctomycetota bacterium | reverse complement strand
AGCACCATTGCTCGCCGGAGGCGGAAGTGACCGCCCGGCCGTTGTTCGCGTAGCCGAACCGAACGCTTGTGTACAACACCCCACCGCCGTAGAGAGCACACGGGTCGCCGCCGCCCGCAAGGGCCTGCGTTGATCCGTCCCCCCCGGCAGCGGCATCTATGGTAGCGCCGGCGTCTGCGCTGAGTGTCGGGTCAACGGTCGTGCCGTCAGCCGACACGCCGCCCTCGCTCACGACCGAGTTGGTCGTGGTTAGAAAACCCGTTCCACTGCTGGATGCGGCAAAGGTACTGCCTCCTCCGCCGACCGGCTCGGTGATGATCTCCGCGACGTTCCCGAACGTGTTGTAGCGGTAGTAGGTCGTCGAGACGAGCTGGTGCAACGGCTCTGAATACGTAGAATATTTGATCAGCCGATTGCTGGCCGAAAAATACACCGACGGGTCAGAGACGTCGTAGGTGTACTCGACGCGTTGGTTGTTCCGGGAGTCGATCTTCAGTGTACGGTTCCCGCCCTTGTCGTACTGATACGACAGGTCATAACTTCGCGACGGAAGCTGCACGTCGTTGCGGACCTCGGACGTCAGCCGCCCTCGTCGGTCATAGGTATAACTGACTGTGGCGATGGTCGCCCCGGGCGATCCCGCCGTCTCCGTGATGGTCAGCGGCAACCCGTTGGGGCTGTAGGTGTAGACCATGCGGAGGATTGGCGCGCCGGCGATGTTGCGATGTTCGATCGCCAACGGACGGTGCGAAACGTCGTACGAATACTGTACCGACGTCCCGTTCGCGTAGTTCATGGTCGATGCCAACCCGTTGGGCAGGTACGCATAATCCGCCTGCATGACGATCGTCGGCAGTGACCCGGAGGTTTGTCGCTTAACGGTTTGCACGCGGCCGGCAGCGTCGAGTTGAACAACGGTCTGCTGCCCGTCCGTCCCGGTCCTGGTGTACGTCCCGCCGGCCACGTTGTACGCGTGCCCGAACGATCGTGTAACCGATGTCCCCGATTCGTTGCTCGTGATCTCATCGTTGGTCATCCGACCAAGGACGTCGAATCTTGCGTTCGCCGTTCGCGTCGAATCCTCCGTCCCCTTGTGGACGGTCGTCGGAAGGGTGCGTAGTTCCCCCTTCGGGCTGTAGACAGCGTTTTCGAACCCGGAGCAAAGTGACGCGAAGGGAGGCCGCCACGACGGAGGAGTGAATGAAGGAGGCGGTGATTTGTTTCAATCAAAGTGAGACAACCGGCCTCGCCGAGTAAAGGTGTTCTT
>JBBTCJ010000177.1:0-5203 GCA_038043285.1 Planctomycetota bacterium | reverse complement strand
AGGGGCGATACAAGTTTGTCTACGTCCTGGAGGTCGAGGGTTGGAAAATCTCCGGCCCGACGATGATCGCGCCATGATCTTCGGCCGATAGGTAGGCCCAGAGGAAACGGGGAGGCACCGCGGACATTCTACCTTTTGTATTGGGGTCGCGGTGCGGTTTCGTAATGCTACGAACGCCCCGACCCAACGGTTACGATCGGCTGGCGCCGGCGGCGGCGAAGCGCGAGTTCGGGAGCTTCCTTTACGCAAGTGCCGAGAATGCGCATCGACATACCCAGCAGCTTCCACGCGCTGCGGACAAGCGTGGGCTGATCGGTTCCCACGTCGCTGAAGCCGCGCCCGTCGGCGACGGCGTTTTCCCAGTTCTGAAACAGTCGGCCCCACTCACTTCGCAGGGCTTGCTGCACGCGACGCCGTCCGACCAGCGGATACCAGAAGGCGTCGTGGTACAGGACGCTGGCGACGTAGGACCAGGGGGCAAGCCAGGTTTTCAGCGACCATTCGAGCGGTCGCTTCAGACGGCCCCAATAGATCATGTGCTGCATGTTGGCGGCGAAGGTCATTCGTTTGAACGGGCCGTGGAAGGCCCAGTTCTCGGCGGCCGCGTCCACGTCGCCGACGATCTCGATCTGCCGCGGATCGCCGCAACCGAGGCCCATCTCGTGCGCCAGGCGAATGAACTTCACGTCGCGAAGCGGATCGAAGCCCATGAGCTTGGCGGCGACGGCGTCGATGGCGACCTGGTCGGCTGACGCGAGAAGCACGTTCTTCACGTGCGGAACCATGCACCGTGGTCCGGGGCCGTCGCCCGCAAAGGCCCCGTCCATCACCGCGAAAACGCCGCGATGAATCTTCTTCTGAATCATCAACAGATCGACGAGCGTTTCGTGAATGACCGGATGGGTCCAGTGCCGGTGTTCGTTGAGCAATCCCCCGAAGGCGTTCTTCATCGCCCCGGTCATGGTGGTAAAGACGTGGGTCTTGATCGTCGGCAAATGAATGATGTTCTCGCCGATGAAGCGCCGGGGAATCATGAACCCCTTCGGGTAGACGTCGTTGAGGCACAGGAAGCGGTCGGCCAGATCCCCCACGGCGTCGCGAACGTCGATCCACTCCTCGCCCTCGTCGTAGAGGTGGAGGTTGCGCAGCCCGTGGGCCTCGACGACGTTGATCTGTTTGTTCTCCCGCTCGCCGAGGCGCGCGTCGATGACCACGGTGCGATTGTGGCAGGCGTGGATCAGCGACGGGTCGTAGCCGTCCCGCTTCAGCGCCCGGATGACCCCTTCGAGTTGCCACGGGGTCGTTGAAGAACCGGGGTAGAAGAAATGCCAACTGATGTTGACTTTCAGGGCGGTGTCGGCGTCTTTGGCGACAACGTCCTGATACCCCGCGGCGTTCATCACCCGGTGGTAGTCGGCCAGCACCGTCCTCGGCGAAGTGCGGACGATGGCGACTCTGGCGCGGGTCACGATCCGCCTCCACGCAGATTGATCGCTCCTCCGAGCAAGCCGTCGAGTCCCGCAGGCCCCAGAAGCACGTTCTGATAGGCGACGGTCAGGGCACACGCGGTCCAGAGGATCACCGTAATGAGCATGGCGCGATCCTTGAGCACGATGTCCGTGGGCCCGGTGTACCTCCCCAACTCGGTCAGCATGGCGAATCGAAAGATGCCGTAAACCACCAGCGGAAGCGTGAAAAATAGCTGTTGCTTCTTGAAGGGCGGCGGCGTTCCGGAGCTGTCGAGCGTATACAGAAGGAACGTGATCACGGCGATGCCGGCGGAGACGGTCAGCAGATGGTTGAGCAGGTCGGGCGTGTACCGCACCAGCGTACGGCGGTGCTCGTGCAGGTTGGCGCCCTGGCCGAGCATGGCGATCTCGCAGCGACGCTTGCCGAACCCCATGAACAGGCACAGGGTGAAAACGCAAGCGATAAGCCATTCGGAAGTCGGCACGCCGAGGGTCAGCGAGCCGGCCAAGGCCCGAAGAACGAAGCCGATGGCAATGACGATAACGTCGAGGATGACGCGTCGCTTGAGCGTGATGGAGTAGACCACCGTCACCACAAAGTAGACGGCAAGAACCACGAACACGCCGCGCGGTAAGAAAGTGACTGCGAAGAACGCCGCGACGGCGGCGAGGGCCAGTCCGAACGCGATCGCCCCGCCCGAGGAGAGTCGTCCGGCGGCCACGGGACGGCGGCATTTCGTCGGGTGGCTTATATCGGCACGGCGGTCGACGACGTCGTTGATCGCGTAACCCGCGCTCGCCGCCAGGCAGAAGGCCGCGAAGGTAAGGAGCACCTGACCGAACGCGCTGGCCGAGAGTAGCTTGAGTCCGGCGGCGGGCCCCGCAAGAACGATCACGTTCTTGATCCACTGCTCGGGTCGAGCCGTCTCGACGTAGTCGTGGAACGTCGCCCGGCATGCGACCCGCGCCTGTCCAGACTGAACGTCAGCGTGCGGCAATCTTGGTCATTCCCTGCGTGACTATTCTTGGAGCCAAGCCCAGCGACACCAACCTGATCGGCCCATTATAGGGCTATACTGGAGCGACGACAGGTTGCCGCGGGGATCTGAGGCGTCGCAACCACGGATCCGCTGCGGCCAACGAGCCGGAACTGGTGCTTGGATTCCCGGAACCGCGCCGGCTGGAAGCCCGTGGCTCGGACGGAGACAGAAGCCGCCCGTTCGCGGCCGCGGAATGAAGGAGACAATACGGCCCACTTTCGTCGCGGAACGAACCACGAAGACGTCCGCTCTCTGACGGTCGCGGCTCTGCCAAGAAAAAACGCCCGGTGGCGCCGTAGTCGGCAACCACCGGGCGTGGCGATTTCAACGATTCAAACAGTTACTGCTTGTACTTCACCGAGCAGCCGTACGGCTCGGTCGTCGCGGTGGCGACGGCGGAACCCTTCACGAGTGCGTCGATCGCCTCTTCGACGTAGTTCTTGGCCTTGGCGTTCTTGCCGTCCTTGTCGTCATCCATGGCCCCCATGTAGGCAACGTTGCCCTTGGCGTCGATGACGTACATGTGCGGCGTGGTCTTGGCGCCGTAAGCCTTGCCCGTCGTCCCGGCGGCGTCGAGGAGGATCGGATAGCCCAACCCGCTCTCGGTCGACCACTTGGCGATGTCTGCCTTCTTCTCGTCGCAGGTACCCGAGGAGTCGATGCCAAGCCAAACCACGCCCTTGTCCTTGAACTTGGTCATGATGTTGGACGCGGTCTTGCCCTTCGCGTGACGCTGACAGAACGGGCAGTCGTAGTTCGACCACTCAAGGACCACGATCTTGCCCTTGTAGTCGGCGAGCTTGACGTCCTTGCCCGACGTGTCCTTCAGCGCGAACTCGGGCGCCGGCTTTCCGACGGCAGCGCCGGCGGCAGCCGGAGCAGCGGGCTTCGCGGCGACCGGCTCGGCTGGCTTGGCCGCGGGCTTGGCTGGCTCAGCGGCGGGCTTCGCCGCAGGCTCGGCCGGCTTGGCGGCGGGCTGAGCAGCAGGCTTGGCCGGCTCGGCGGCCGGCTTCGCAGCAGGCTCGGCGGGCTTGGCTTCCTTCTTTTCCGCAGCGGGCTTTGCCGGCTCGGCCGGCTTCGCATCCTTCTTCTCCGGAGCCGGCTGAGCCGGCTTGGCACCGTGCTCCTGGGCGAAGACGGCGCACGGAACGGCGAGACAAATGATGGCCGCCCCAAACAGACTCAAACCCTTCTTGCTCATGCGAAACTTCTCCTTCGTGCTCGATTGGGAATTTTCCGAGACTCGCTCTTTCTTAGCCGACCGCAACGCGCGGCCGACTACGAGTTGTATACGCAAAAACTAGCGGCAAGGACGCAAGCCGACAATAGCCTCGGCAACTAGGGACGGATTCGTTACAATTTCACCGGCAGATGGAACTCCTCTCCAGCGCAACCTTGGCGTTAGGATGGGCAAAACAGATCGCCAGTTTCCTGGTGCAGAATTGGAGCGAATTAAGCGGCTACAATTCATGCGACGGTATAACAATTGCACTGACGAACCATCATTTGTTAAACTGGGTATTGTGACGGGGAGTTCGGATTTCGCGCCAACACGTTGCTTCTGGGAATTACGATGGTTCTGACAAACTCGTCTTGGCCGTCGAGTCAACGTGGCTCGGTTTGCCGCCCGATCGGCGCGGATGGGGCGTGGATGGGGCATGGAAGCCGCTCGAAGGAAGGATGTTCGTATGACGACCGCTTTGTCGAAAGCCGTGGTACTTGTCTCGGGAGGTTTGGACTCGGCGGTTGTCCTGGCGATCGCGCGGGAACAGGGATTCCGCGTGTCAGCATTGACCGTCGATTACCGGCAACGGCACTCCCAGGAGCTTGGTGCGGCGAAGCGGGTGGCGGAGGCCGGCGGCGTCGAAAAACACGTCGTGCAGCGGCTCGACCTGCGGGCGTTCGGTGGGTCGGCGTTGACGGCCGACGTCGCGGTTCCGAAGCGCGACCGAGTCGAAGAAATCGGAGCGTCGATCCCGGTCACCTACGTCCCGGCGCGGAACACGATTTTTCTGGCGCTGGCGCTGGCGTACGCCGAGTCCATCGGCGCGTCGGACATTTTCATCGGGGTCAATGCGGTGGATTTTTCGGGATACCCGGATTGCCGCCCGGTGTTCATCGACGCCTTCGAGGGGCTCGCCAACCTGGCCACCAAGGCGGGCGTGGAGGGTAAGCAAGTCCATATTCACGCCCCGCTGCTTCGGCTGCGAAAGGCGGAGATCATTCGAGAAGGAATCCGGCTGGGAGTTGATTTCGGTATCACGCACAGTTGTTACGATCCAACTCCACGCGGCGAGGCGTGCGGACGGTGTGACAGTTGTTTGCTGCGGCGACAGGGATTCGCTGAGGCAGGACTGGCCGATCCGACGCCCTACGCCCGCCAGGATGGTGCGAGTTGATAAGACGAATCACGGCGACGACGGCGGCGGACGCCGAAAATCCCCGCCGGTCGCCGCCGGCGCCAGTCGATGGTAACCGTTGGGTCGGGCCGTTCGTGGCATCACGAAACCGCAACTCAACCGCTCCCACCCCTCAATGCAAAAAGTAGAATGTCCCCCAGAATTCGGAATTTCGCCGCAAAATCGCCACCTTCTCCCGCCCTGTGAAATGTCGCCGCTGAACGGTTCCGCCCATGTCGTTTTGAACCGTTTCAGAGCAAGTGAGACATTCGGCGTCGTCGAGTAACGGATGGTT
>JBBTCJ010000176.1:0-10854 GCA_038043285.1 Planctomycetota bacterium | reverse complement strand
TCGCGGTACGGATAGAAGAAGAAACGGCGGCCGCTCCCTCACGGTCGCGGTACGGGTAGAAGAAGAAACGGCGGTCGCTCCCTCACGGTCGCGGTACGGATCAGGAAAAACACCGCTCCCTCACGGTCGCGGCTCTGTTCAAACGGCCGGGCACCTTTTATCGGAACCGCGACCGTGAGGGAGCGGACCGTCTAAAACCCGAAGGGTTAGATGGTGTCGGACCACTAGCTTCCGTGCAGATTCCCCGCCGATCTGAATCGTTCCGCCGCATCGTCCGATAGAACATGGGTCCGCGGTGTCGCGGCAGCCGCGAGCGGGCTGCGCGCTCGGTCGGCTTTGGTTATGGGAACTCGCTACGATGCACTCGTCCCGTCGGCAAGGAATGTTGCTTAGCACTGCGGTCGTGGCCGCGCTGTGCGGCGCCTGGGTGTGCGGCACGCTGCTGGCGCAGCATGATGGCGGATGGCGGAGTGTGCCGGACGGGGGCGGATGGTTCGCCGGTCTTTGTGGATCATCGGGCCCATCGAGCCTGAGTTGCCGCGAGGTCGTCGAAAGTCGATGGGGGTCGTTCGATTTCACGATCGGCGGGACGCGTCATGTCGTGCCCGCGTCGTTTGCCGGACTGGCGTACTTCGTCGCGGCGGCGATCTGGCTGGCGGTGCTGGGAAGGCAAGGGACTCGATCAAGACTCCTGCGATGGGCAACCGGGGCGGCTTCCTGCGCCGGGCTGGCAGCTTCCATCCTTCTCATCTCGGTTATGGTTTTTTCGCTTGGCGCGTGGTGTCCGCAGTGCGTGGCCGGGCATGTCTGCAACGTCTTGATGCTGGCCGCGACATGGGCGGGGCTGCGGCAAGGGCATTCCTTCGACGCGGTTTTCTCGTCGATGGCGGAGCGTGCCGGCGACGCCTACGTCAACCGTCTGTGTTGGATCGCCACCTGCGGGGTTGCGCTCTCCACCACCGGACTGTGGTTCTACTACGATGCGGCCCGCGAGCTGCGGCGGCAATGGCGCAAGGTTGACGCGTGCCAGCGGGCGATGGCGGAAGTACGCGAGAACTCGGACATGTGGGTTCGTGAGTTCCACGCCCAGTCGGTGCGCGAGATCCCCCTGCGATCCACTGCGTCGGCGTCGAGCGGGATCGTGATCTTCAGCAATCCAGGCTGTCGCGGGTGCGCGTGCTTCGAGAAGTTCTGGCGGCACGTCGCGGCGGACATGCTGCCGGCGAATGTTTTGATCGAGCGGCGGCTGGCCCGGTCATCCGGCGCTTCGGATTCCGGCTCCGTGGCCGCGGACAGCGGACGGACCGGAGACGACGAGGCTCGCCGCGTGGAGGAGGATGCCGCGCTGGCGCGTTCGTTGGGCGTGACTACGGTTCCGGCGGTGTTCGTCGGCGGACGACGCGTGCCCGACCTTTGTCTCAACAGTTGGGCGTTTTGGAACACCATCGCGGCTGAGTTGTCGCAACAAGTCGCGGCAAGCGATGCGACCTGCACCGTCGAGGGGTTTTCGAGCAACCGTACGGAGGCGACGCCGTGACCACGACGCTCGCTCCTCAACCTCGGTTGGTTCCGCCGAAGCCGGCGCCGCGATCCTTCGGGGATGCGCCCTGCGATCGGGGCACCTCGCTTTCTGCGGCGGCTCTTCGCAACATTCGCATGATGCGGCTGGCTGAACGAGTCGTCGGCAAGCTGGGTGAGTCCGGGGTGCGGGTGATGGTGCTGAAAGGCGCGGCCCTGAACGCGACGGTCTATGACCAACCCGACGAGCGGTTGATGGACGACCTCGACTTGATGGTTCGGCCCGAAGATCTTGATGCGACCTTTGCGGTCTTGGAGTCGATGGGCGGGCTTCGCGGTCTTTGCGGCGTCCGCGCGGATTACTTTCCGCGGTTTTATTACGAATTGGACTACACGATCGGCACGATCGACCCGGTGAAGATTGATCTGCACGTGCGGCCGTTTCGCCCACTGCGCTACGCGCGCACGGTTCCCGACGACGCTTTCTGGCGCGACGCCGAGGAGTTCTCCTTCGGGCGGGCGAAGTTCTTACTGCCCAACCCCGAGGACATGCTCATTCACCTGGCGACCCACGCGGCCGTTCACGCCTGCGCCCGACCGACCTGGGTCTGCGATCTTCAGCGTTGGGTCGAGGCGTGCGGCCATCGGCTTGATTGGGATCGTTTCATCGAAAAGGTCCGCTCTTGGAAACTTGGGCTTCCTGTTCGAGAGGCGCTGGCGCGAGCGGAGGAGCAATACGGTTCCGTGGTGCCCGACGAGGTGCGACGACGATTGCGGGAGATTTCCTGCGGGTGGCGCGATCGGTTGGCCCTGCGGCAGGCGCCGCGCGATGCGACGCACGCGGCGGCACACGTTCTGGTCAACACGACGTGTACGCCCGGTTTGCGATTCGTGCTTGCCTATCTGTGGTCGATCATTCTGCCGGATCGGGCCTACATGGCGGATTGGTACGGGAGGAGGCACGCCGGGTGGCGGGTTGCGGCGCACGTGCTTCGCTGGCTTGGTCCGCTGGGACGATATCTACCGCTGTTGAAGCGGTTTCGCTCCAAGGTTGAGCTTCGCCCCAGTCCGATCCACGGACTCGGGGTTTTCGCCCAAAAGGACATTGCCGCGGGCGACGTGATTGCGTGGTACTTCGGGCGAAGGGTCGATCGGGACGGCATGTACGTCGTGCGGCAGGCCGACGTCTCCGGTGGCGCGCAACGGTACGAATTGACGGGAAAACTGATGTATCTGAATCACTCGTGCGCTCCGAACAGTCGGTTCAAGGGGTTCGAGCTGGTGGCCACGCGATCCATTCTTCGCGGGCACGAGGTCACCATCAGCTACGGACCGAACGCTTGCGACTGCGCGCAGAGGGCCGTCGTGCCGCAAAACCTACATCATTCAGCGGCGGTCGCTTGAACGTGGGTGACGAACCAGGAAGGTGATATCAGAGGTGGAAGAGGGGACGAAACAGGCGGAGACATCGACACCGGCGCCACCGCGCGAATCGGCTCTTTCATCGCGGCGGGCGTTTCTCTGGGGGACAACCCGGAAACTGGCGTATGTCGCGCCGGTCGTGGCGGTCCTCGGCCGGGGAAGCGAGGCGCGGGCCAACAGCAAGGACGGCATCCCTTGGAGCCAGTGTGCGAGCTTTGGAGACCCATGCGGGGCGGCCCAGTGCTGTCCGGGGTTTCAATGCGTGGGTGTAGGCAATCCCATGTGCGAGCCGTGCAACCCGTGTTGATCTCGCCGGCGGGCGAAGTCACGGACCTCGTGTCATCAGGCGGCGGCGTGGGATGAGTGTCGCTCGAAATGAACGAAACGCACGATCCGAATGCGGTTGTCGGAGCACCGACAGGGAGGGAACTCCTACACCCGTCGCGTCGGGCGTTTCTGCGCGGTGCGGCCGTTAAGGGCGTATACCTTGCGCCCGTGGTGTTGGCGATCAGCGCTTCGTCGGCGCGAGCGGGAACGCAGTTTATGTCGTGGTGCGGCGACGCGGGTTCGCCGTGCACCGTGGACGGGGATTGCTGCACGGGACTGACCTGCGTGAGCATGATGTGCGCGTAGGCCGCGCCGAATGCGGAATGGTGAATGCGGAATGCGGAAGGGGCAGTCCATGTCATCGGAACCACCGTCCCCCGGACACTGGGCCTTCGGAAAAAGTGCGCGAATCCCGGCACGAAGGAGCGATCTCCGTGAGCACGCCGGTGAAACGGGATGTTTGCTGTATGACCCCACGCGGGGCACCACGCTGATGTTAACGGACACGGCGTACAACGTCTGGCGGAACTGCGACGGCGTGCGCACGCCGGAGGAACTGGCGTTGATCCAGACGGCCGCGTTCGAGGTGGAGTACGCCGCCGCGCTGGACCACGTGGAACAGTTGGTCGTCAAGTTCGGTGATTCGGGCCTGTTGGAGGTGTGAGTCGAGCGAGATGGTCGCCATCAACGTCAAGCAGAAGAATGAGACACGCGAGGCCTTGAGGTTCCGCGTCGGAGACGTCGACGTCCGCGTCGAGTGCGACATGCAAGAGGTACGCGACGACTTTCGGGCGCTGTACGCGGGCTATGGAGCGCCGCCGGATTCCAACGGAGACGACGTCACGGTGCAGGTTGTTCCCGCGAGCCAGCGGCGCTGGCGCGCCCCGAGGTACCATGTATTCAGCGGCCTCGAACAGATCGGTCCGGACGTGCGCCTCAACGAGATTCTCCCGATGGTCGAATGGGGATTGAACTACGGCGTGATCGCCCGGCGGGGCGAATTTTTTCAGATTCACGCCGCGGCCATGTCGCTGGGCGACCAGGGGGTGATCTTTCCCGCGGATTCCGGCAGCGGGAAGACGACGCTGTGCGCGGCGCTGCTGGTGGACGGTTGGCGGTACTTGTCCGACGAGTTCGCGCTGATTCATCCGCGTACGCTGCGCGTGCACCCCTACCCCAAGGCATTGTGCGTCAAACACGGGGCATTCGAAGTTCTGCGCCAATTGGGATTGCCGCTGGTCGGCGGAAAGCACTTTGTGAAGGGACTCAAGGGGCAGGTCGGCTACGTTAATCCACGAAACGTCCGCCCGGACGCCGTCGGCGAGGTCTGCCCGGTTCGTTTTGTTGTTCTTCCTTGCCACGTTGCGGGCGCGCCGGCGAGACTGCTCTCGATGACCCGCGAGCAGGCGGCCTACGAGCTGTTGCGGAACTCGCCGAACCGCAGCGCCTTCGGCGACCAGGCCCTGCGAATCGCCGCAGACCTTGTCGCCGGGGCGGAGTGCTTCTCCCTGCGGAGCGGTGCGATTGAAGAGACCCGCAAACTTCTTCGCGGGCTGGTGGAGGCCTAAACGAGAGACCGCAAATGGCCACGGCTGTTTCCATCGTCATGACGGTCAAGAACGACGCCAGGGGCTGCGCGCAAACGCTGGAGTCGCTTCTGGCGCAGACCAGGCCGGCTGCCGAGATCCTCGTCGTCGACGGCGGATCGACCGACAACACCATCGAGACGATCGGTCAATTCGCGGCGGAGCATCCGGCCGTCCGATTTCTTGACGCGCCGGGGGCGAACATCGCACAGGGTCGCAACGTCGGGATCGCCGCGGCCGCGCACGAGGTCGTGGCGTTGACCGACGCGGGCTGCCGCGCCGCGGAGGATTGGCTGGCCGGGCTTGTCGAGCCGTTCGAGGGCGATCCCGCGGTCGAGTTCGTCGGCGGGTTTTACCGCATCGCGCCCGATTCGCTGCTGGAAGAGGTTGTCGGGTTGGCGACGATGCGCGGGCAACTTGATCCGGTGGACGCCGCCACGTTCAACCCTTCGGCCCGCTCGATGGCGTTGACGAAATCCGCCTGGCGGAAGGCGGGCGGGTTTCCGGAGTGGCTTCGGTTTTCGGAGGACACGCTGTTTGACGAGCGGATGCGGCGTCTTGAGGTCGGGTACCGCTTCGTGCCGGAAGCCGTCGTGCACTGGCGACCGAGGACGTCGCTGAGGTCGATCGGAAAGCAGTTCTACGACTACGGCACGGGACGCGGACACACGCAGATCGATGCCCGAAGCTTCGCATACAATCTGCGTAACGTTGCCGTTGTGGCCGCGCTGATTGCGATCGGGTTCTTGGTGCCGGTTGTCTGGGCACTGGCCGCGACGGCCGTCGTCTACTTTTACGTTTGGACGTTCCACGGCAAGGCGCTGCGGATCGCGCGGCGGACGCGGCGCGTCGCGGCCTATCCGCTGAGCTTCGTGGTGCTCTGGACGGTGCTTGTGGCGAACCTGATCGGCTATCTGGTTGGTTCATGGCAGCGAATTCGTTGCCGAGGGACGATTCCGATGCAAATGGACGAGTACTTGGCCGGCACTTCGCCGGCGATCTCCTAGCGCCAAGACCATGACCAACGATCGCCCCCTGGATCGCCGGCGATGGCTTTGCGTAGCGTACGCATTCCCGCCGATCAACCGTAGCGGAACGCATCGCACGCTGGGGTTCGTCCGACATCTGCATCGGCTGGGCTGGGACGCCACGGTCATCACCGCCGACCCGCGCGGCGAATCATGTGACGCGGCTCTTTCCTTGCGCGTACCGGCATCGACCAAGGTGGTTCGGACGTTCTGGGTGGACGCGGTGGAATGGTTGAAGCGACCGGCGACGCTCTTCCGGCTGCCGAGGAACGTCGTGCGCCCGGGCGCCGGTGCTCGATCGAATCAAGACCGCAGAGCATGGGGCGCGGACCCGGCATCTTTGGCCATCGCCCGGCGAGTGGACGACGGTCCGCAGTCGGTCCCCAAGCCTTCCAGGCTCCGATCGGTGCGCGGGTGGGTCTCGCGGTGGCTGCAGACCCCGGACTCACGCGCGGGATGGATTCCCTTCGGGGTGTGGGCCGGGCTGAGGGCGATTCGCGCCGAGCGTCCCGAGGTCTTGTACTCCACCTCGCCCTATGCCAGCGCGCATCTGATTGCCTGGTGCCTGCACCGCCTCAGCGGGATTCCCTGGGCGGCGGATTTCCGAGATCCATGGCGCGGCAATCCGTTTCAAGAAGCCAAGTTCGCCAGCGTGGATCGATGGGAAGCATGGTTGGAGCGGCGCGTGCTGGCATGTGCCTCGGCGATCATCTGCAACACCCCGACGCAGTTCAACGCGCTTCGACGGCGATGCCCCTGGGTGACACAAAAGAGTCAGGTCATCCTCAACGGGATCGACAGTGATTTGATGCGGCAGGCGGCGCCGATCCGCGCGGCCGGGCCGGGCGTCTTCGTCATCATGCATTGCGGGCAGTTCTACGGACGGCGAAGTCCGACGGTCTGGTTCGAGGCGCTGCGACGATTGAAGGAGCGTCAGCCGGATCTGGCGCGGCGCGTGCGGCTGGCGTTGCTGGGACCGCCGACCTGCGACGGGAAGCCGCTCCGCGATCTGGCCGCGAGTGCCGGGGTTGCGGACATGGTCGACGTTCTCGGATCCCGGTCTCACGGCGAGGCGCTTTCCCTCATGGCCGGCGCCGACGCTCTGGCCCTCGCCGGTGCAGACGGCGACGGCGCGGAACTCCAGGTTCCCAACAAGCTGTTCGAATACCTCGGCGTTCGCCGACCCATTCTCGCGGCGGTGTCTTTGCAAAGTCCCGCCGTCAACCTGCTTCGCGACACCCATGCGGACGCGCACATCTGTGCGCCCGGTGATGCGGACGCGATCTGCGAGGCGATGGTCCGGTTGGCGTCACGCGATGTTGGCGGAGCGCCCGTCGTAGAGATGAACCTTGAATCGATTGATCGAAGCCGTCGGGCGGCGGAACTTCTGGGGGTCTTCGAGCGGCTGGTGCGTTTCCCGTTTTTAGCGTCGCCGTTCATAGGCGGCGTGGCTCTTGACGCGGGGACAGGGCGCCGCGGCTCGGGGTAAATCACTCTGCGTCTCTACTTTGTTCCACGAAGAGTCGGTACCCGGGGTCTTCGATCAACTGCTGCCTTCCCAGATCGATCAAGGCATCCACGTCGCCGGGTTGCAGGAAGAGGCTGGTGGGCATGGACAGGAACCGCCGCCGTTTCTTCGCGTCCGCGATGCGATGAAAGTTGATTTCGATCACTTGCGTCTCGACGTCGGTTCCCGCGGGTTGCGGCGGAGGGGGCGCCTTCGGGCAATCCTTGGCCATCGCGCCCTGACAGCGGTCATACCACTCGCCAAGCTCCCGCGGTCGATCCTGGATGACGTCGCGCAGGGCCTCGGTCATGGCTTCGCTGAGACCGGAGATGCCGATGGTTCCTGTCTTCAGGGCCATCATCCACAGTCCGGGAGCCCGCGGTTGATCCTCGATCGGCTCCGGCGCGGCGGTGCTGGCGTTGACGATGACGACGCATAATCGCCGGACGCGACGTTCGGCAATCATCCGACGCAACGCCCCATAGCGAAACGAGTGCAGGACGTGGGTGACGCCGAGGTTGTCGATCAGCCCGCCATCCAGGAGATAGAGGAACTTGTGCTTCGCCGCGTCGAACCGCACCGGTCCGCCTTCAGCCTCCGCGTCCTGGGGGAGCAGACTTCTCGCCCATTTCCGGTAGCGCGGGTCGACGGGTTCGGTTGCCTGCTGATCGAGCGTCTCGCGCATCATCCTCTCAATCACGTCCGAGTTCTGGTACGACAATCGCAAGGGACTGAGCAGCAACGGAACGGCCGACGAGGCGGCCACGGCATGGGCCACCGGCAGGCTCGCCAGGTCCGATCCAAGAAAATCGAAGTCGTCCTGCGTGAATTCAAACCGCCCGTCGATCGACATGTTCGTGGCGTTGACCACGAGCAAGGGCCGTTCCCCGCGGTCGAGAAGCGCCTGGTAGGTCCGCCGGTCGAATACTTCGTTGTGGTAGTACTCGGCCGCGAGGTCAATGCGATCCAGGAGGGCATACGGAAGGAGCACGATACTCAGCGGCGAGAGCACCAGGCTCAGCAGCCGCGTCTGCACGTTGTATTTGAGAAACTTCCGCTCGAAGCGTCCGTCGAAGATCGCTTCACGATCCAGCCCGTAGACCATGGAGGTAAACGATCCGCCGGAGACGGACGAAATCAGGTCCACCTCGTCGAGCATCGTGCGCGGCGGGCTGTTTGCATCCGCGGGAGCGATCGCCGTCGCCCGCAGCCCTTCGAGCACGCCAAACGCGAGCGCCGCCGCCCGCGTGCCTCCGCCGGAAAAGCACAAGGCGACGAAGGTTTCGTCGCTGTTCCCGCGTCCGAGCTTCAGGGTTTCGAGGCGATATCCTGCCCCGGGCTTGTAGCCATCGATCCTCGCATTCTTCCAAGTCGGTCCACACCCCGCCGCGCCCAGAGCGAGGGACAGGGACAGGAGTGTAAGCATGATCCGATCCGCGCGGCGCGTCATGCAGGCAGCGTAACGCCGCCGGTCGGGCCAAACCAGCCTGATGCGTGGCGCAACCCGCAAGGGTCCGTGACAGTTCCGGCGGCACGCGGGCCGCCCCAAAAGGGGCGCAGGCTTTTAGCCACGGGTGAAGCGGAGCGGAACCCGTGGATCGCATGGCCCAAGAACTCGATCCCGCCCCGAACGGGGCGGAGGAAACCTGGAAATGTGGCATTCCGCCGCCCCGCCGGGGCGGGTTGGATTGAATGACGCTTGCCACGGGTTCCGTCCGCCGATGGCGGACTCCACCCGTGGCTACATTCCTCGGCCCCTTACGGGGCCACAAAAGATCCCGCCGGAAGTGTCACGGACCCCCCCCAAACACGTTGATTGCGATTCCCTTCTTGACAGCTCGTAGCGTGGCAAACCAAGGTGCAGAGTTGGACGGTGTGACTTACGGACCCGTCATGGCACGACGAAAGGCGTCGTAGTCCCACAGGTCGATTTCTTGGCAACCGTCAATATCCCCGCGTTTGCACAGACCGTCGGAAAGATCAGTTTCGTCCGCCCCAAAACACCGCTGAAAGACGGCGACGTCCCGCAGGTCAACGGCGCCGTCCCGATCGAAGTCGGCGAACCCGCACCCTTCGGTGCAGGCGGAGCCGTCGCCTTGATATATCCCGTCGATCGAAACGCAGCTATCGACGCTGAGGCTATTGAAGCACACGCCGACAGAAAAGCAGCACGCACCCAATGGCACGCATCCGCAGGTGTTCACGGGGACATTCGGAGAAGTGTTGGAGCACAAGTCTATGCAATCTGCGGTGCCGTCGGCGTCCGTGTCGTCATCGGGAACCCCGCATCCGCAGACTCCGGGTTCACTTTTCGCGGGATCGCCGGGGCAGCCGTCCTCAAGATCACAAATGCCGTCGCCATCGAGGTCCGGAAAACCCAAAGGTGGGCACGGATCGATGCAGTCAGGGATGCCGTCGTGATCGCTGTCGATGTCCGAAAATCCGCAGCCGCAAGTGCCCGGCGCACTCTTTCGGGCGTCCAGCGGACACCGATCGTTGCAGTCCAACACGCCATCGCCGTCCGCGTCGCTGCCGCAGGTAAAACCATCGCCAAGATAAATACCGTGTACCCGTTCGCAATCCTCAGCCGTCGTAGCGTCGACGCAGATTTCGCCGCCGAAGCAACACGGCCCCAAGGGCACGGGACACCCGTTCGGAGCTACGATAATCCCCACCAGAGTGCCGGGGCACTCGTCGCAGGCATTCCCGGTTCCATCAAGGTCATCGTCTGTTTGATCCCTGTTGGCATCGACAGCGCAGTTATCGCAAAGATCGCCCAAACCGTCGCCGTCGGAATCAGTGTCCGCAACGCTGCACCCACAGATTTCCGGATCGCTTTTCGCGGGACCGTCGGGGCAAGCGTCACACAGGTCCGCGATCGAGTCGCCGTCCCGGTCCGACTGACACTTCGACGCACCTCCGTGCCACAGCCCCCCCAGTGCAACGCATTCGCTCTGTCGGAGTTGCCGACAGCTTCCGTGGGTCAAACAGCACGCCGCGTCGCCCTTGAGACCCAGCCTGTGCGTAAAGCCCGCGGCGACGGCGGTGAAACCCGTGTTGGGCGCGGGGAGGTTGGTTTGACCGTAGTCGTTGTCTCCCCACGCCACGATGGACCCGTCGGCCTTGAGACCCAGACTGTGGTAGTAGCCCCCTGAGACGGCCACGAAACCCGTGTTCGGCGCGGGGACGTTGGTTTGACCGGAGTAATTGTATCCCCACGCCACGATGGACCCGTCGGCCTTGAGACCCAGACTGTGGTAATCGCCCGCGGCGACGGCCACGAAACCCGTGTTGGGCGCGGGGACGTTGGTTTGACCTTCAATGTCCCGACCCCACGCCACGATGGACCCGTCGGCCTTGAGACCCAGACTGTGGTAGTAGCCCCCTGAGACGGCCACGAAACCCGTGTTCGGCGCGGGGACGTTGGTTTGACCGGAGTAATTGTATCCCCACGCCACGATGGACC
>JBBTCJ010000175.1:0-24163 GCA_038043285.1 Planctomycetota bacterium | reverse complement strand
CTTCAGCCGCATCAGAACCGCGACAGAATGGAGCGGTCGAGTCCGGACCGCTCGTCAGCACTCGCGGTTCCCAACGCCCTCCCCCGCCCCGCCTGGGCTCTCACGGACCACTCCGCGGGTGCGGGTCCAAATCCGCGCGGCAACCGGCTGCCCGCGCGGTATCATGCCGTCGTTCGGGCGTCCATTGCCTGCACGGGGACGGCTTATGACGCATCTTCTTCGATTCCTTGGCATGACCGCGTTGCTGGCCGCCGGGTCGGTTTGGCTGGCTCCGCGATCGCGGGAGTCGGGCGACGTGTCCACACGGTTTCACGAGTCAGCCGCGGACGCGCGGTGCCTCAACCGTCACTCGATGGTCAAGCTTGCCGACGTCTTCGACAACGTCATGCCCTGGTTGTCTTCGGTGGGGGCATCCGCTGCCGCCGCGGACTACGACAACGACGGCTTCGCCGATCTGTACGTTACCAACTCGGGTCGGAGTGACCTGAATCGCCTTTTCCACAACGAAAACGACGGAACGTTCACTGACGTGACCGCAGACGCCGGCGTCGGGTGCGGGAACCCCGAAGGAGCGTCGATGCACGCGATCTTCGGCGACGTCGACAACGACGGCGACCTCGACCTCTACGTCCTCAAGTGGGCCGAGGCGAACCAACTTTTTCGCAACGACGGCGGAAAGTTCACCGACGTCAGCCGCGACGCCGGTGTGGACTATTGGGGGTACGCCAACGGCGCGACCTTCCTGGATTACGACCGCGATGGACGAATCGACATTCTCGTCGGTAATTACTTCGCCGAGACCATCGAGGATCCCGCAACCGGGCAGCGGGTCCGAAACAACCTCTGGAACCCGGTCAGCACGCGGGTGATGCACGAGACGTTTACCCACGCCTCCAACGGGGGGCGGAACGTGTTCTACCGGAACCTCAGCGACGCCGCGGGAATCCGCTTCGAGGAGGTGACCGAATCCGTCGGCTTGACCCATACCGGCTGGACCCTTTCGGTGGGCTCCGGCGATCTGAACAACGACGGCTGGCCCGACCTGTACGTCGCTAACGACTTCGGCCCGGATGAGTATTACCTGAACACCGGGGCGACCGAGCAACCGCCGCGATTCCGCCTCGTCGTTGATCCACGCGGGCATCCCGGCGTCGGAAACGACTGGTGGAAGGGCATGAACGTCGACATGGGCGACGTGAACAACGACGGCTACCTGGACATCTACGTCACCAACATTCTCGAACGGCGCTACAAGACCGACGAAGGCAACATGCTGTGGCTGAACTGCGCCGACGCCGTGTGTCCCGGCGGGCGGGGCTTCCGGAACGTCGCCCAGGAGTCGGGAACCATCGACGGCGGATGGGGTTGGGGCGGTAAGTTCGCTGACTTCAACAACGACGGACTTCTCGACGTCTTCACCGTCAACGGCTTCGTCACCGGCGACCCCAACCACAACTATTGGTTCGCCATTCAGGAGATGGTGACCCAGACCAAGAATCAGACCGCCGATGCCCGCGATTGGCCGGTCATGGGCACGCGCGAACTTTCCGGGCACGAGCCAAGTCGGCTCTTCATCCAGCAACCGCCATCCGAGCCGCGAACTGCTCTCCTTGGCGCGAAGGGACGAGGGTCAGCCGGCGCGGGCGCGCACGGTTCGCTCGCCGCCCCTCGCTTCGTCGAGTCGGCGATCGCATCCGGGATCACCGACACCTACAACGGTCGCGGAATCGCCCTGGCGGACTTCAACCACGATGGGTACGTGGACATCTACGTGGCCAATCAGGGCGCGCCCTCATCCTTCTACGTCAATCAGACGGGGCCTCGTGACAAGCGGACCACTCAACCAAGCGCCGCAGGGACGAAGGAAATGGCGGGATTCCTGTGGCTTCGCCTGGTCGGTCGCCCGGATGCGCCGTCGAACGTCGCCGGTCGAACGTTGGCCTCGTCCGCCGACGCCGCCGGCGCGAGGGCGACGCTTTGGACGGCGACGGGGCGGCAAATGCGCGAAGTCCAGGGCGGCATGGGATTCGCCTCACAATCTGAGTATGCTCTGCACTTCGGCATTCCGGACACGGCCGCGGTGGATCGCCTGGAAGTGTGGTGGCCCAGCGGACGAACGCAGACGTTCGACCGCGAAGCCGTCGGGCGAATGTTGAATCATCATGTCCGTCTCAGCGAGGGCGGCGGCGAGGTGATCCCTCCGTGAACCCCACAAACCCGGCCTCGACGCCGATTGATTCCGCCGAACCGCGAACGGCGCCGACGCGCCGCCGGTTGGTCGTTATCGCTCTGATCGCGGTGGCTTTCCTCGGCGTCATCGCCTGGTGGCGCGTCGGGCTGCTCGATCTTCCTGGAGTGCCGTCGAGTGTCACCGTTCAGTTCGCGGGCTTGGACAGCCTGCCCCAACTCGCGGCGCTGGACCAACGGATTCGTGCGACCGGCGATCATCCGCAGCCACCGGCCACCCAGACGCCGCCGGACGGCCTGTCCACCGCTGCCCTGGTTGGTGGCGGCATCGAAAGCGTTCGCGCCGGCGACGTCATCGTCGGATTGTCAAAAATCCGCGAGGGTGTCGGGAAGGAACCTTCCAACCTGGCCCTGGGAAATGCCTACCGCATGGAGGTATTCCGGCTACGCCGGGAGTATCTCAACGAAGCCAGGACCCGCGGCGAGCTGGCGCCGAAATTCCCGCCGCACCTCGATCACCAACCCATCGCGTTCTTCGAGGAGCTGATCGCCACCCATCCTTCGCGGGAGACGAAACTGCAATTGGCCCTGTCGTGGGTGGACGAAATGCTGTTGTTCCCGGCCTTGGAAATCAAAGCGCCCTCCAGCGTGCAGGCCGTGATCGTGCTGACGGAGATCCTTTCCGAACCGGGCAATGAATGGTACGTTCCGGCACTGTTTGCCCGCGGGCTGAACCACCTGCACCGCCCCGCGCGGCTGGTTTGGCCGGAGTCGGAGAAGACGCCTCCGGACGCTGCCGCCGCCGACATCGCCCGGTGCGTGGCCGTCGGAAGGAAAGTCCAGGCCGGCTCCCATCGGTTGCAGGCGACGTTGGCCATGACCCTCGGCGACGCCTACGTGAAGGCCGGCCGCCTCAACGTGGCTCGGTCGTGGTGGCAGATCGCCCAGAACCTCTGCGGCGACGATTCGATTCAGCAGGCCGTGCGACGACGATACGGCTGGGGCGACGAGGAAATCCTCGACCGGCTCGAGGAAGAACTCGACCGCGCACGTGCCGAACTCGATCAACCAATGACCGACCTGGCGATGATGTGGAACTAGGGGGATGACGACCTTCCGATTGCCAATTGCCCAATGCCGAACGCCGATTTCAGAAGCGGCGTGCGGTGGATGTACGTCTGTGATGTTCTTTCAATGGGCCATTGGAAATCGGCAATCGGCAATTTGGTGGTATTGACGATGACCTCCCAGCCCGCCAACCGATCCGGGATTTCGTTCGTGGTTCCCCGCCTGCGGGATCCGCGAATCATGAACTCGTTGGCGGTCACGCTTTGGGTGATTCTGGGCCGATCGGTGTACTACTTCAACCGCGACCCGGTGGACATGATCGCGGCCATCGGCGCCGCCTGCGTGCTGGATTTCGTCCTGATGCTGGTCGTGCTGCGCCAGGTCGCTCTTCCGCTGAGCGCCTATCTGACCGGCATCAGCATCGTGATCCTCGTCGAAAGCACCGACTGGCGGGTGTACGTCGTCGCCTCGGTCTGGGGCGTGCTGTCGAAGTATCTCCTGCGTGACAGCAAGCGGCACTTCTTCAATCCGTCGAACTTCGGAATCGTGATGATGCTGCTGCTGGGCCACGGCGTCGCCAGCGTCGCGCCCGGTTCGCAGTGGGGCGCCGACTATCGCGTCGCCTTCATCATCATGTTCCTGGGTCTGACCATGATGTACCGCATCAACCGCATGGACCTCGCGCTTTCGTGGTTGGGTGGGTACGTGGTCATGGGCTTGCTGCGGATGGCCCTGGGCCAGGGAGGGTTGGTGTTCGCCCTGGGTCCGATGACCGGCGCGGAGTTTGCCCTGTTTACCTTCGTCATGATGCCCGACCCGAAGGCCTCTCCGCCGACGCGCGAGGGGCGGATCGGGTGGGGGATTTCCATCGCCGTGCTCGACGGAGTCCTTCGCTATTTCGAGATCCGCTATTCCATGTTTTTCGCCTTGTTCGCGCACACGGCCATTCTTCCGCTGATGCACTGGGCGGCCGCGAGATCGGGCATCCACGAAGCCGACCCGTGGAAATTGCTGGTGTTTTCAATTCGCGGACGGCAATCCGCGATGGCGGCCGAGTCGTCGTCCTGATCTTCTGCGGAACCCTACGCCGATGTTCCCCCTCCTCGCTCTTGGTGCGGTTTGGCTTGCCCTGGCGGCTTTGGGCATCGCGCTGACCATGCTGTTGCACCGCCCGGCCATGACCGACGTCGCCATCCTCCTGGTGCTCTGGCTTGGATCGCCGCTCTCGATGTGCTTCGCCGGCCTGGTGCTCTGGGCCTATCGTCACCACGAATTGCCGGAGGATGCCGTGCTCGCCCAACGCCTCCAAGCCAAGGTGGCGATCGCGATGGCGGTATTTGCCGCCGCGGTCGTCTATCTGCTGATCATCTTCTCGCGGAAGTCCGAACCCGTTGCCGCGCCGCCGTGGTGAATCTATCATTGGCTCTGTCGCATGGGGACGACGTCGATGGAAATCCTGCTGAACGGCAAGTCGGAATCGGTCACTTCGGACGCCACGGTGGCGGAGTTGCTCTCGGGGCGGAAGCTCGCCCCCATCCGCGTCGCCGTCGAGGTCAATGAAGAGCTGGTTCCACGAAACCGTTTCGCCGACACCGTGCTGCACGACGGCGATCGCGTCGAGATTGTCACCTTCGTGGGGGGAGGCTGATGTCGCTCGATCAATACAAGGTCGGTTCGTTCACCTTCACGTCGCGTCTGTTCGTCGGCACGGGCAAGTACGCTGACTTCGATCTCATGTCCGCCGCCCTGGCCGCCTCCGGGTGCGAAGTCGTCACCGTCGCCGTTCGTCGCGACGTGATGAGCGCCGACGGATCCCCCAAACCGGGCAACATCCTGGATGCCCTGGATCTTTCGCGTTACACGATCCTGCCCAACACCGCCGGGTGCTTTACCGCCAAGGACGCCGTCCGCTCGGCCAAGCTAAGCCGCGAACTTCTCGAAGGACTCAACAACCCCGGTGCGAAATGGGTCAAGGTTGAGGTGCTGGCGGACAAGAAGACCCTGCTGCCCGATCCCATCGGAACGCTGGAGGCGACCAAAGAACTGGTCGACGCCGGCTTGGAAGTGCTGGCCTACACCAACGACGATCCGATCCTTGCCCGAAAGCTCAAGGACGCCGGCGCCACCAGCGTCATGCCCCTGGGTTCCCCCATCGGCAGCGGACAGGGGGTTCTCAATCCCAGCAACGTCCTCCTCTGCATCGAGTACCTCAAAGAAGGCGATCCCGATTATCCGGTGATCGTCGATGCCGGTGTGGGAACCGCCTCGGACGTCACCATCGCCATGGAACTCGGCGCCGACGGCGTGCTGCTCAACACCGGAATCGCGGGCGCCAGGGATCCCGTACTGATGGCCAAAGCCATGGCCGACGCCTGCGCCGCGGGGCGAAACGCCTTCCGCGCCGGACGCATTCCACGCAAGCGCTACGCCTCCGCCTCCTCCCCAACCGAAGGCGTCATCGCAACCTCCGTTCGAGCGCTTCACGGTCAGCCGTAGTGGGCACACCGCATGCCTCCCCTTCATCGGGGGGATCAAAGCGGGCAGGAATGCACTTGGCTGTCGCCTGCTCCAACGCATTTGGTGCGCGGTGCCCACCCCACGGCTACGTACTCCGTCCAAACCAAGGTTCGAAGCTAATTGTCCTTGATTGTTGAAGGTGCTCAGGCGCCGTGGGATAATGGCAGAATGCTGTGGCGCACACTGAACGGCGGTACCCTCGTCGGGCTCCTAATCTGCATCCTTGGCGCTTGGTGGGCGTACGATGCGCCCTTCATCACAAAGGGCGGCATGGTGCCTGTTATGGACCAAACGCGCGATGGATGGGAAGAGACCGGCGAAGAGCGATGGGCGACTGCGGCTGAGCGACGGCGTGAAGCCTACGCAGATGGCGCTCTCTTCTTTGTTACTGGGGCGATCTTGATTTACTCCGGCCTGAAGAATGCTCGGGAGACGAAGTGGGACTACCCTGACCGGTTCGGCCCTTGGATCCTTGACAAGTTCCACAGGATCGTCGCTGTCGTCATCTTCCTGGCGCCACCGGCTTTGATTCTTCCAATCGCGATACCGGGATGGACCGCTCTTGTGCAGGAATTGCCGGGACTACTTCAGGCGACCGCCGTTCCGGCTTGGTTTGTCGTGATTGGATTGCCATTTGGGATCGGAGGATTCTCGGCTAGCTGGTATTGGCAACGGTTCGCGCCGGCCAAGCCAAAGGCAGGGAGCGGGTGAATTGAGCGCCCCGAACAGCGTGCTCGATCGCATCGCTCGTCTTACAGATTGAGTCTGCAAAGCTGGAGGGATGTGCCGATGCCCGACAAGGAACGACGTGAGCTAGGCCCGAACGAAGTTTGGCTGGGCGATTCTGAGTGGTATTTAGACCTGAGTAACTACACGCTCATTCACGACGGAGAGAAAATCGCGACGGATTATTCCGTCTCTCCGAGAGTTCTGCTAAAGACGGCACTAGTAAAACGTGGTGAAAGTACACCGGAAGGAGACGAGATTCGCGGGCCTACGGCGACGTGGTTTGAGATCAGTAGGCAGTTGAAACGTGATCCCGAGTTTCGTTTCGAGTTTACATCCGACCCTACCAGATTTGAGGAATTCCTAGCGGGGGCGTACAAACTGCATGGGTGGGACGAGGTAACACTCACACCGCGAAGCGGCGACAGAGGCCGAGATGTTATTGCAATCACGTCGAAAATGAGTGCAATGCGAGTCCTCGATCAAGCCAAGGCTAATAGCCCCACAAACTTGGTTTCCCAAAACGACGTTCGGGCCATCTTCGGTGTTCTACGCCTAGACCCCGGTGCAACCAAAGGCATCATTACCACAACCAGCGATTTCGCTCCTGGTGTTGCGGATGAATTTCAGAAAGTGATTCCGTACCAACTCGAAACGAAGAACGGCGAACAGTTTTTGGAATGGGTTCGACAGATAATGGCCACCCAAGCAGCCGACGTTCAGCGACCAGAGCCAAAATGGCTAGAGCCGCCACCGGGCGTAATTCAGCCCATGATCGTACCGACCAGCCGCAGGCTAAGGCCGGATAAAGGGTGATGGACCCATGCCGAGCGACAACAACCATGATGAAAAGCAAAAGCGGCTCGAAGGAAGAAAACCTACCGCGCCGAACCATGCGACTCCATCACG
Organism: Planctomycetota bacterium; assembly: GCA_038043285.1. Lineage (GTDB taxonomy): Bacteria > Planctomycetota > Phycisphaerae > UBA1845 > UBA1845 > JBBTCJ01. Next base: position 16,756 of record JBBTCJ010000175.1, on the reverse strand, counting down.
CCGTCATCGCCCTGTCCCTCATCCCTCAATCTTGCGCGGCAACCCCCGCCGGAACCTGGTTGGAACGCGGCTTGCAATGCGTGAGAGAGGCGACGAGTTTGCCTTCGGGCTTCCAGGCCCGAGGTGGGTGCTGTTATTCATGGCCGGCGAAGGGGGGATTCGCGCCCGAGGACCATCGCGGAGCGAAGTGGGGCGTGGTGCTTTCCGGGGAGATGGAGCGGATTTCAGAGGGAAGCCGCAAGGCGTAGCAACACGGAAAGGGGCATTTGTGCAGGCTCCGGGTCCGCATTCAGCGAGGATTCAGAAGGGTTGGAGCGGCCTGACACGTCTTCCCGGACCCCAGCTGGCGTAGTCCTCGTGGGTTGGGCGGGTACATGCGCGAGTTCATCACGGGCAATCAGGCGGTGGTACGTGGGGCGGTGCGCGCCGACGGCTACCGTTCGGCCGAAAAACCGCCAACACCACCCACAAGCCCGCGCGCCGCAAGGATCCACAGACGCTGATGCAAGATGCGGGCTAATTGGCCGGGGTTGTCTCCGGTGGCTCTGCCGGAGGTTTGCGGCGAATGATCCCTGCGGCGGGCGGAGCCCGCCCAACGCGCCTGCCTGCCGCGATTCGTTTCGACGCTTGTAGTTCGTAGTGCGGGCTCTGCCCACCGCAGTTCCTAAGCCCCGAATTGTTATTGCGATCTCTGCCCGCTGAAGGTTCCCTGAACCGCAGGCGTTAACCCGAGCGATGAACGCCCGCGCGACGCCCCAGTGGACGTTGCTTCCGGGTGCTCATAGAATCCGACTCTCCGAGCCGGTCCGAGGGACCGATCGTGACATCCACGACAACACTACGCACCCGGGAGTTCGTGCAATGACCACCACCGAAGCGATAACCCCGCCGAAAGTGCAAGATCAGAAAATGTTGATCGACGGGAAGTGGGTCGACGCCGTCGCAAAACAGACCTTCCAGACCATCAACCCCGCCACCGGAGACGTCATCTGTCGCATCGCGGAAGGCGACAAGGCCGACGTCGATCTTGCGGTGAAGGCTGCTAGGAAGGCCCTCGAATCGAAACCCTGGCGGAACATGGCTCCGGCGGAGCGCGGGCGGCTGCTCTACAAGCTGGCCGACCTCATCGAAAAGAACGCCAGGGAGTTGGCCGCCCTCGAAACCCTCGACAACGGCAAGCCCATCCGCGACTCGCTAACCAGCGACGTGCCCAGCACCGCCGCCATCTTCCGCTACTTTGCCGGATGGGCGGACAAGATCCACGGCAAGGTGCTCCCCGTCGCTGGACCGTTCCACACCTACACCCGCCACGAACCGGTCGGCGTCTGCGGACAGATCATCCCCTGGAACTTCCCCATGCTGATGCTGGCCCACAAGTGGGCGCCGGCGCTTGCCTGCGGTTGCACCAGCGTGCTCAAGCCGGCCGAGCAAACGCCGCTCAGCGCGCTGCGCATCGCCGAGCTGGCCCTGGAGGCCGGCTTCCCCGAGGGCGTGGTCAACGTCGTCCCCGGCTTCGGTGAAACCGCCGGAGCGGCCCTCGCCTCGCACCCCGACGTCGACAAAGTCGCTTTCACCGGCAGCACCGCCGTGGGGAAATTGATACTCAAAGCCGCCGCCGAAACCAACCTTAAGCGCGTGACCCTCGAACTCGGCGGCAAAAGCCCCAACATCATCTTCGCCGACGCCGACGTGGACGCCGCCGCCAAGTTCGCCTACTTCGGCTGCTTCTTCAACATGGGCCAGTGCTGCTGCGCCGGCACCCGACTGTTCGTCGAGGACGCCATTCACGACCAGGTCGTCGAGGCCATCGCCCAACGGGCCAAGAAAACCAAGATCGGCGATCCCTTCGATCATTCGACCGCCCAGGGTCCGCAGGTCTCCAAGGAGCAATTCGACCGCATCCTCGGCTACATCGACGCCGGAAAGAGCGAAGGCGCCCAGTGCCTGACCGGCGGCAAGCGCGTCGATCGCCCCGGGTTCTTCGTCGAACCGACGATCTTCGACAACGTCCGCGACGACATGAAAATCGCCCGGGAGGAAATCTTCGGTCCGGTCCTCAGTGTCCTTCGCTTCAAGGACCTCGACGAAGTCATCGACCGGGGCAACAAAACCATGTATGGCCTCGCCGCAGCCGTCTGGACCAGGGACATTGCCAAGGCCCATCGCGTGGCCGCCGGACTCCGCGCCGGCACGGTGTGGATCAACTGCTACAACGTCTTCGATCCCTCCGCCCCCTTCGGCGGATTCAAGATGAGCGGCATTGGCCGCGAACTCGGTGAATACGCCCTCAACAGCTACACCGAGGTCAAAACCGTGGTGACGGCCATCGGGTGATTCGCCCCCGTGAACTTCCTTCTGCTTCCCGCATCGCGGTTGACCGCCCCACGCGTCTCGCTAAGCTACGCCGCTCAAACGGTCTGTCGTTGCGGGAGGCCGCGGGCTTGCGGGTCGCCGTTCGACCAAGGTTCTCAACGGGAGTTTTTCCATGCGTAACTACCTCTATGCTCGTGCGATGAAAGCAATCCAACTGACTGCCTGCGGAGCGATCCTGCTCCAGGCCGGCGGGTGTAGCCTCGCGGCGATCAACGAAACCTTGCAGACGGTTCTCCTGGGGGTCACCGCCGCCGGCGCCGTAGCCATCATCCAGAACATCTGACCGCGTGAGCGGCCCGTGCCGTTTGATCCGAGCTGTGACGGCGCGGACGTCGGTTTTTCCGGTCCCGCGGCCCGGTCAGCTTGCCTGCGGGGTGCTCCATGCTTACCTCCCGGCAAGGGTGGGGACCATCTTCCCCCGGATTGACCATCGAACTCGCCGATGGATCGGCCCCCCTCCCATCGCTGTGCGACAGACGGGGTACCAACGGCGCGGCGAACCCTTCTTCGGGCGCTCCCGCCGCCGTTGACGCCCCCAAGCCTCCCCGTATACTGTCGCCGCTCACCGTCGGGCGGGGCGCGATCGAAGTCGTGGCCGTGCCTACCGACACGAGGTCGATCCAGCCGCAGGCGACAACGACGCCCCGGACATGACCGAACGCCGTCTCGGTTCCCGCGCGTCGATCGCCGCCATGCGTCCGCGACGGAGCGCATTCGACGACGCCGGTGAGCCAAACCTGTACGGAGTAGGGCTTTGGGGTTCGGCGGCGGCTTGACCCACGCAGGCGGGAGGCAACCCGCATCCCGCGATGATCGTTCGCCGCACCGCAACATCCTCGGAGAAGCACATGGTTGGTCGGTTCCTCGCTATTAGGACTGGTCGTTGCAGCGTCTGGTGTTTGGCTGGCATTCTCGCCGTTGGCGCGGTGGCGCCTGTCGCGGGACAGGCATCCACGCCCCAGGAGAAGAAGCCGGCAGCCGCCCCGGAACAGTCGGTCGAAGAGCTTTTCGCCGACTTCATCCACTATGCCAAGATCGGCCGCTTCACCGCAGCCGACTCGGCCGCCAAGACCCTCCTTTCCCACCCGGCGCTGAAGCCCGAGGAGCTTCTCGACGTCTCCGCCAGGGACCGCGACAGCATGGATACCCTTTTGACCCTCATCGCCCACTCCACCATCGGCGAAAGCGCCAAGCGCGTCCTCGAGGTCATCGAGAAAGGCGAATACTTGCGGCGGAAGGATCCTCGGCGAATTCGCGTCAACATCCAAAACCTCGGCGGGCATCCCCAGGCGATGGCCATCGCCATCAGCCGACTCAAGGATTCCGGCGAATACGCCGTCCCCCACCTGATGGATGCGCTCCTCGACGCCAAGCAGCAGGATATTTGGCCGAGGATCATCACCGCCCTGCCGCAGCTCGGCAAAGCCGCGGTGAATCCACTGGTGATGGCCTTGCACGTCGACAACGAGGACGTCCGACAGAATGTCATCCAGGCCTTGGGCGCCATTGGATACCCCCAGGCGGTCCCCTACCTTCGCAAAGTCGCCGGACTCAGCAACGTTCCGCCCGAAACCAAGGATGCCGCCGCCGCCGCCATCAAGCGAATCGAAACCACCATAGGCCGAGACGTCCCCGGCGAATCGGCTGAACTCTTCTACCGACTCGCCGAACAATACTTCAACGAGGACGACTCCGTCCGAGCCGATCCCCGCCTGGATCAGGCCAACACCTGGTATTGGGACGCGAAGACCCGAGGACTGAACCCGATCGTCGTGCCCACGAAAATCTACGGGCAAGTGATGGCCATGCGCTGCTGTGAGGAGGCCCTCACCCTGCGACGCGACCATCAGGGCGCCATCGGCCTGTGGCTGGCCTCCAACGTCCGCCGCGAAAGCAAGCTCGGTATGAACGTCGAAAGCGGCGACCCCAACGAACAGGGCGAAGCCGACGCGACGCGCCCCGACGTGTTTCCACGCGCCCTGTACGCCACCCAGGCGGCCGGTCCGCGATACGCCCATCTGGTGCTCGATCGTGCGCTCCGCGCGCAGGACACCGCCCTCGCCCTCGGCGCCGTCGAAGCCCTGCGGGCGACGGCCGGAGAAAGCTCGCTGATCGGCAATGAGGACTACAAGCAGCCCCTCGCCCAGTGCCTGCGCTTCCCCGACAAACTCGTGCGCATCCGCGCCGCCCTCGCCCTGGCCGCCGCCCTTCCGAAAACGCACTTCGCGGATTCGGAGTTCGTCGTCCCGTTGCTCGCTGGAACCATCGCGCTCAGTGGGAACGAGCAACTGCTGGTCGTCGATCCCAACCAGGAAAACCTCAACCGCGTGGTCAGCGGGGTGCGCCAGGGCGGAAACGAGGTCGTCGGCGAAACCAGCTTCTTCCGCGGCGTCGAACGCGCCCGCACCGAGTTGCCCAGCCTCGCCGGAATCTTCCTGGCGACCGACCTCACCGACCCCGGTCCCGCCGAGGCCCTGTCCTGGCTGAGAAAGGAGTTCCTGTTCGCCAAAACGCCCGTCGTGGTGCTTACCAAACGAACCCACGGCGCGCTCGCCGACGACCTCGCCAAGAACGATCCGTTCGTCCAGGCCGTCAACGCCCAGGCGGAAGCCGCGGAACTGACCGAGGCGTTTCAATCGGTCCGCACTCGCGCCGGTCACGCCCGAATCGACGACCAGCTCGCCAAGTCGCTCGCCCTGGAAGCCGTCCGAACCTTGGGACGCATCGCCAACAGCGGCCGAACCGTCTACGACGTCACCGCCGCCGCGCCGGCGCTGATTGGCGCGTTGGCCTCGCCAGACGAAAAGCTCCTGACCTCGGCCGCCGAAGTGCTGGCGATGGCCCCGACGCCTCAGGCCCAGCGGGCCATCGCGTACGTCGCCCTCAACGAGAAAACGACCAAGCCCATTCGCATGGCCACGTTCGCTTCGCTGGCGGAATCTGCTCGCACCCACGGCCCCATGCTCGAAGATGCCCAGGTGACCACCCTGTTGGCGATCGTCCGTAACGAGAAGGATCTCGAGCTTCGCACCGCCGCCAGCCAGGCGCTCGGCGCGCTCAACGTCAAGACCGAAGAGGCCAGCGAGATCATCCGCAGCCTGCGCGGCGAGTGACACCCGGCACGATCGCTCCAACCGCCCAAACGTTACCCCATCATCGCCAGCGCTTCGTCGAAGGTCTTCAGCCCCACGTCCAACCGCGTCTCGTCGATGCACAGCGGCGGGCAGAAGCGAATGCTGAACTCACCGCACGGAAGCAGGATCAATCCGCGCTCGAAAGCCCCCAGAAGAATCCGCTCGCGCAATTTGGCGTCGCCCTGACCGGTACGCTTGTTGAGCACGTCCGCACCGCACATCAGACCCAGCCCGCGAACGTTCCCGATGAGCTTCCGCCGTTCGCCGATGGCGCGAAGCTCGGCCCTCAGCCGTTCGCCCAGTTGCACCGCGTTGGCCATCATGCCTGATTCAATCAACTCCAGCGTGGCGACCGCCGCCGCGCAACACACCGGGTTGCCCCCGAACGTGCTGCCCTGCGCCCCTTGTGGCCAATCCATGATCTCCGCGCGGGTGATCACCGCGCCCAGCGGCATCCCGCTGGCCAGACCCTTGGCCATCAACACCACGTCGGGAACCACGTCGAAATGTTCGAACGCAAACCATTTCCCCGTCCGCCCGGCGCCCGACTGAATCTCGTCGCAGACCAGCAGAATCCCGTGCTTGTCGCACAGCTTCCGCAGGTTCGGCAGAAACTCCGCCGGCGGAACCACGTATCCCCCTTCGCCCTGCAGCGGCTCGACGAAGATCGCCGCCACTTCTTCCGGTGACATCATGTAGCGGAACAATTGCGATTCGATGGCCGATGCGTCTCCGTAGGGCACGTGCGCCACCATCGGAACCAGCGGTCCGAAAAACTCCTTCTGACGCGCCTTGGAGCAGGTCAGCGACAACGCCCCCATCGTCCGCCCGTGGAACGCCCCCTGAAACGCGATGATCCACTTGCGCCCCGTCTTTCGCCGACAGAGCTTGATGGCCGCCTCCACCGCCTCCGTCCCGCTGTTGGTCAGCAGCACGCGCTTCGGACCCCTCCCCGGTACGATTGCCGAGAGCTTCTCCACCACCTCGATCATCGACGGGTAATAGAAATCGCTGCCGCAGATGTGAATCAATAAATTCGCCTGCTCGGTGATTGCCGCGACGACTTTCGGATGGCAGTGACCCGTGGCGCACACCGCGATGCCCGCGGCGAAGTCCAGAAACCGGTTCCCGTCCACGTCCTCCACCACCGACCCCAACGCACGTTTGACCACCAGCGGATAGTCGCGGGTGTACGACGGCGACGTGCACCGCGTGTCCCGCTCGATGAATTGCTTGGCGTTGGGTCCGGGAAGCGGCGTCACGATCGACGGCGCCGGCCCGATCCATCCGTCGCCCGACGTCTGAGGATGCGGTTCTGTTTTGATACCCAGCATGGCTTATTCTCCCCTGTCGTGCCTCGCGACATCAACCCGCAAACACCGGGCGTTATGAGCGCCCTAAAACGACGGACCCCGAGCCGCGAGCCTCAGCCTTCCCGCCTCGTCCCTAGCGGCAACTTTGATGCCGCGCTGACACGCGTCGGCGGCTCACCGGGCATTCTACCGACAAGCTGCGCGCTTCCCAAGGACCGAGCGATCGACGGCAGCCGCTTTCCATTCTCCCAGCTTCGATGGATCGCCGATCCCCGATTTCATTCGCTCCGCGTCGCCGCTCGTGCCACTGTTCTTGTGCAGCGGCCAGCCGAATCAGAGCCGCGACCGTAAGGGAGCGGACTTTCGAAAACCCAAAGAGTTCGGTGAGTCGGACTATTTGCTCCGATAACCGCGCCCGTCCGCGTCCCGCACCCGCGTTGACTTTTCCCGTCCCGCGACCAACAAATTCATAGAGTCGGTCCGACACCCATTGCGCCGTCAACCGCCCTCGGAGGTGGAACGTTGAAGCGCCGCAGGAACCATCGAGTCATTCCATCATTCTCCCGTTCCATCCGCGCCGCAGGCGTCGTCGTTTCGCTCATCGCGGGCTGCGGATCGTCACCCGATTCCAATCTGATCGTCAACCGGCCGGCCGTGTCGGATTGCATCGGACAAACGTCTGCGGATGGCTCGGTCGATCAGGTCGTCCTGGTCTGGAACGGCGGCGAAAGCGATCTGCTTCCCGGCCAGCAGCTCGACGTTTTCGAGTTCGGCGTTTTCGTCACCCCCGATGGCGGGACGCTCGCTGACGCTCCCGAAACGTTTAAGGAAACGGTCCGAAGCCGCGTCGCCTCCATCCTCTGCGGAATGCCCGGGGTGGCCGTCCACGTGGAAAACGAAAAGGGCTTGCGTCCCTCGGGCGCGACCGTCATTCACATCGCCCAGATCGCCTCCGAACCCGGCAGCGGACGCATAGGCCAGGCCGACTATGACCCCTGCGACGAATACTCGGACGACGCTGGAATCATCTTCGGCGAGGAATTGCTGCGACTGGGTGGACCTTACCCCTTCGACGATTGGGCACTCATGGTCGCCAACGTCACCGCCCACGAAACCGCCCACACCCTCGGCTTTCCGCACGTTCCGCGCGTCTTCTCCGACGGTGCCGACCGGCCCCTGTACGTCGAATTGATGCTTGCCGTCCACACCGTCGACGAAATGACCCTGCCGCAACGCTATCTCGCCAAGGACTCCAATTGCCCCGACGAGGATGCCCCCGCCACGACCGCCAGCCGGACAATGGATGCGCTCCAGACCTGCGGCGTGGTGGACCAACTCCCGCGTTAGATCGCAAAGAAGGTCCACCCCGCGAGGCGTGCCGCGCGCGCGATGGCATTACAAATGGCCAACCAAAGGACGGCCAACGCCCACAATCGAAGCCTTTCGCTCCAACACCGGCTCAATTCGTCGAAAATCCTCCGCCACCCGCCGATCGGGAAGCGATCGAACGATCTCCCGTCCGATCTCCATCGCCAGGGCGAAATCTTTCTGACGAACCGCATCCGAAAATCGCCCTCGAAGCTCGACCTCGAGCCGGTCGCCCAGGTGCTCCATCTGAACGCGCAGCGGTTCGACCTCCACTACGCCGAGGGTGTCGATCAGCCCCGAATAGATCTCGCCGCACGTACGGAGATCGTCCTCGTTTAACGCCGCCTTCCACTGCCGCAGCAGGTTTTTTGTTTCCGGTCCAGCCGCGACGTCGCCATCCAAGGCCGCCGGGGCCGCCCCCGACCCGTCGCTCAATTCCGCGCCCTGAAGCGCAGCCGCTTCTCGCACCGCCGACCCCACCGTCTCCGCCGCTGTCGCCGCGTCCTCCAGCAGACGATCCGTCCGATCGACGTCGTGGTGAACACGGGGCGGTGGCGCCTCCTCCATGGTCCGCACCAGCCGCGGATACAAAGAGCGATCCAGCGTCGCAGCCGCCAGCGCGCTCGGATCGCCCCGGCCCATCGCCGCCAGATCAACGCTGATCGAACCCCCGCCCCCGGAAGGCGCGGAAGAACTCCGCGCGATTTCGCCGAGCACGCTTTCCACCCGCACCAGCCGCCGTCGAACCTCGTGCAATTCGTCCGTCGCCGCGCAGGTCTGCATCGTGACCCGCACCAGCAGCCGGATGATGACCGCCGTCGCGATCGCTCCGCTGATGATGACGAACCCCAGGAACGTGCCCAGCCGGTCGCCGTTGGCCGCCGACGCCAGCGCAATCGCAAACCCCACGACGACGTATAGTCCCGCGACCACGTAGAGTGTCTTCTTTGTATGACGCGCCGCTTCCATCACGCCCGATAAAGAGAACCCGCCCACGCCGCTTCCTGCCCCTTTCCCGTTCCATCACCGCCGCCACCGTCAGCGAGCCCCCGAGTTTCCGCATTCAGCATTCGCCACGCGGTCCCGCTCCCTCGCCGCCTCGCTCCCGCCGCGGCACATTCAACGGAACCAGCTTGGTCTCGGCCGGTCCGCTCCGCGCCGCCCGCGACGGTCGATCAAAGTCAGATAACGAGCTGCGCACCGGAACCGCGACCTCCAGCCACATGCACGGACGCTCCGTCCGCACGCGCCCCCCGCGCAACCCCGCGGGAAGCAGAACCACGTCTCCCACGCCGAAGCCAAACGCCTCCTCGTGCCCCGCCACGACGATGCTACCCCGCCCCTCCAGGACAATCCATACGACCATCTCCGCGTAGGGAATCTCGATGTCCAGCCCCTCCACCATGCGACATCGTTCGATCACAAACGACTCACAGCGGACCAGGCCGGTGATCGCCGTCCACAGACTCGCCACGTGCTCAGGCTTCTCCGCCTTCGTTGCCACCGGTTCCAGCGATGCGCACGCAAGTCCCTCTTCGATGTGCAGTTCGCGGGGCCTCCCCGTGCTCGGATCGACCCGACTCCAATCGTGCAGCCGATAGGTCACGTCTGACGGCGTCTGCACCTCCGCCACGACCGCTCCCGCCCCCAGCGCGTGCACCGTTCCGCTCGGCAGGTAATACGCCAGCCCCTTCCGCACCGGAATCCGTTGAAGCACGCCCTCGACGTTCCCGCTTTCGACCGCTGCCCGCAGCGCCTCCTTCGTTGTTCCCTCGCGCACCCCACGCAGGATGAACGCTCCCGGATCAGCCCACACCACGTACCACGCCTCGTTCTTGATTCGAACCCTTCCGCCTGACGCGGAAGCGACCGCCGCATCAGGGTGCACCTGCACGCTCAGCGTCTCCGCCGCGTCGAGGAACTTGATCAGCAGCGGGAACCGACCTTCGACCAGCGCCGCCCGCCCAAGGAGGTCCGCACCCCAGAGCTGCACCATCTCACCCAGGGTCTTGCCCCTCGCCGGACCGTTGGCCACCCGCGATGGATCCGACTCCAGATCGGACAGCTCCCACGACTCCCCGATCGACCCCGTCGCCGGGAGTCGTTTCCCGACGACGCTCTCCAGCCGTCGCCCGCCCCAGATGCGGGGCTTGAAGCTCGGTTCGAAAATGAGTGGGTATGGATTCATCTCTTGGTTGACTAACGCCGATTCTACGATCCCCGTTGCGTCATTCCAAACCGTGAGGTGGCGCCCCATCCTCGCGCCGCGAGGGTGGGGACGCCGGGTGTCACTGACGCCCAGTCCGCCAGTCCGTGATCCGACCCGATGACCTGGGAAACGACAATGGAAAGACCCTGGTCGGCTTGCTCCCGCGTTTGCGACGGCGGTCGCCCAGAGGTAGACTCGCCCCTCGCGACGCGGCTGCCGCGCGACTTGTTCGACGTAAATCGCCCCACGCCGCGCACTGCTCCCCGGGAGTGCACCATGACCGATACCCAGGCTCAACCCGCCACCCCAACGATTTCGTTTGACGACTTCTCCAAGCTCAAGCTCCGCATCGGCCGGGTCATCGAAGCCAAGGACCATCCCAACGCCGACAAGCTCCTCGTTCTCAAGGTGGATCTCGGCGACGAACAGCGGCAAATCTGCGCCGGCATCAAGGGTCACTACGCCGCCGAACAACTGCTCGGGAAAGACCTGGTGATTGTAGCCAACCTTGCCCCCAGAATGATGCGCGGACTCGAGAGCCAGGGAATGCTCCTGGCCGCCTCCAGCCCCGACCGAAGCAGGGTGATCGTCCTGACTCCAGAATCGCCGATTGAACCGGGAAGCACCGTCAGTTAACTGGGAACCACGAATGAGTTTCCCGACGTTGGGAGCCTACCGAGAGCCGGGTGCCACGGGCGGCTTGTCCGCCGGTGCGCCGCCCCCGGCGGCAACGCGCCTGCGCGCCGTGCTTCTTCTTGCCTTGGCCCTGGGTTTGACCACCACCTCCGCCTGTACGGATCCCAAGTTCCGTGAAGCTCAGGCCGTCCGCGGCGCCCGCGTGAAACATCAACTCGACGCCTATGCCAAGCACGACGCCGCCGGCAAGGAACGGATCGCCGATCTGCTTCGACGAGCGGAGCAGGCCGAACGCGATCGGAGAAATCAGCTCGCCGATGCCAGTGCCAAGATGACCAGGCAATATCAGACCGAGCTGCGTCGCTGGAGCGAGGAAGAAAAGAAACGCCAGGCCCGGCTCAAGGATATCCTCAACGGTTCGCCCAAGGACATCCCCAAGACTTCCGTCCGGATCGTCTACTGAACTAATTCGCCGCTACCGTAGCGACCTGCCGGTCGTTTCCCGCCCATGAGAACCGCCCCCATGCAGGAACCTGCCACTCCCACCGGCTCGCCGGGTGAGGCCTGGACCATCAGCCGGCTGTTGAATTGGACCAGGGACCACCTCGCGTCCCGCGCCATCGACGAACCCCGCCTCGCCGCCGAGGTTCTCCTCGCCCACGCCGCGAGCATCCGTCGCATCGACCTCTATACTCGCTTCGATCGGGTGCCCGAGGAAGCCGTCGTGTCCCGCTTTCGAGAGTCCGTTCGCCGTGCCGCCCGCAACGAACCCATTGCCTACCTGGTTGGCGAAAAGGAGTTCTTCTCCCTCCCGTTCTTCGTGACCCCCGACGTTCTCATCCCCAGGCCGGACACCGAAACGCTTGTCGAATGTGTTCTTGACCACTTTCAGCGGAACCCGTCCGAGGCCCCGACGCTGCTCGACGTCGGAACCGGAAGCGGTTGCATTGCGATCTCCATCCTCCGAAACCTCCCCAGCGCCGCCGCCGTGGCCTCCGACGTGTCCGAAGCCGCCCTGGCCGTAGCCCGCCGCAACGCCGAACGACACGGTCTGTCAGAGCGCATCCGGTTCGTCCAAGCCGACGGATTCGACCTGCCCGCCTCCGACGTCCCCGAGGGCCGCTTCGACGCTCTGGTCTGCAATCCGCCGTACATCGCCGCCGACGCCGTCGAAGCCCTTCCCGCCGCCGTTCGCGACTACGAGCCGCACCTCGCCCTCACCGATCGCGGCGACGGACTCTCCTTCTACTCCCGCATCGCCGCCGCCGCGCCGACGTTCTTGACCCCGACCGGTCTGATCGCCGTCGAGATCGCCGACGACGCCGCCGAAGTCGTCTTGCCCCTCATGGCCGCGACGGGAAAATTAGAACACCAGGCCACCCTCCGCGATCGCGGATCAGGCCGCCAGCGAGTGATGATCTTCCGCTTGGGATGACGATGTACACCGCAGCGGAAAGTGTCTGGCCGTTTGAGCAGAGCCGCGACCGTCAGGGAGCGGGGTCGCGCTTGCCCGCGGAATCAAGCGTGTCAGCGCCGTAGGTCGTACCGGAGAGTGAAAGAACCATGCAATCCTTCGAAATCGTCGGGGGCCATCGTCTCAAGGGCAGCGTCGAAATCAGCGGTGCAAAGAACGCCGCCCTCCCGATCATGGCCGCCTCCATCCTCGTCGAGGGTGAAATCGTCCTGCACAACGTCCCCGACCTCGCCGACGTTCGCTCCATGCAAACCCTGCTCGCCCGCCTCGGCGTCAAGTCCGATCGCCGACCCGACGGAGCCATGACCCTCCGCGTCGAAGACGAAATGAACGCCCACGCGGAGTACGAGCTGGTCAGCAAGATGCGCGCCAGTGTCTGCGTCATGGGTCCGCTGCTCGCCAAGCGCCGCCGCGCCCAGGTGGCCATGCCCGGCGGGTGCGCCATCGGCGACCGACCCATCGACCTCCACGTCCTGGGCCTGCGCTGCCTCGGCGCCGAATCCGACTTCGTCAACGGCGACGTCCTCCTCCGCGGCAAAAAGCTCAAAGGCGCCGAGATCTTCCTCGGCGGACCTTTCGGCTCCTCGGTCACCGCCACCGCCAACGTGATGATGGCCGCCACCCTCGCTGAGGGACGCACCGTCATCGCCTCCGCCGCGTGCGAACCCGAGGTCGTCGATCTGGCCAACTTCCTCATCGCCTGCGGCGCCAGAATCACCGGACAGGGCACGCCCGAAATCTTCGTCGAGGGTGTCTCCACCCTGCACGGCGCCGAATACCGCATCATTCCCGACCGCATCGAAGCCGGCACCTTCATGATCGCCGGCGCCATCACCAACGGCGACCTCGAACTCGTCGGCGCGAGGATCGAACACATGCGGGCCGTCGTCGATCGACTCCGCCGCGTCGGCATCATCATCGAGCGCGCCGAGAAAGGCGTCTCCGTCTCTTCCACCCGGCGCCTCGAACCCACGGTCATCACCACCCAGCCCTACCCCGGATTCCCCACCGACCTGCAAGCCCAGGCGATGGCCCTCCTCTGCCTGGCCGACGGCAACAGCGTCATCACCGAGAAAATCTACCCCGACCGCTTCCTCCACGTCGGCGAACTCAACCGCATGGGCGCCCAGTTGCACAAGGAAGGCCCCACCGTCATCATCGAAGGTCCGACCCGGCTCGTCGGCGCGCCGGTGATGGCCTCCGACCTCCGCGCCTCCGCCGCCCTCATCCTTGCGGGATTGATCGCCAAGGGAACCACCCGCATCCATCGCGCCTACCACATCGACCGCGGCTACGAAAAGATCGAAGAAAAGCTCACCCAACTCGGCGCCGTCGTCCGCCGGGTCAACGATGCGTGAGCGGCTCGAGCCGGCCACATGTAGCCGGTCCGTACCGCAGCCGTTAGGGAGCGCCCTACGGCTTGCGCTCGGTGCGGTGCCCCATCCTCGCGCAGCGAAGGTGGGGGACGCCTGCAATCGACAATCGAAAATCGTCAATCGACAATCCCCCTGGCCCCCTGATCGCTCCCCAACCCCGCCAAAGCGCGCGCGCGCAAAGTTATTAAGATGTGAACACCGTCGTTCCATCCGAACCCGCCCGGCCCAGGCCCTTCGTCCCCCTGCTGCCCTACCAGCGCGAGGATGTCGAGTCCGACGCCCGCTTCCGTTGGAACTGCTGGGCCAGGCAGACCGGAAAAAGCTTCACCAAGTCCCTCCGCCGCATTCTCCGCGGCCTCGCCCGCCGCAGAACCCAGATCTTCCTCTCCGCCGGCGAACGCCAGAGCCGCGAGCTCATGGAGAAAGCCCGACAGCACTGCCAGACCCTCAAACTCGCCGCCGACTACCACGACCATCGCTGGTTCGCCGGAATGCGCATGAAGCAGCTCGAGATCGTGCTCCCCGGCGGCGTGCGCATCATCGGCCTGCCCGCCAATCCCCAGACCGCCCGCGGCTACACCGGCGACGTTTTCCTCGACGAGTTCGCCATGCACGCCTTCGACCGCGACATCTGGGCGGCCATGTTCCCCGCCCTGCTGCGAGGGCAAGGCGAACTCGACGTCGCCTCCACCCCCAAGGGACGCGGCAACATGTTCCACGAACTCCGCGACAACCCGCTGTTCGCGACGAGTCAGCTTTCCCTGCCCGACGCCGTTGCCCAGGGCCTCGACGCCGACGTCGACGAACTCCGCCGCGCCATGGGCGATGACGAACTCTTCCGCCAGGAGTTCCTTTGCGAGTTCCTCGACGAGTCGACGGCCTTCCTGACCCACGAACAGATCGCCCGCTGCGTCGATCCGTCGCTGATCGTCCACGATCACCCCGCCGCCCTGGTTGACGAGCACCGGGAACTGTTCGTCGGCGTCGACGTCGGCCGCCTCCGCGACCTCACCGTCCTCTGGGTCTTCGCCCGGTCCGCCGCTGCGCCCGACTCCGCCGGCACGCTGGTCACCGTCGCCATCATCGAACTCTCCAATACCCCGTTCCGCGAACAGTTCGACGTGCTATGTGAGCTGCTTTCCCATCACCGCGTTCGCCGCTGCTGCATCGACGCGGGGGGAATCGGAATGCAATTGGCCGAGGATGCGGCTCGAAGATTCGGAAAGCAGCACGTCGAGCCGATCGTCTTCACTCAGGCGCTCAAGTCGCATTTGGCCACGTCGCTTCGCGTGGCCGTCGAGGGCCGTATCCTTCGCATTCCCTGCGACGAACGCATCCGCAACGACTGGCACAGCCTGGAACGCTCCGTGACCGCATCGGGGCATTTTCGCCTCCATGCCCCGCGCCGCGACGGAAGTCACGCCGACCGCTTCTGGGCCGCCGCCCTCGCCCTGCACGCCGCCGACGTCGGCTGCCGGCGCGGGAAACCGGAACTTCTCATCACCCGCCCGCTGCGCTTCGCGGGAGAGGGAGTTTGGTAGGGAAATGTAGAATGAAGAATGGAGAATGCGGACAATTCCTCGCCCATGCTTATCCATGATCTATTCTCCATTCTGCATTCAACGGAGAGTCAACTTATGAGAATGCTTCATCGTCTCGTCAACGCCTTCCGCCCCCTCTCATCCACCCGTCCCGCGCTCGGACGAGTCGTCGTGCCCCGCGCCGAGGATTCCATCCGCGACTACCCCTCGGCCGGACTGACGCCTTCGCGGTTAAGCGCCGTCCTCCGCGAAGCCGATGACGGATCCCTCGCCACCGCCATGCAGCTCTTCGAGGAGATGGAAGAGAAGGACGCCCACCTGTATGCGGTGGCCAACACCCGGCGACTCGCCCTGACCGGTCTGGAATGGCAGGTGCTTAGCGCCGCCGACGTGACCGCCGCTTCCGATCGCGCGCTCGCCGACGAAGCCGCCGACTATTGCCGCGACGTCCTCGCCCGCCTGGATACCTTTGACGAAGCGTTGCAGCACCTGTCGCTGGCCGTCGGACGGAACGTCTCCGTTGCCGAGATCGTCTGGGACTCCGCCCCGGACGGCCTCCGCCCCGTCGACGTCGTGGCCGTGGACTTCAGTCGCATCGTTTTCGACGACCTGGACCGCCTGCGCATCCTCACCGCCGACGAGCCGCACGAAGGACTCGCCCCGCCGCCCTACAAGTTCATCGTCCACGCCCCGCACAGCGTCACCGGCCACCCACAACGCGGCGGCCTGCTCCGCGTCACCGCCATGGTCTACCTGGCCAAGAATCTCTCGCTGAAGGATTGGATGATCTTCGCCGAGGTCTTCGGCATGCCCGTCCGCATCGCGCGCTACGAACCCAGCGCCACCGCCGAGGAAAAACGCGAACTGCTCACCATGCTCGAATCGCTGGGCAGCAACGCCGCCGGCGTCTTCAGCCGGGCGGTTGAGTTGCAGATCGTCGAGGCCCATCGCGGGCAATCCGGCCCGCCCTACGAACGGCTCGTCGATTTCCTCAACCGCGAGATGAGCAAAGCCTGGCTGGGCCAGACGCTCACCACGGACATCGCCGGCCAGTCCGGCTCGGTGGCCGCCAGCAAAGTGCATGAGGAGGTACGCCGCGACATCCTTGCCGACGACATCCGCAAGGAAGGCCGCACCATCCGCCGCGACCTCCTCATTCCTCTGACGCGGCTGCGCTTCGGCCCGGACGCCCCCGCCCCTTACTTCCGCCGTCGCCCGCGCCGTCCCGCCGATGCCCGGAAACTCGCCGACGTGCTCGACGTGGCCATCAACCGCTTGGGCCTGCGCGTTCCGCAAGGCTGGGCCGGCGAGGCCCTCGGCGTGCCCACGGCC
>JBBTCJ010000174.1:0-23982 GCA_038043285.1 Planctomycetota bacterium | reverse complement strand
GATTGAGGTCGAAGAAATCTCGAAGGCCTGCCCGGGGACGGCCGTTCTGCTCAGCGCGCATGCGTAATTGTGCGTCGATCCGATCATTCGTTTCGGCTCCGACGAGCAAAAAAGCAAATACCTTCCCAAGCTGGCGAGCGGAGAAACCGTCGGGTGCTTGTCGCTCACTGAACCCGGAAGCGGAAGCGACGCCGGGGCGGCCACTTGCACGGCCGAGTTGAAGGGCGACGGGTGGCACGTCAACGGCACGAAAATCTTCGTCACCAACGGCAAGGAAGCGGGCGTAATGGTGCTGATCGCGGTCACCAATCCCGACGAGCCGAAGCGTCGTTTGAGCGCGTTCATTGTTGAACAACCGACGCCCGGGTTGCGGATTGGCAAGCTCGAGAAGAAGCTCGGCATCCGCTGCTCGTCGACGGCGGAGTTCGTTTTCGACGACTGCGTGATTCCCAACGACGCTCTGCTCGGCGAGCGCGGCCGGGGGATGCACGTGGCGCTGAAGACGCTCGACGGCGGGAGGATCGGAATTGCGGCGCAGGCACTGGGGATCGCCCAGGCGTGCCTGTACGAGGCGACCAAGTACGCCCGCACGCGGGTGCAGTTCAATCAGCCGATCGGGAAGTTTCAGGCGATCCAAAACAAGCTCGCGGACACGGCAGTCGGGATCGCGGCGGCCCGGTTGCTGACGTATCGGGCGGCGTGGTTGAAAGACCAGGGTAGGGAGTATGGCCAAACGGCGGCAATGGCCAAACTGTTCGCCAGCGAGACCGCGAGCCGGGCAGCCAATCACGCCGTGCAAGTCTTCGGCGGATATGGATATTGCGCGGATTATCCAGTCGAGCGGTTCCTACGCGATGCGAAAATCACGGAGATCTACGAGGGAACCAGCGAGATACACCGGTTGGTGATTGCAAGGGGGTTGGCAGGATAGCGAGCCATGATTGATCGATTGCCGACTTTGCCGGTCGATTTGCCGTATGAGGCGCTGGCCGATTATTGCCGGAGGTGGAAGATCACCAAACTTGAGGTTTTTGGATCGGTCCTGCGCGAGGACTTCGGCCCGGTGAGCGACATGGACTTCCTGGTGACGTTCGACCCGGCAGCGCGCTTGAGCCTGTTCGACCTCGTGCATGCCCAGGACGAACTCGCCGCGATTGTCGGGCGACCGGTCGATTTGGTGGAACGCGGTTCAATTGAAAAGAGCAGAAATTGGATCAGGCGCCGATCCATCTTGGAAAGTGCGCGGACGATTTATGTCTCCTGACTCCGCGCCACTTTTGGATATCCTATTGGCCATCGGCGATGCCCTCGGCTTTGTCGAGGGACTCTCCGCAAAAGAGTTTCATGCGGACACAAGCGAACAAGATGGGCCGTATTCAGCCAGATCATCGTGATCGGCGAAGCGGCAGGGCGATTGCCACGAGAGTATCAACAAAGGCATCCAAGCATCCCGTGGTCTGACATTATTGGCATGCGCAACCGTCTCATTCACGGTTATGATCAAGTGCAATGGGATCGCGTATGGGAGACGGTAACCGTTCACCTTCCCAAACTTAAGGCGACGATCGAACCGCTGATCCCGAAGGAGCCGTAGGTAGGCACGAACGTACGAGCCAAATAGATGGATTTGAGACGAAGCGAAAATGCTGGCGACGCAGAGTTCAGACGTCGCGTCGAATTAGCCACGCGTGGGGACCGCAAGGCCATGTTCTACGTCGCCGAGTGTTACGCCGATGGAATCAGCATATCGCGTAATCTCCATGTCGCTTTCGTTTGGTATGAAAGGGCGGGCAAGCAAGGCATGATCGACGCGATGTACGAGGTGGCTCGCTGCTACTGCGAAGGAATCGGCGTCTGCCAGGATTTGGAGAGTGCAAAGCAGTGGCTCGAAAAAGCCTACGGCGCGGACCACCTGATTAATATCCCGATTCGACCGGCTAAGACGAGAAGTCAGCAGATCTTGCAACATATGGTCACGTTTGAGAAACGACCCGGACAAGAAAACTCAGGAGATGCTAGGTAAACTGAGTCCGGCAAGTTGGTGCGGCGAAAGGCCCTACGCCGATGGTTGCGATCATTGACGCTCAACGAGGTGCGCTTGAGGCGCTGTGCCGCAAACATCGCGTGCGGCGTCTGGAGGTATTCGGCTCGGTGGCGGACGGGACTTTTGATCCTGACCGTAGCGACATCGATTTCCTGGTGGAGTTCTTCCCATTTCAACCCGGGACGGCGTTCGACACCTACTTCGGGCTGCTGGAGGGACTTGAGGCGACGTTTGGTCGCAAGGTTGACCTGGTTGACGCAACGTGCCTGCGCAACCCCTACTTGATTCGAGGGGTCAACGAAACGCGGACAACGATCTATGAAGCACCACCCGAGCAAGTACCTCGTTGACATGCTCGATGCATGCCACTATCTGATCGCGCTCACCGTGGGCAAGACGGTCGATGACTACAGGCGCGACCGCTGAGCTTTCCGACACACGATCCGCTATGGTCAATCATTTGTTGCATGAAAGGAACCATACATGAGATTCGTACTTTTAGTTTTCGCGCTAGTTACATTCATGGTCGGCGCAGGTATTCTTGCCCTTGCTAACAGTGCGATCCATGAGATTGAAGCCCTCGTCCTGTTTTTAATTACAGCCGTGTTCTTTTCAGGGGCAGGTGTCGTTGACAGCGTCGTCCACCTGCGAAAAGATTTGGGGTCCTTTGCGGGACAAACAACAAAATGATGGATGCTCGGGCGACGGCGTGCCCGTTCGACAGCGAACGAGGCTTGGGAAGCGCTCGAGTGGCTGGCCAGCGTGCAGTAGTAGCGTGGGCAATGCGCGCCCAGCGATGGTGGGGGGTGGGGTATGGCGATGAACCAGAAAACGGTGGCGGTGATCGGCGCGGGGACGATGGGACGGGGCATCGCCCAGGTCTTCGTGCAGGCGGGGTATGAGGTGTTCTTGTTCGACGCGTTCGCGGCGGCGCTGAAGTCCGGCGTCGAAAACGTGCACAAGATGCTCGACAAGCTGGTCGAGAAGGGAAAGCTCAAGGCCGAGGACGCGGCCGGGGGGAAGGAGCGACTCCATGCGATCGGCACGCTGGCGGATTTGAAGCCATGTGCGCTGATCGTCGAGGCCGCCACCGAGAAAGTCGAGACCAAGATCGAGATACTCAAGGAGGCGCAGAAGCACCTTACCGGCGACGGCATTCTTGCCAGCAACACCAGCAGCATCAGCATCACGCGCCTTGCCGCGGCCACGGAGCACCCCGACCGCTTCGTCGGCATGCACTTCTTCAACCCCGTGCCGCTGATGCAGCTCGTCGAGGTGGTTCGCGGGTTGCAGACCAGCGACGCCACAGTCGCGGCCACCAAGGCGTTGGCGGAGTCTGTCGGCAAGACGCCGATCGAATGCAAGGATCATCCGGGGTTTGTCTCGAACCGCATACTCATGCCCATGATCAACGAAGCGGTCTTTTGCCTCCAGGACGGCGTGGCTGAGCCGGAGGCGATCGACGGGATCATGAAACTGGGCATGAACCACCCCATGGGCCCGCTGGCTCTGGCCGACCTGATCGGCCTGGACGTCTGCCTGTTCATCCTGGAAGTCCTGCACCGCGATCTCGGCGAGGACCGCTACCGCCCCTGCCCGCTTTTGCGTAAGATGGTTCAGGCAGGGCGACTCGGGAAGAAGAGCAAGCAGGGCTTTTACAAATATGAATAGGACGCAAGTCCGACTGGACATCGACAAGCGGCACGCAGCCGTCACGTTCTCGAACGGTGAGGGGCTGAACATGCTCTCGCGCGACGTGCTCCATTCCCTCGGAGCGCTGGTCGCGCGGGTCAGGAGGGAGTCTGACGTTCGGACGTTGACCATCCGCTCCGAGGGGAAGGTGTTCGTCGCCGGGGCGGACATCAAGGAACTCTCGACTTTCTCGCCCGACGACGCCCGAGGCTACGCGACCCTCGGTCATGGCGTGATGGCAGACGTGGCTTCCCTGCCGTGCATCACGGTAGCTGCCGTTCAAGGGGCCGCCATCGGCGGCGGACTGGAGTTGGCGCTGGCCTGCGATTTTCGGATCGCAGTGAAGTCGGCCAAACTGGGCCTGCCGGAGGTTTCGCTGGGGTTAATGCCGGGCTGGGGCGGGATCGGGCGGCTGGTGAAGCTGATCGGGTCGGCCCGGGCCAAACGAGTGTTCCTCGGCGCGACGACGATTTCCGCCGAAGAGGCCCATCATTGGGGTCTGATCGACGAGGCGGTGAACTCGCCGGAGGATCTGCGGGCGCGAACCACAGCTTTCTGCCATTCGTTCTATCGAGCGGGTCCGGCGGCGGTGGCGCTCGCCAAGCGCGCGGCGCGGGACTTTGACGACCTCGGGGCCTTCATGGAGTGTTTTCAAGGGCGGGAATCGCGCGAGGGCCTGGCCGCGTTCCTCGACAAACGCCCGGCACGTTGGATGGAGTAGCGAAGATGATCTCGAGAGCACCGGCGGAAGTCGAGCCTGGCCCCGCACTCCCGATGGAGGGCAAGCCGTTTGTCGGACCGGACGACATGGCTGCCTTCGACCCCGCGAAGGCGCTGGGCGAACCGGGATCGTTTCCGTTCACTCGTGGCGTGCATCGCACGATGTACCGCGAACGGTTGTGGACCATGCGACAATTCGCCGGGTTCGGCTCGGCGGAGGACACGAACCAACGCTTCAAATATCTGCTCGAGCACGGGCAAACGGGACTGAGCACCGCCTTCGACCTGCCGACGTTGATGGGCCGGGACGGCGATGATCCGCTTTCGCTGGGCGAAGTCGGTCGCTGCGGGGTGGCGATTTCTTCGCTTTCGGACATGCGACGGCTCTTCGACGGGATCAACCTCGGCGAGGTCAGCACGAGCATGACCATCAACGCTCCGGCGGCGATCCTGTTGGCCTTCTACATGGCGGTCGCGGATGAGGAAGGCGTCCCGCGATCGGCGCTTCGCGGCACGCTGCAAAACGACATTCTGAAGGAGTTCCACGCACAAAACGAGTACGTCTTCCCGCCGGAACCGAGCGTCAAACTGGTGGTCGATACCATCGAGTATTGCACGCATCACCTGCCGCAGTGGAACACGGTGAGCATCAGCGGGTATCACATCCGCGAGGCGGGGGCGACGGCGGCGCAGGAGTTGGCGTTCACGCTTGCGGACGGGATCGCCTACGTCGAAGCGTCCATGCGGCGAGGGTTGGATGTTGACGCCTTCTCGCCGCGGCTGAGCTTCTTCTTCGACCTGCACAACGATTTCTTCGAGGAGATCGCCAAGCTTCGGGCGGCGCGGCGAATCTGGTCGCACGTGATGCGCGATCGATTCGGGGCCAAGGACGAGCGCAGCCTGAAGCTGCGGATGCACTGCCAGACGGCGGGCGTGACGCTGACCGAGCAGCAGCCGATGAACAACGTCGTGCGCGTCGCGTATCAGGCGATGGCCGGCGTGCTCGGCGGAACGCAATCGCTGCACACCAACAGCATGGACGAGACCCTTGCCTTGCCGACGGAACATGCGGCCAAGTTGGCCTTACGCACACAGCAAGTCCTCGGCTACGAGACCAACGTCGCCCAGACCGTTGACCCACTGGCGGGGAGTTACTTCGTCGAGAAGTTGACCAATGAAATCGAGGCCAGGGCGTACGCGATCTTCGACCAGATCGACGCGATGGGGGGGGTGCTCAAGGCCGTCGACCGGGGGTACTTCCGTCGGTCGATCGCGGAATCGGCCGTTGATGAGCAGAGGCGTATGGACTCTGGCGCGGTGAAGGTCGTCGGCGTAACCGATTTCACCGAGAACGGTCCGCCGGGAATCCCGGTCCTGCAAATCACGCAGGAAACGGAGAACGTCCAGGTCGCGCGGTTGAAGGCCTTGAAGGCATCGCGCGACGCGAAGCAACATCGCAACGCGGTGGAGCGACTGCGGAGGGATGCACGGGGCGGGGTCAACCTGATGCCCGCGCTGATCGACGCGGCGAAGGCCGACGCCACCGTCGGCGAGATGATGGATACCATGAAAACCGTCTTCGGCGCCTACGACGGCGGACCGGAGTGGTGAAGCCCTATGCGATGGCTCGTCCCTTCGGGCGCAGACCACGTCACGCCATCACCGTAAAGCGTGACGACCGTGCGGCGATGCATCCGCACCGCGCTCCGCCGTAACGGTAGAATCACAGCGTACTTCATGAGAGGACTTTCGTTGATTCCATTCGCTCCGCGCGAGTTGCTCGCCAAGATCGGCCTCGACCGCGACGATCGTGGAGTCAAGGCCCTCGCGTGGTCGGCTTTCGTCCATGGTACTTGACCCCAGGTTTTCCGATCGACTTGCAGCCGCACGTCGGCGCATGGTGGAGGAGCAGATTCGCGCTCGCGGCCTTTACGACGAGGCGGTGCTCGCGGCCATGTTGGACATACCCCGCGAGGCGTTCGTACCCGGAGCAGCCGAGGAGGAGGCGTACGACGACAAGGCTCTGCCGCTGTCGCATGGTCAAACCATCAGTCAGCCGTTTATCGTGGCCTACATGACTGCGCAGTTGCGGGTCTCTCCGGAGCACGTAGTGCTGGAGATCGGGACCGGGTCGGGGTATCAGACGGCCATTCTTTCAAGGTTGGCGAAACAGGTATGCTCAATCGAACGCATTGAAGAATTGTCTCGACGGGCGGGGGACACGCTGTGCCGGCTTGGCATCACCAATGTGGACCTTCGACTCGGCGACGGAACCTTGGGATGGGCGGAGCATGGCCCGTTCGATCGGATCATGGTGACAGCCGCCGCGCGGAGGATTCCCAGCGCCCTCGTCGAACAATTGCGGGTCGGCGGCCGAATGATCCTCCCCGTTGGCAAACCGAATGAGCAGACCCTCATCAGTGTAGACCGACACCCGCATGGGACGTCGGAGGTTCCGCTGCTGGCGTGCCGGTTCGTGCGGCTTGTCGACGACGGGCAAGCGATTGATCCACGCTCGGCGCCAGGCGCGGGGGAACCGTGATGGGGCGACCTCTCTTCCCCTGGGCGCAAAGGGTCAGGTCAGCCGCGCGGTCCTGGCGCGACCTCGCCGATGGGTCACATTTGCGCGGGCGACGCGAACGCGCGACGCAGCCTCCGGACTGATGGCCACACGGGCGGATCCTGCGCCAAGCACGATCGGTCCGGCGTACGGTGCCTTCTCGCGCACCAGAACTTCGGTGCCGATGCCGAGATTTAAGGCGGTCAGGTAGCGCAGAAAGGCCGGATCCCGATCGGCGACCTCGACGATGGCGCCCCGTTCGCCGACGTTCAGATCACTGAGCGGCACGCCGCGGCGCGGGGCGATGGATCCGTCGCGAGCGGGGATGGGCGACCCGTGGGGATCAAACTCCGGACAGCCGAGGAACTCGTACATTCGCTCGATAAGGTGGTCGCTGACGCCGTGTTCCAGCCGCTCGGCATCGTCGTGCAGTTCATCCCAGGGCAAACCGAGGGTGCGGCTCAAGAACAACTCCAACAGGCGGTGCCGGCGGATCATCCCGACGGCCACACGGTGGCCCAGCTCGGTCAGGCGGGCACCGCGGCGAGGCGTGTGCTTGACGTAACCTTCTGCGGATAAATGTTTTAGCATTCCCGTAACGCTGGCCATACGAACCCCCAGCCGCTCGGCGATGCGCTTAGTGGTGGCTTGGTGTTCCTCGGCCTCCAAGGCGTAAATCGCCTTGATGTAATCCTCGATGGAAGCGCTCAGCATGGTCCGGGGCTGGGGGATGCGGGTCTTGGCCATGCGGGAATCATGCCGTCTAACGGGCGAATCGGCAAGAACGAAGATCGTAAGTAGGTATGACTAATTCTAGTATTGACAAGAACTATCTGCCGATATACGTTACGGCGAATTGTGCCGGGTCGGAATTCGCGCGCGGGGCGGGTCGAGGGTGGCGACGTCGTCGCGCTAGACCCATCGAAGGAGAGGCGCGCCAGCCGGTGAATGCAGCAGACGGGTGGAACCGATGTCTGTACGTAAGGCCAAAGACGCCTCAGAGTCTGTTGAATTGACGACCGTCGCCGCGGCTCACGATGCGGGGGCTGCGGTGGCTGCTGCCGTGGGCGGGTCAACGCTTGTTGACCGCGGCGGTTGGCGGCGTTCGCGAACGACGCCATCGCTTCCTGAAGTCCACTCATCCGTTTCAGTTCCCCACGATGCGCGCTTCTGGCGGAAGGTCGCGGCTTTCATGGGGCCCGGCCTGATGGTCGCCGTCGGCTACATGGACCCGGGCAACTGGGCTACGGACCTGGCCGGCGGTGCACGCTTCGGCTATACGCTCCTTTCCGTCATCCTGATCTCCAATTTCATGGCCATCCTCCTTCAGTATCTGTCACTGAAGCTCGGGATCGCCACCGGGCGCGACTTGGCGCAAGCCTGCCGCGACCATTTCTCGCGTCCCGCGGTGTTAGCTCAGTGGGTGTTATGCGAGATCGCGATTGCGGCCTGCGATCTCGCTGAGGTGATCGGTTCAGCCATTGCCTTGAACTTGCTGTTTGGAATCCCGCTCATTCTCGGCGTGGTGTTAACGGCGATGGACGTGATGATCGTGCTGTTTTTGCAGCACAAGGGGTTCCGAATTCTGGAATGCATGGTGGCCGCGTTGATCGTCATCATCGGAGGATGCTTCGCCTACAACCTTGCGTATGCCTCCCCGCTGCTAGGCCCCATCGTTGCGGGTCTCGTGCCGCGCCCCGAGATCGTCACCAATCCGGAGATGCTCTACATCGCCATAGGCATCCTCGGCGCTACCGTCATGCCCCACAACCTCTACCTTCATTCGAGCATCGTGCAGACGCGTGCGTTCGACAGAAGTGACGCGGGGAAGGCGATGGCCATCCGCTACGCCACGCTGGACTCCACGGTCGCGCTGCTCTGTGCGTTCTTCATCAACGGGGCCATCCTGGTGCTGTCCGCCGCGGCGTTCCACGGAACGGAACACCAGAGCGTCGCGGACATCGGCGACGCCTACCTGCTGCTGACGCCGGTGCTCGGGGTACCGTTTGCCAGCACGCTTTTCGCCGTCGCGCTGCTTGCTTCCGGCCAAAACTCCACGCTTACCGGAACACTGGCAGGCCAGATCGTGATGGAAGGTTTTCTGGACATTCGCCTCCGACCCTGGGTACGGCGGCTGGTTACGCGTCTGATTGCCATCGGACCGGCCGTCGTCGTCGCCGGATTGTACGGCGAAGGGGGGGTCGGTCGGTTGCTCATCCTCAGCCAGGTGATTCTCTCGCTGCAATTGAGCTTTGCCGTGGTGCCGCTGGTGTGGTTCACGAGCGAGCGGAAGAAAATGGGCCCCTTCGTCAACCGGGTTGGGGTCTCATGTGCCGCCTGGATTGTCACGGTGGTGATCATGGTGCTCAACGGCTACCTTCTCGCGCAGACCTTCGCGGGGTGGATGAAGTGCGAACTGTAGCGTAGGATGACGTCGCATGTACCGTAAGATTCTCGTGCCGCTGGAGAATTCGGCGGCGGACGCAACAATTCTGGAGCATATCCAGGCGCTTGCCCGCCTGACGGGAGCGAAGCTTCTGCTGGTCCACGTGGCCGATGGGTTTGCGGCCCGCAATCAGGAGCAACTCGACCTCGCGGATTCCGAGGAAATGCTGCGGGACCGCGCCTACCTGGATGAACGTCGAGTCGCATTGCTCCGAGTTGGACTTGACGTGAGCGTGCAACTGGCCTGCGGTGACCCTGCCGATGCGATCCTGGCCTTGGCCGAGAAAGAGCGGTGCGACCTCATCGCCATGGCAACACATGGGCACCGCCTGGTGAAGGACATGGTACTCGGCAGCGTAGCGAACCAGGTGCGGCATCGAACGGACATCCCTCTCCTTTTCGTCCGCGCCTCGGCACCGACCTGCAGCTCCAAGGCCCCATAATCGCCCTCAGGGCGGCCGAGATTCTTCGTTGCGCTCAGAATAAGGGCTTGGGCCTTCGGTAACCTTGGAATGACGGTCCACCGCATGATGCCTCCGTTTGCGTAGCCTCATCAAACAGTGGATTGAGACGGCGGGGCGCCTATCATAGAATGATCGAAGGAACGCGCCGTGGTTATCGGCCCGGCAGCGATCCCGTTGGGGTATCAATTTCTCGTCGGGGGACGAACGGCCAACCGAGCGCGGAGGAATCATCCGCGGGTTTGCCCGGCTTCAGGCCGTGGCGTCGTCCGGGTTATGGACGAATCGGCCTGTCGATCGCTCACGCCGCAAGTTGGAAATGCGTGTCGGCGGGCTGATCGGCGGAACCGAGCCGTCAGGGGGAGAAGCGATGAACGGTGGGGGGAAGGAACGTCAAGGCGGCAAGTGCCTCGGGATCGTGGCAATTCTGCTGGCGTCGGCGATCGCCGGCCCGGCATTCTGTCAAACGCCGGCGTACGAGCGGGACCGGTCCACACGCCGCGTGGCCAAGGGGGGCGAAACCGCGGTCATCACCGTCGATGGGCAATGGATCGATTCGCGGAAACAACTTCGCACAGACGTGATTCAGCAGGACGGCTGGCGGTTGGAGTCCGGCTGCGACGGCGACTGTCCCTTTCGTACGTTGGACGGCTCGCTGTACGAGCCGATGACGCCGATCATCGCGTCGCCCAGCGGCACAACCTACAGCGTCCATCATCAAGTCGGCGCGGATATTGACGGCGCCGGTCCGGACCCAGTGACGTGTTTCCCGATTTACCACTTCAATCTTCCCGGCGCGCCTGATGACATTGTCACCTTCGACGGCAACATCGAGGCCATCCGGACAGACCTCTTTCTAACCATTCCGACGGTGGGGGAGTCGGACACCGGGCAGCCGAGCGGCAACAGGCTGATCCGCATCACCACCAACTCCGCCCCCGGTACGGACCTGTTCCCCGGCGGAATCGCGTTCGAGGGGGTGCTGCTGACGGATGCCTGTTTCACCATCGGCCTCGACGACCTGCTCTCGTGGGAGGGCATGGACGTGGTCTCGGCGGCCTCGATCACGTTCTTTACCAACGGGCAGATCAGCCAGGGACCGTTCGACGTCACCAGCTTCCTCCCCTCGCCGTGGAACGGATTCGTCAGCATTCGGCTCCCGGACGGATCGGGCCTGGGGATCAACGGAGTGCAACTGGACATTCTGATCGAGAAGTCGGTGACCGTGCCCAACGACGACTGTGCGAACCCTATCCCCATCGGCAACGGGACGCATACGTTTTCCACGCTGGGGGCGACCACGGACGGTCCGGAGGAACCGACCGCCTGCGCCTTCTCGGGATATTCGGACATCGGCTCCGACATCTGGTACACCTACGCAGCCACCTGCACCGGAACCTTGACGGTCAATCTGTGCAACGCAACCTTCGACACGAAAGTCGCGGTGTACGACGGCTTCGGTCGTTGTCCACCAACCATCGCTCCGATTGGATGCGACGACGATGGCTGCGGGGCCTTGCGTTCGCTGCTGACGATTCCCGCGTCGGCGGGGCACTCGTACGTCATCCGCGTTGGCGGATACCAGGGCTTCCAGGGAACCGGACTGATCTCTCTGAGTTGCGATGAGGCCGGCGCGCCTGAAGGCGCGTGCTGCATCGGTTCGAGTTGCGCGGGAACGTTCACCGAGCCGGATTGCACGGCACTGGCCGGAAGCTGGCATCAAGGCCAGACCTGCCCCGCTTTCGCGTGCCCGATCTTCCCGCCGCCGAATGACGCGTGCGGAAGCTGCGTGTCCATCTCGACGGGAACGACGGTCGTCGGGACTACCGTCGCCGCCACCGGGACGGACGTGACCTCGTGCGGCACTTCAGACACCAAGGACGTGTGGCTCTGCTGGACGGCGGAGTGCACTGGGCGGGCCGCCATCGAAACCTGCGGTAGCCCATTCGACACTACTCTTGCGGTGTTCGACGCGTGCGGCGGCACACAACTGGCATGCAATGACGATAGTTGCGGAGTGGCTTCCAAACTGGAACTGAACGTTGTGGAAGGCACGAACTACAAGATCCGGATCGCGGGGCACGCCGGCACGGTGGGCAACTACTTGGTCAACATCAGGAAATGCAAGAACGCTTGCTGCGTGACTCCGGGCACGCCGGGTTCACTGTTTGGCTGCGCGCTGGCGGCGCCCGACGTCTGCACGCAGAACTCGGGCACGCCGCTGGGGCCGGGGTCGCTCTGCCTGGGTGACGCGAATGGATCGGGGGTAGACGACGCATGTGAAGCGTGTCCGGCGGCCACGCTGAACAGCGCCGATCCGCCGAATCGGACGGTGGATGCGCGGCAGCCGTACGCCGCCGATGCACCGCTGCCGCGGCAGGGAATTGGATCGCCCGGAGAGCCGGGATCCGTTCGCGAAGCGATTCGCGTGCTGTTGATTCCTCGTCTGGCGGGTGCCGAGCACTGCTTTGAACTCTGCGAGACCTCCGCCGATCCGACCCTGGGGGCGAACAACATCCAGACGACAACCTATCAGGGCAACGGCATTTACGAGCTTGTGCTGGACCACGCCGTCCCCGCGGGGCAGGCGACGACGATCTCTTATCGCGGCGACGGGAGCTTCGTCGAGTACCGACCTCATCCGGCCAACGTCAATGGCGACGTCCAGGCAAACGCCACGGACGTCCAGAAGCTGATCGACTGTTGCCTGCGGAACTCCTGTATCGTGCCTTGGGGGGCGCGGAGCTGCGACATCGACCGTTCGAACCTCGTCTCACCGCTCGACATCCTGACCGAGATCGGCCTGCT
The DNA here is from genome assembly GCA_038043285.1 of Planctomycetota bacterium. Taxonomy (GTDB): domain Bacteria; phylum Planctomycetota; class Phycisphaerae; order UBA1845; family UBA1845; genus JBBTCJ01. The sequence goes on along the minus strand of JBBTCJ010000174.1, from coordinate 11,252 downwards.
GATTGGAGCGGACGCGTGGATGCCGTGGAACGGGACGGCGCGACCAACGGGCGGGACGACGTGTCCGCTGCCGTGAGCAGGTGAAGCGAGGTTCGGCCTTTCGCACCACCGAGCGGGTGTGGGCGAAGCGGCGAGGATCGACTACCATGCGCTCTCGTTGGCGCCATGGAACCTCTCAACGGACTGCTGCTTTGGGGCGGGGAAACCGTCCAGTTTTGCTGGTCGGCGATGGTCGCCGCCGTCGAATGGTCATTTCATTCGATGGCTTGGCTGCTGAACCCGCTGCTTTCTCCCGTTCTATCCATCCTCAACCCGGTGTTCACCGTGCTGGGCAACCTGGTGTTCGGGGTTTTTTCGTTTCTACCGCGGTGGCTGGGGCTTTCGGTTCTATCGGTCGCCCTGGGGATCGTGATGGTCCCCTGCTTTGGATTCCTCTCGAATCAGAGAGGCATCTCCCGCGCCAAGGACGACATCAAGGCCAATCTGCTGGCGCTGAAGTTGTTCAAGGATGATCTGGGTGTGGCGTTCCGTTGCCAGGGGCGCATCCTGTGGGCGATCCTTCGCCTGCAACGATACGTTCTCGTGCCCATCCTTTGCCTCGCGCTTCCGGTGACCATGACGCTGGGGCAGATGGGCTTGCGATATCAGTGGCGGCCGCTGCAGGTCGGGGAGTCCGCCGTCGTTCGCATCGCGCTCGCCGATCCGTCGTCGAACGCGCGGGGAGTCGGCGTCGAATCGCCCGCGGGACTTTCGCTGGAGATCCCACCGATCGCGGGACGAGGCGACGCGGCCTGCCGCATCCGCGCCGTGCAGCCCGGGCGACACTTCTTGAAGATCGCGGTCGGCGGGTCGTCGATCGACAAAGAGGTCGTCGTGGGAAGTGAAATGACTCGCGTCAGCGCCAAACGCCCCGGCAGGGCGTGGGTCGACCAGCTCCTGCACCCGGCTGAGTCGTCGCTGCCCGGCGCCACCGGCGTCCGGAGCATCGACATCGAGTACCCCCACGAAACACATTGGTTCCACGGCGCAGACTGGTGGGTGCTCTCGCTGTTCATTCTCTCAATGGCGGCGGCCTACGCTGTCAGTCCCGTATTCAGGGTGCGGTTCTAGTCCTCATCGCACGGTCCAGCCCTCCATGTCGTTTGCTTCTGCGGCGCCGGCGTTCCTGCGCAGGCCGCTCAGTTTCCCAGTGGATTTGTCGCAAAACTAACGTGGCTGACACAATTTCTTAATTTGCCCCCTCTACTGTCCCTCCGTGCTGTGAGCGGCGCGGCCACGACGTGCGGCGGCACGACGCGCAACGCAATACTTGGGGTCTTTCCTTTGCGCCTTGGGGGGGGTTCCGCGGGGCCCTCCCTGAGGCCTGGGAACCCCGGATCGATCATCGGTAAACGGTCTGGTGGAGAGGCGGATAGTTGGGGCGCGAAGCCGCTCCTGAACGTCGTGCGAGATCACCCTTGCCGTGTCGCTCCGAGTCCAGCGGATGACACCGACACCCGAAGCAACGGCCTTGTCTTCCGGCGTGCGTGCGTTGCGCGTGCCCGCGACGTGTCGCGCGATTGCTGAAACGGAACCTGATCCATTGATGGCCACGGAGTAGATACCAATGCCGCCGATCGCACGAAGATCCGTTGTTCAAACCAGACGCCGCTGCGCCTTTACCCTCATCGAGTTGATGGTAGTCATCGCGGTGATTCTTCTCCTGATCGGCATTCTCCTCCCGAGTTTGCGGAAGGCCAGGGACCATGCCAAGGCAGTTTCATGCTCCACAAATCTTCATCACGTCGGACTGGCCATGTCGGATTACCTCTACTCCTCGAAGGGCGTCTATCCCCCCTCATACGTGTATCCGTCCGACGCCGACGGGCGCTGGGCACCGGAGACTCAGAGCGAGGGACGAGAGTACGGCTACATGCACTGGTCGTATTTTCTATACGACAGCGGCGAGGTCAATGACAAGGCGTTTCAGTGTCCCGACTTTGAACACGGCGGCGCGCCCCGAACCAACCCGGGCTTAAAACGCGAAGACTGGGAAGAACGCCAGGTTGACGACCAGGGCGATAGGGGAGCCAGCGATCGCGTCGACAAGCAGGCCCCGCGGATCGCTTATGGCGCCAATGCGGCGATCATGCCGCGCAACAAGTTCAACACCACGCTGTCGGGCGGTTCGCGGGTCAACGTCTTCGTCCGAGAACCCTCGATCAAGCATGCGGGTTCCACGATTCTCGCCACGGAATACCTCAACAACTGGAAGGGGCTGGGCGTCGAGGGACCGGGAGGGATTCTTTCCAAATCGCACCGCCCGATCAATCCGTTCTTTCACGTTGGTTCGGGGGCGAACGAATACGCGGCGGCACCCAATGCGCCCGGGTTTCTGTACGGTCTCCCTAACGACCAGGACTTCTACGGCTTGCTCCCCTTGAAGGACGTCCGCGAACGGGCAAACATCCTGGATTACACCTCGGGAGTCCCACAGATTAACGCCGTCGGGCGACACCATCCCACCGCAGACAAAATCTATTCCAAGAAATTCGGCGGAGCAGCTAACTTCCTTTACTGCGATTCACACGTCGAGTCCATGACCCCACTTGAGTCCGTCGTTCGACGGCAGTGGGGCACACACTACTACTCGCTTTCTGGACAGAGTCAGATTCTGAACATGGGTTCCGTCGCCGGCCAGCCGTAGGGGCGCGGAACGCGGCTGGTCCTTCATGGGCGCAGTCGCGATGCGAGAATGGAGGTGTCTTCAAGGAATAAGTTGCCGAAACTGAATACGACGGAAGCACGCGGTTTTGTACCGTTGAGTGAAAAAGGAGAGCAGGTCGTCCTACCAAGGGGAAAAGGAGTCGAGGAATGAGAACGCAACGTATCGGGAGGATAGTGTGCGCGGCGACGCTTGCGGCAATATCATCGAGCGTAGTGCGAGGCGAGGCTCTAGCGAACAACGACTGCATCAACCACGGCATCTTTGGAAGCCCGTTCCCCGCCGGGACCGGGTCGGTGACGGTCACGGGCGGACAGGTGAGCGGGGCCGGCGCGACGCTCTTTGTAGATTTCTTCCTTTCGCCGACGTCCACGAATGACTGGATCGACGTCGACAATGACGGGAAGGCGGGGTTCTTCAGCACGTTTCCGTTTGTGGACAACCTGGGGCAAAACTGGCTGCCTCCGGGCGGCGTCATCAACACCCACTGGATGTTTCAGTATCGCTCGGTCGGCTCGGTCAACGGGTTCAACGAGTTCGTGGAAAACCAGACGTGCAACGCCATTCCGATCTCCGTACCCGGCGAGAAAGGGATCTTCAACCAGTTCTCGTACGCCTCCGGAGGCGTCACCCAGTGGGGAGGCCCCTACGGCAACGCCAGCGGCACGCCGGTACAGCCGTGCGAGATCGAATTTGCTTTCCTTGACGTTCCCAGCGCTTGGGCGGTGCGACAGGAAGGCGCGGGAGTGTGCCAGCCAGGTGGAGCTCCGGTCTGCACCACCGACGTAGACTGCGGCGACAGCCAGAAGTGCGTGGGCGCCCCCAAATGGAACGCCAACCCCGGGGATCCCGGCTATGGTCTGAACTCCATTGTCTCTTCGACGAAATATGTCAGCCAATTGCAGCCGCTCGCCCGCGAGTGCGGCACGTGCGCGGTCAGCGGCGACTCATGCACCGAGCAGGACCAGTGCGCAGCGGGGAATTGCAGCGTCAGCACCGGCACGGCCTGCCGCGGCGATCTTCAGTGTCCGGCCGGCGCGTGCAACGTCACACCCAACTCCTGTCGGGTCGACGCGGACTGTCCCTCCGGCGAGGCCTGTTTGGGGGCGCAGACTTGTTTGAGCCTTGAGGCCTGCAACCTCGGCGGAACCGTGAATTCGTTGAATACGAACCTGGGCAGCCCGGACGCCGACACCTTATTCGACTTCGTGGGCGCCTGGGTTCCGGTGGCCTACATCAGCAACCGAGGCACCGGCGTTGAAAACGTGAAGTATTCCGAAATGCAACACCTGTTTGCGACCGGCCGAATGCCCAACGGCGAGAACCTGGTGGCAGCCACGCGCTCCGTGGGGTCTGGAACGCGCAACGCCATCATGAATTCCACCGGAATCGACACAAGTTGGGGTCGTGGCGACAACGTCGGCAACGAAAATGCCCTGACGAACTCCTTCAATCTTGGTACGGGATCGCAACAAACCAACGGCGAGGGCTCCAGCCAGGTAGAGAACGCGGTCGAGCAGTGGCGTCTGGGGCTTGGCTACACGGGTTTTGCCGGCAACAGTCGGGCGGTTTCGGACATGAGAGCCGGTCGGTACGAAGTTCTCAACATATGCAAGGACGTAGACGCCAACGGCAATCCACTTTGCGATTGCACTGCGCAGGCTTGCCCTGCCGGTTCGAAGTTTTGCAGCAAGACGACCGCGACTTCCTGCACGGTCAACTCCGACTGCCCCTCGGGTGAGACCTGCGTGGCGATCGACGCGGCCACTCCCAACAGCGGCTATGTCCGCCCGAGCATCAGCACCGTGCTGGACAACTGCAACGCCTGCTGCGGGTACCAGATCGGGGGCTCGGGTTCCTTTGTGACCCGCGGTGACCCGAAAGCTAACTTGTCGCCGCCGGAAAGTGCAAACCCGGCGTTGGACAACCAAGCCGTCGCGGATTACCTCAACAACGTTTCCGGAAGCATCGAGGACTTTGTCGGAAACGTGTTCGGAAAGGAATGCCAGAACACCCGCGTGTGCAGCGTGACAACGGCGACCTCCTGCCTGGCGGACGTCGACTGTCCGCTCGGCGAAACCTGTCGACCCAAGAGTTGCACGAGCGACGGCAACTGTACGAGAAAGACATGCAGCGTAACGGGGGTAACCTGCGCCGTCGATTTGGATTGCCCGGCTGCGACTCAGACCTGCCTCGCGGCGCCGGGGGGCAATTGCAGCATCAATTCCGATCCATGCGACGTGGACTCGGACTGCAATCCGGTGGCACAGACCTGCCGAGCGGACTTCTGCAAGTCGAACCTCAACTCTCCAGGCCAATTTCTGGCGACCAGCTTTTTCCTTCCTGCCGGAGTAGACTGCAAGCAGTCGCTCACCGATGGCATGGTATATAATCCCACGTCTCCGCTGAATCAGGCGTTGCAAAACTTCATCCGGACCAGCAACGACCTGCAGGCGGGCGGGGACACGCCTCCCTTCGGTTCGATCAACCCGGCGACGGGCGGGCGAACTCCCAAGCGGAACTCGTTAACCGGTTCCGGCCAATACTCCGAAGGCTCGGTCACCGGCAGCTACGTCTATTGGAACGGCTCGGGCTTCGTGACGAACTTCGCCGCCGGCACACAGATGTCCGTCCGCAACAAGATTCAAGGCGACTTCAATGAGGACGGTCTACGCAACCTCAATGACGCCACTGAAATGGTGAAGGCCTACTACGTCCCGCGGAGCTGGCAGCAGTCCGACGCCCAGGCAACCGGGTCCGGGAGCGGAAGCGCGCTGGGGGGAATGACTTTTGATAATGCCATTCCGGAAGTCATCGGCGACTTCGACGGAGAGGGCAATTTCACAAAAGAGGATCTGCGGTACTTCGTGGATGGTCTTGCCATGTCTGGCGGACGCCTCGACCGCAAGGGCGGCGCGATCGCCATGGACAACGCCTTTGCGGAATGGGGGCGCTGCGTCAACGACCCCTCGATCCCCTGCCGCATTGACAATGATTGCGTGACGCGCGGAGTCGGCGGCACGTGCGATTTGACCGATGATTACCTCCCGTGGGCCGATCCCTCCCGGCAACTGCTCGTTCCGCCGGCAAGCCTCGGACAGGATCCGACCTTCATGGTCCCCAAGGACGTGAATGACCCAGCGTCGCCGTTTCTGAAGACCGGTGCAACCTACAAGGCCGGTGATTTCCGAGCCGACGTGGCTGGTCAGTCTCCCGTGCCCGGCGCACAGCCGGTCGGCTGGGACGGCTTCGTTGACCAGAAGGACATTACCTACTGCTGCCGCATGGCGCGAATCGGAAGCTGGTCCAACCTCAACGACGCCGTATATATGGACCTGAGTTGCGACATGAACGGCGACCTCGAAGTCAACAATGACGACGTCCTGGAGCTTGTCGGGACAATCCTCGAAACCGTCGTCGGCGACGTCGACTTGGACGGCGACTACGACGCCGTAGACCTCGCCACGATTCAGTCTTCGATCAACGGTCCCAACCCTTGCAACGCGGACCGGTCGTGCGGGTACGAGGATGGCGACCTCACTTGCGACGGCGTCGTCACCGAGGCGGACCTCGCTCTTGTCCCGATCCTTCCGGAGCCGAGTTCGACCGACAAGAACCGATATATCTCCTTCGTGGTCGCGCCATCGTCGGCGGGACAGGAGACCGCCATTCGCGTTCAACTCGCGTCGCTGAATCACGTGTGCAGCTCGACGAGCGCGGCGGCGAACAAGACCTGCGCAAGCAATGCGAATTGTCCAGGCGGCACCTGCCTTGTGCCGTTTGCCGGTCGGGAGGGCGAATACCGCTACGTCAACGCCATACTCGACGGGAACAACCAGCCCGTGTTTAATTGCCCAGATTCGCAATTGCTGCAAAGCACCTTCAAATGCGCAAGGCTCGGTTGCGCACCGGAATACCGCGACTGGGCTGCGCTCACCGCCGGACAAGCCCTGCATGTAACCGGCGACAGCGTCGTGCCCTCCTCGATCTTCCGGATCTCGTCCCTGCCGCAGGCCGCCTGCCAGGGCAATGAGGCCCTATGCCTCGCGGCTTCCGCAGAGGTCGAAGGTAGGACGGCCCAGTGGGGCGACGTGGATGGCAGCCTGCAGGTGAACGTGCTCGACGTGTCGAAACTCGTTGACAAAGTGAAAGACTTGGCGACGGGAACATTTATCAAGCCTCGCACGCAGATGCAGCCGAGCGTACCCAGTTCGCTGGCCAACACCAACGTGCTGGATATCGCGAACGGAGTGGACGCCTTGAAGTCCAAGACCTACCCCTTCAGCGGACCGTCTGCCTGTCCGTAATTCAATCGTAGCAGCAAAGAGGCAGGGAAGAAGCGGCGAGCCCGCGGTCGGTTTTTCGGCCGCGGGCTCTGCCCGTTGTTGTGCCACCCGCGCGCCGGCAGGTCGCCCCTATGCGGCGAACCCTGCCGGAAGGTTCCAGGCATCACGCGGTAACGATTTCCGTTTTCAAAGGACCAACCAGTGCGACCACGGCATCGATATCGCCCTTGTTCACCTTGGCCCACTGAAGGGTGGCGATCAGGTGCCCCGCGACGGCGCCGAAATGACTCTCCGTGATCCCAAGCTTCTTGTGCGCGTCTTTCATGTTGCGTCCCTTGTACTCGTTGGGTCCGCCCAGAGCCATCGTCAGAAATCGCACCTGCTGCCGCATCTGGTGCTCCATGTCGGTGTTCTTGAAGAACCCGCGCAGCGAAATATCGCTGAGAACGCGGCGATAGAACTCCTTGACGACGGTCTCGACAGCGGTCTTTCCCCCAAGCTTCTCATAAAGCGTTGCAACGGCAGTAGCCATCGGACGTCTCCTCGTAGCCTGTGTTTCACGATGCGCGACAGAAGCGTCTGCATCGGCAGACGTACGGCTGCAATCCCTGCATGGGGCCGAGCGGTCGTCGTCGCGCGGCCGGTCGATGGACCGGCCTCCGCGAAAAATTACGATATCGCCAAGCGCTGACCGGAGAGTGGCTCGATGCGGCCGCAAGCATCAGAAGGGGAGACCGGGCCATTATCGCCCTGCGTGGCGCGAGGCGCAAACTTTGCCCGTCCGAGGCGTCGCGGGACGAGTGAACGGCGCCACGTTATAATCCCCCCACGATGTGCGCAACCCATGCGAAGGAATCCTCGGCGGGCGTCGAACGTGCGCCTGCTTGCTTTGCCCTCGACGGATCACGGCTGACGCTCGAGGCCCTCGATGCGGCGCTGGAAGGCCCCGTTCACCTCACCGTTTCGGAAGACGTCTGGGCCAAAGTCGAGGCCGCGGCCGCGCGAATCCAGCAACTTTGCGGCGGATCTCAGGCCGTCTACGGCGTAAACACAGGCATTGGGCCGCTGTGCCGAACGCGGATTCCCGCGGATCAGTTGCAAGCACTCCAGCGAAACCTGATTCTCTCGCACGCCGTCGGCGTCGGCCCGCCCGCTCCGCCGCAAGTCGTGCGCTGGATGATGCTGTTGAAGGCTTATGGACTCGCGCACGGCGCCAGCGGCATATCGCGTCGAACACTCCAAATTCTCATCGACCTATTGAAAGCCGACGCACTGCCGGTCATCCCCATGCAAGGTTCGCTGGGCGCCAGCGGCGACCTCGCTCCGCTGGCCCACATGGTGCTCCCGATGATTGGAGAGGGGCAGTTGCAGTGGCGCGGAGGATCACCCGCGCCGGCGAGCACCGTGTTGAAGCAGTTGGGCTTGGCGGCGATGAGACTCGGACCCAAGGAAGGACTCGCGCTGATCAACGGAACGCAGTTCATGTCCGCCATCGCGGCCACCGTGCTCGTGCGTGCCCGTCGGCTGGTGAGACATTGCGACATCATCGCGGCGATGAGTTTGGAAGGCATCGCCGGCAGCGTCAAGCCTTTCGACGAGCGGCTGCACGCCCTACGTCCGCACCGCGGCGCCATTGAGTCGGCGGCGAACGTCCGTAGCCTGCTCGCGGAGAGCGACATTCTTCCGTCCCATGCCGATTGCGACCGCGTGCAGGATCCATACTCCATCCGCTGCGTCCCCCAGGTCCACGGCGCGTCCCGCGACGCCCTGCGTCATGCGGCACAGATCGTCGAGGACGAAATCAACTCCGTGACCGACAATCCGGTGATCGTCGAAGGCGGGGACGTCGTCAGCGGCGGTCTGTTCCACGGTCAACCGCTGGCCCTGGCCATGGATTACGCGGCGATGGCGCTCGCGGAGCTTGGGTCCATTTCCGAGCGGCGATCGTACCTGCTCTTGGAGGGCGTGGGGGGTCTCCCGAAGCTGCTCATCCCCAACGCCGGCGTCAACAGCGGACTGATGATTCCGCACTATGTAGCCGCTGCGCTCGTGAGTGAAAACAAAGGCCTTTGCTTTCCCGCTTCCGTCGATTCGATCCCCACCGGGATGGGTCAGGAAGACCACGTCAGCATGGGGGCGCGCTCAGCCGTCAAATGCTTGCAGGTGCTGGAAAACGTTGAGCAGGTCTTGGCGATCGAGCAGCTCTTGGCGGCCCAGGCATTGGACTTCCGCGCTCCATTGCGCGCGGGCGTTGGGCCGCGCCTCGCCCACGAAACCATCCGCGAACGGATTCCACACGCCGCGTCCGATCGGGTTTTCAAATATGACGTCGATGCGTCGCTGGCAATCCTGCGATCCTGCCGCGTGCTCGATGCCGTGGAAAGCCGCGTGGGACGACTGGCCTAGGACCGCGAAAACCACCCTCTGCGAGCTGCGGCCTTTAGCCAACGCCGATGATTGCCCGCAAAAACAGGCGCGCCTCAGGAGGATCAGATCGGCTCGTTGGAACTTGGATTGGTTTCACTACGGCGCCGGCAGCCTCGTCTTCCCGTTCGGGCACTGGCATTGCGGCCGAAGCCCGCTACCTTGTTGCGACTCGGACGGCAGGCGGCATGGAGTCGTCGCCCAACGGGTCGGATATCGCAAGCAACGGAAACAGATTCTATGGCGGCCAACTTGTCCTGGTTGATCGGCTTCATCGTCTTCATTGTGGTGGTGCTGACCCTCGATCTCTTCGTCTTTCACCGCAAAGCCCACGAGATCCGTCCCAAGGAGGCCTTCGCGTGGGTCGTCGTCTGGGTCTCTCTGGCGGTGCTCTTTAACCTCGGCCTCTGGCTGGGTTGGTTCGGCGAATACGACCCCTCCGAGCGGACCCGCGTCGCCAAGGAGTTCCTCACCGGATACATCATCGAAGAGTCGCTCAGCGTCGACAACGTGTTTGTCTTCGCAGTGATCTTCTCCTACTTCGCGGTCAGCCCCGCGTATCAGCACCGCGTGCTCTTCTGGGGCATCCTCGGTGCGGTCGTGTTCCGCGGGCTGTTCATCTTCGGCGGACTTTGGCTCATCGAAAAGTTCGAATGGATGATGTACGTCTTCGGCGCCCTACTGATCGTCACCGGCGTCAAGATGGCGCTCAGCAAGGACAAACAGCTTGAACCCGAGCGCAACCCGGTGTTAAAGCTCACCCGCAAGCTCCTGCCCATCAGCGAATGCTACGACGGGGCGAAGTTCGTCACCCGTTCCGGCGGGAAATTACTCGCGACCCCGTTGCTTCTGGTATTGGTCATCGTCGAAACGACGGACATCATTTTTGCGGCCGACTCGATTCCCGCGATCATCGCCATCACCCGCGATCCGTTCATCGTGTTCACCTCGAACGTGTTCGCGATTCTGGGCTTGCGGGCGCTGTACTTTGCCGTAGCGACGTTCATGAAGATGTTCCACTACCTGAGTTACGGACTCGCCGCGTTGTTGGTAGTGATCGGTTGCAAAATGCTGGCGAGTGCCGCCTTTCACGTGCACGTCCCCATCACCTGGTCGCTCGGAGCGGTCGTGACGATCCTCACGACGTCGGTCGTGTTGTCCATCCTGTTTCCGCCGAAGCAGGTGGCACCGCCCAATGCGAGCGGCGGGCGTCGGCCAAGCGTCTGATTGTCGCGGATCCGGCGCGGTCTCATTCATTCCCCTGCGAACGCGTGGGGAGGGGTGTTCCTTGACCGGACGAGCATTCTCCGAGATACTTAAGTTTTCCCGACGACGGAGCAGCGCCATGGGGTCCGCGGCGGTTCGGATACTGATCCTCGACGTAGACGGGGTGTTGACCGACGGACGGGTGATGCTCGGTCCCGACGGTGACGACGTGAAGAGCTTCCACGTCCGTGACGGATGCGCCATCAAACTTTGGCAGCGATGCGGCGGGGTGGTCGCGCTTCTTTCGGGGCGCAAGAGCCTGACCGTCGAGAAGCGAGGAGAGGAACTCGGCATCTCCCTGGTCATGACCGGCGTGAAGGACAAGCTCGCCGGGTATGCCCGCGTGCTCGCGGAAAGCGGCCTCGGCGACGAAGCCGTCGCCTACCTCGGAGATGATCTTCCCGACCTCGGACCGATGTCGCGTTGCGAATTCCCCGTGGCCACGGCGGACGCCGTTAGCAAGATCAAACGCGTCGCGGCCTATGTGACCAGGAACCCCGGCGGACACGGTGCTGTTGCGGAAACCGTCGAACTGCTGCTTCGAGAGGCAGGCCGCTACCCCCGCGAAGAAA